>PHAZ01000343.1 GCA_002841825.1 Deltaproteobacteria bacterium HGW-Deltaproteobacteria-22 | reverse complement strand
AGAACGCCTGCGACCAACTGTCACCCGAGCATCCGGCCTATCCCGCCCTCCAGGAGATCCTGCTGACCGCCAAGCGTTCGGCCGAGCTCACCCGCCAGTTGCTGGCGTTCGCCCGCAAGCAGGAGATCCATCCGCGGGTGCTGGAGCTCAACGAGACGATCAAGGGGCTGCTGTCGATGATCAGCCGCCTGATCGGCGAACAGATCCGGATCCAGTACCTGCCCCAGGAGGCGGAGCTCCCCATCTACATGGACCCGTCCCAGCTCAACCAGATCCTGGTCAATCTGGCCGTCAACGCCCGCGACGCCATCGGCGGCCCCGGGACCCTGACCATCGAGACCTCCCGGCTCCCGCAGGAGTACACACGGCTCTACATGCAACTGCCCCCCGGTGACTGGGCCCAGTTGCGCGTCACCGACAATGGCTGCGGCATGAGCCCCGACCTGATCGCCCACGTCTTCGAGCCGTTCTTCACCACCAAGGAACAGGGAAAGGGCACCGGGCTGGGACTGGCGACCGTATGGGGCATCGTCAAGCAGAACAACGGCTTCATCAAGGTCGAGAGCACGGTCGGACGCGGCACCACCTTCACGATCCTGCTTTCGTTGACCAGCGAAATGCCCGAACCGATGCCGGCCGAACTGTCACCGGTCCCCTCGGCGGGCAACGCCACGGGCACCATCCTGCTCGTCGAGGACGAACCCACCATCCTCAAGCTCACGCAGCGGATCCTGGCCGGACTCGGCCACCGCGTGCTCATCGCCAACTCCCCCCTCAAGGCCCTGGACATCGCCAGCGAACACGCCTCCGAGATCAGCCTGCTCATCACCGATGTCATCATGCCCGATCTCAACGGCCATGAGCTGGCCAGCCGTCTGCTGGCGAAAAACCCTGCCCTCCAGGTGCTCTTCATCTCGGGATACCCCGCGGACTACCTCAAGAGCATCGACGGACCGGTCAGCAACTTCTCCTACCTTTCCAAGCCCTTCACGCGCGCGGCCCTCGCTGCCAAGCTCCAGGACATCCTCTCGCAGACCTGATTGCGGCCGGGACACCGCAGCTACGAGTCCAGCACCAGACGCACCATCGCGGTGAACGCCTTCTTGGTGAAGGGCTTCTGGATGAAGTGGACGCCCTCGTCGAGGACGCCGTGATGGGCGATGTAGTCGGCGGTGTAGCCGGACATGAACAGGCACTTCAGCCCCGGGATCAGCGCGCCCAGGCGACCCGCCAGATCGCGGCCGTTCATCTCCGGCATGATCACGTCGGAGACCAGCAGGCGGATCTCGGCGGCGTGCCCGGTGGCCTGTCGGATGGCCTCCGCGGGCGTCGAGGCGATGAGGACGCGGTAGCCGTGACGTTCGAGGATACGGCGGGCCACGTGCAGGATCTCGGGCTCGTCCTCCACGAGCAGGATGGTCTCGGAGCCGAAGGCGTCGGTGTGGGCGGCCTCGGGGACGACCGCTGCGGTCGGCTCGATTTGCCTGGGCAGGAAGATGCGGAACGTCGTGCCCTCCCCGACCTCGCTGCGGACGCAGATCGAGCCGTTGTTCTGGGAGACGATGCCGTGGATGGTGGCCAGCCCCAGCCCGGTGCCCTTGCCCAGCGCCTTGGTCGTGAAGAACGGCTCGAACAGGCGGGAGCGGGTCTCCTCGTCCATGCCCTGCCCGGTGTCGCTCACCTTCAGCATCACGTAGGGCCCGGGCACAGCGGTGTCGGACATGCTCGCACAGTCGACGCCAGCGAGGTCGACGTCGGCGGTCTCGATGGTGATGCGCCCGCCGCCCTCGATGGCGTCGCGGGAGTTGACGCACAGGTTCGCCAGCACCTGATCCAACTGGGACGGATCCATCAGGATCGTGCCGATCCCGGCGCCAGGCTGCCACACCAACTCGATGTCCTCGCCGATGAGGCGGCCCAGCATCTTCAGCATGCCCTCCACGCGGGCGTTGAGGTCCAGCTTGCGCGGCACCACGGGCTGCTTGCGGGCAAACGCCAGCAGCTGGGCGGTGAGGGCGGCCGAGCGCCTGGCCGCCTTCTGGATCTCGGAGATCGCCTCGTGCACCTGGCCGAAGAGGGGCACATCGTCGATGACCAGCTCGGCGTTGGACAGGATGATGTTGAGCATGTTGTTGAAGTCGTGGGCCACGCCGCCGGCCAGCCGGCCGATGCTCTCCATCTTTCTGGACTGGGCCAGCTGCTCCCGCAACGTCTCCTGCTCCAGCGAGACCCTGCGGGACTCGGTGACGTCGACGAAGATGGTGGTGAACTGCCCGGGAGCGCAGCGGTAGGCCTTCACCTCGAAGGTGCGGCCCAGCTCGGCGGCAAAATTCTCGAAGAAGACCGGCTCCCCCGTCTGCACGACCTTGCCGTAGGTTTCAATCCAGTGCGGCTCGATGCTCGGCATCACCTCCAGGACGGTCCTTCCGATGATGCGCCCGGCCGACAGCCCGGTCATCCGTTCGAAGGCCGGGTTCACGGCCAGGAAACGATAATCCACCGGGTGTCCCTGTTCATCAAAGATCATCTCGTGCAGGGCGAAGCCGTCGAGCATCTCAACGAACAGGTTCCTGAATTGATCATCGCTCCGGACGAGGGCATCTCGTCCACGGAAGACCTCGACGGACTTCCACACGGCGTCCATCAACAGCGTCAACTGCAGTTCGTCGGTTTCGTCGTAGTCGGCCTGTTTGTTGGCGACGCCGATGACGGCGACGATCCGCTCCTGCTGGAAGACCGGGATCGTCAGAAACCGCTCCAGCCTGACGTGGCCCTCGGGGATCCCCTTCTTCAGGGGATCTGGAGCGGAGAAGTCATTGATCAGGATCGAACGGCGCTGGCGCACCGCATCCCCCCAGATGCCCGTCCGATCGAGCTCATACTTCGTCTGGGGATTGGCCACGGCGCACTCCTTCATGACGTCCCGGGACCAGGTGTTCAGCGTGAACTCCCGGGTGTCCTCGTCGTAAAAATAGATGTAGCCGATCCGGCTCTCGGTCAGTTCGATGGCCTTGTTCAGCGCGTGGTCCAAAAACGACTGCAGATTCCCGGACGGGAACTGCAGGATGTCGATGATCATCCTCTGCCTGCGGTTTTGCGTGACGAGCCGGGCCTCCGCGCTCGTGCGGCGCGAGATGCTGA
>PHAZ01000342.1 GCA_002841825.1 Deltaproteobacteria bacterium HGW-Deltaproteobacteria-22 | reverse complement strand
CAGCATGCGCTCCCGGATCCAGGACCTCCCCGCCATGATGGAATCATTTTCGATGGTCGATCCGTGCCCGGCGACCGAAGCCCCGCAGCCAGTGGAACCTTGAGCGGCGGGGCAGCGGCGCCTCCTCCACCTTATCCTCCTGCACCACAGAGGGCACCACGTAGATGTCCTCGGCGACGTCCTGCTCCAGCGCCAGCAGGGAGCGCTCCAGCCGGATCGTGAACACCGGCCGGGTCTGCTCGACGGTCAGGGTCGCGCCGGGCACGACGCCGAAGGCGATCAGGCGCTGCAGGCGGTCCGGGCGGCGTGGCTGGATGTACCTCACCTGGACCTGCTGACCCTTCTCGCACCAGGTGAGCTTGTGCATCACGCTCTGCGCGTTCTTGGAGTCGGCCTCGCAGCAGGGACCGGGCGGTATCGGCTGCCCGTCGGGGCAGTGGGTGGGATGACCCAGCAGGGTGCAGATGCCGTCGACGAGCTCGGGCTGCAGCGTGTGCTCGACCTGGCAGGTGATCCGCTCGCGATCCTCGTGGGAGTTCATCCCCAGCGCAAAGAACAGAAGCACGTCGGCCAGTCGGTGACGCCGGATCACGGCGCGCGCCAGCTCCAGCCCCTCCTGCGTGAAGCGGACGCGCCCGGCCTCGAACTGGACCAGTCCTTCGGCCTCGGCCTGCTCGAGGACCTCCTGCGGCACGGCGCGGTCGGCATGGAAGCGGGGCAGCAGGTCCACCTCGTCGACGCCGCGTTCATGGGCCATCCAGACGGCCTCGCAGAACTCCTCGATGGCTTCGCTGCGCGGAAAGATCACCATTGCACACCCAGTAGACGTAGTCCGAAGTTCACGGCACCCCCCACCAGCGTCGTGTATACCAGAACCACCCCGATGATGGAAAGGGCCACGCGCATGCCGCGCTCCTTGAACAGCATGAAGGTGGCGTTCACGCATGGCATCAGGAAGGTCATGATCAGCAGCGTGATCAGCAGCTGGTTCCCGGTGAAGCCGTCCTTCAGCCGCGCCAGCTCCGCGACGCCGTTCTCCCGCCGGATGAAGGTCTTCATGAAGACCTGCACCGATTCGGCGGGGAGGCCCCAGAACCGGGTCACCACGTGGGCGCTGGCGTCCTCGAGCCAGGCGATGGCGCCGGCCTCGTTGAGCAGAAACAACAGGAAGCTGGCCAGCAGGAACAGGGGGACGGCCTCCTTCATGAACTGCATGGTGCGCATCCAGGCGCTCTTGATCACCCAACGGGGATCAGGCAGCGTGATCGGCGGGATCTCCATGATCAACTCGGACTGATGTCCGGAGACCAGCTTGTTGGCCAGCCAGCCGCCGAGGAAGATCTGGGAGAAGAGGACGCCGAACAGCAGCAGCGTGGCGGCGAACGGAAGCTGGCCGAGGATGATGAACATGGTGCTCAGCAGCGGCGCGCAGGGAAGGCCCAGCACCAGCAGGAAGGACGCGATGATCTTCTCCTTGCGGGAGTCGAGCATGCGGGTGGTCATGAGCGCCATCGTGACGCACGAGAAGCCCATGACCAGGGGCATGACGCCCTTGCCGTTGAGCCCCAGCGGGCGCATCAGGCGGTCCAGCAGGACCGACAGCCTGGGGAAGTAGCCCGAGGTCTCCAGGAAGCCGATGAAGATGTAGTAGGTGAGCAGCACCGGGAACACGATCCCCAGCACCAGGAAAAGCCCGGTGGGCACCAGGCCGAAGTCGGGGTCGAGGACGGCCTTGTGCATGAAGTCGCTGGGGAACAGGTGCGTGAACCACAGGAAGAAGGGCTCGAGCACCGGGGTGAACAGGTAGTCCTGCATCCACTCCACCAGCGTCTGGGCGCCGAAGATGCCCACGAAGAGGTACATCAGCGCGAGCAGACCCAGCACCACGGGGACGCCGGTGATGGGCCGCTGCGCCCAGAACCCGATGCGCTCGCCCCAGTTCGGGCGTCTTCCACGGGGACGGGGGATCTTCCACCGGCCAAGCTGGCGGAAGGCGAGGGTGAAGGTCAGGTCCGTCAGGTACAGATCGTTGCGCAGGAAGGGGTTGTTGCGGGCCAGGTCCCGCGCCGCCTCGCGCACCTTCACGGCGGCCTCCGGCGTCAGGCCGTCGGGTTTGGCGTCGGGCAGGCACAGCCGCAGGAGGCGTGCCTGGGTGAGCCCCGTCGAGCCGAGCTCTTCGCCCCGGATCCGCTCGATCTTGGGAACGGAGATCTGCAGGGGGGGGACCACCGGTTCGCCCGAGAGCGCCTCGAGGAGCCGGGCCTCGTCGGTCGTGCCTTCGGCGGCCATGCACACCACCGGGCAGCCCAGATCCTGCTGCATCGCTGCCTCGTCGAGGGTGTGCTCCGGATCCAGTTCAAGCCCGACCACGGCCATGACCATCGACGTCTCCAGCAGCGTCAACTGATGGAACAACGCGATGGAACGGTGGAGATTGCGGGCGTCGGCCACGAACAGGATCCGGTCCGGCCGGCCAAGAAAGAGCAGGTTGCGGACTTCCTTCTCCGGTTCGAAGTCGGAGAGCAGCGAGGTCAGCGCGGGTGTGTCCAGGTAACGGACGGTCCGGCCGTCGGGGAAGGTGCCGTCAACCTCGGTCATCTCCATCGTCGACTGGAACTGATCGGGCATGGAGATCCGGCAAATCCGATACAACAGGCGGGTCTTTCCAGCGCCTTTGAGCCCGATCAGGGCGATCTGTGGAGTGATGGACGACACTTCAGGGACCTCCGTTAGAGGCTTCTAACAACAGTTGGGCAGGTTGGCAAGTGAAAAAACGCACAAATAGGGACGCAATCGTCCGAAATGGCGTCGCAAGTGGAATTTTCAGAAGGATGGGAGACCGAGGGGGCAATTGGAGAAGCTGAGTCGGATCATGCCAACGACAGGAATCCAGAATGCCGGACAAGTTGAATTGGAGAAAACCCAGTTTTGTCTTCAAGACGCCAAGCGACTTGTCTTCAAGACGCCAAGCGACTTGTCTTCAAGACGCCAAGCGACTTGTCTTTCAAGACGCCAAGCGACTTGTCTTTCAAGACGCCAAGCGACTTGTCTTCCAAGACGCCAAGCGACTTCTCTTCCAAGACGCCTAGCGACTTGTTTTCCAAGACGCCTAGCGTTTGGAGAACTGGAAGCGCTTGCGGGCGCCGG
>PHAZ01000341.1 GCA_002841825.1 Deltaproteobacteria bacterium HGW-Deltaproteobacteria-22 | reverse complement strand
CGAGAACTGCGCCACGGCCTACGATGACAACTGCAACGGGTTCATCAACGGCGCCGAGCCCGACAAGGACGGCGACGGCATCCTGCGCTGCGTCGGAGCCGTGACCACCGACTGCGACGACTGGGATCCTGCCCGCTATCCGGGCAAGCCCGAGATCTGCGGCAACGGCATCGACGAGAACTGCGACGGCTCGGATCTGATCAGCTGCGCCACCGCGTGCCAGATCGCCGAGTACGAGCGCTCCTACCTTGGGTGTGAGTACTTCGCCATCACCACCATGAATGACCAGTTGTCCAATACTTTCAACAACAATTTCGTATTGTCGGTGTTCAACCGAAACGCTACGCCGACCACCGTCACCATCACCAAGGCAGGCGCCAACGTCGCGACCCAGACCATCGCGGCAAACTCTTACTTCGCGTTCTACCTGGCGTTCGACACCACCCTGAAAAACGGCATTTCCTCGATTCTCAACCGGGCAGGCGGCGCCTACATCGTCACCTCCACACAACCCGTGGCCGTCTATCAGTTCAATCCGTTCGACTTCTCCATCGGAAGTGAATATACCTACACCAACGACGCGTCCCTGCTGCTTCCCAGGCACGTCATGACCAAGAGCTACATGGTCACCTCCAGTCCGACCCTGGCGGCCCTCCGGCCGGGCTTCTTCGCCGTGGCCGCGACCAGCAACGGGACCACGATCTCGGTGTATTTCAACGGAAACGCGCCAGGCCAGGCCAAGGGAACGACGCGCACCTATAACCTGAACCGCGGTGACGTCCTCCAGGTGCCGTCCTCGATGTCCTGCACCTACTCGTTGTATTATTGTTCAAACGACTACGACCTCACGGGCTCCACGGTCACCGTCACCGCCGGTGATCCGGTGGCCGTCTTCGCAGGACACAACTGCCAGATCATTCCTGACGGGTACGGCTACTGTGATCACATGGAAGAGCAGATGATGCCTCTGGAGACCTGGGGCAAGAACTTCATCGCCACCATCACCACCCCCTACAACGGCACCACGGCATCCTCCAACATGTTCAGGATCCTGGCCTCCGAGGCGTCCACGGTCGTGACCTTCACGCCGGCTGTCCGCGGTGTGGCAAACTTGAACGCGGGGCAGTACGTGGACGTGACGACCAACCAGAACTTCACCATATCGTCCACCAAGCCCATCATGGTCACCCAGTATCTGCTGGGACAAAGTTATTTCAGTGGAGCCAATGAAGGCGACCCGGCCATGGGCACCCTCGTCCCGACGGAGCAGTTCAGGACCTCCTATTCCTTCAGCGTACCCTCCTCGATCACGCACAACTACGTGAACATCGTGAAGCCCGTCGCCCTCGCCGGAAGAAACGCCCCCGTCATCTACTTCGACGGCGTGGCGCTCAGCGAGGCCCTCTTCTCGACCGCCATCGGCAGCAGTTATCACGGAGTCTACCGGCGCAATATCAGCACCTCGCCGTACACTCACACGATCACCTCTTCCCAGCCATTCGGCATCATGGTATACGGCTACGCCACCACCACGTCCTATATGTATCCCGGCGGCCTCGACCTGAACATCATCAACATCGTCGAGTAATTGTCTCCGCCGCCAAACCTGCGAAACCGCCCACACTCCCATCTATCAACCTGATTTTTCCAGGACTGCCTGCACCCTTTCCCAAAACCGGCATCCTTTCTTTTCAGGTTGTCAAATGTTTTCCGTTGTACAATTCCCGTTTTCAGCTATGCTAATACGTGGGTCGTTTTTAATATTTTATTTATCGCCAATAATATTCTTCCCTTTGCGGAGGTTGCCATGAAAACCAGGCTTTATTCTCATTTTTTCTTGACCTTCCTCGCCTCCATCTTTGTTTTTATGACTCCGCCCCTTATGACACAGGCCGCCGAGCCTGACCCTGCCATCTATCTGCTCATTGACACCTCCGGATCCATGCTCATGGACATCGCCGGCACCACCAACACCTGGGGGGACGGCAGCTCCGAGCATCCGGGGGTCAACGGCACCTCTTCCCGCTTCTATATCGCCAAGGAGGCCATCAAGTCGGTCCTGAACTCCTACGGCGAGGTCCGTTGGGGCATGGCCCGCTTCCAGCAGCGCAGCGGCCTGAACTACCTCTGCTCCTGCTCTTCGGCCATCCCCAACAACACCGCCGGCTGCGGCGGCTACGGCGGCCTGTGGGCCTCGCTTGATGCCTGTCGCCTGTGCGACATGATGCAGGACTACCCTGACTATGACGAGCCCGCCACCAACCTCGACCGCGTCTGCATCAACTACGCCGGCGGCATCCTCGACGGCTGCGTCGATCCCATCTCCAACACCGCGCTCACCGGCGCCGACATCCTGGTCACCCTGGGCGCCAACAACGTCGCCAACATCGTGAAGTGGATCAACCACGCCGAGACCGACTCCAACGAAGGCGGTTACCTGGTCGGCCAGTTGCCCGGCGCCCAGCCGGACCCCGAGCTGCGCGCCACCGGCGGCACGCCCCTGGGCGGATCGCTCCAGACAATCTACAACCAGCTCTCAGCCACCGACATCCATGCAGACACCCTGCGCGGCTGCCGCCCCTACACCGTCATCGTCCTGACCGACGGCGCGGAGTCCTGCAACACGAACCCCGTGACCGTGGCGACGTCCCTTCGCTCGGTCCCGGACAACCTGTCCACATGCACGATCAACTCGCAGTGCCCGACCAACAGTTGGTGCTCCGGCGGCAAGTGCCGCTACGACGTCAAGACCCATGTCATCGCGTTCGCCGTCGCGCCAAATGAGTACATCAACTGCCACCAGATTGGTGTCGCCGGCGGCGCCGGCGGCGCGATTTCGGCGCAGAACCAGGCCGAGCTGGTCGCCGCGATGGCCGAGATCATCGCCGACTCCATCGTGACCGAACTGTGCAACGGTCTCGACGACGACTGCGACACCGCCATCGACGAGGACTTCCCCGAAAAAGGCCTGGCCTGCGACAACGGCCTGCTCGGCGCCTGCTACCGGACCGGCACTTTCCAGTGCTCGACCGATCAGACCAGCGTGCAGTGCAGTGCGCCCTACATTTCCCCCGTGGCCGAGACCTGCAACGGCATCGACGACAACTGCAACGGCTTGATCGACGACGGTCTCACCTGCCCCACCCCCGGCCCCGAGATGTGCAACGGCCTCGAC
>PHAZ01000340.1 GCA_002841825.1 Deltaproteobacteria bacterium HGW-Deltaproteobacteria-22 | reverse complement strand
GGACCCTCGTCCGCAATGGGTATTCTCAACCATTATTACGAAAAATCATTCGCCTATGTCCCTAATGATCTTGCCCTGGGGTTAACGATTGATGATGTACTCCCACAGACCGCGGGTGAGCCAATGGAATCCGCAGACACCTTCCCAGGGGAAGCGGGACTCGTCCGGGTCGAATTGCAGGCAGGGATCGGTGTGGTCCCAGTCCATGGTGGAGGGGTTGCGGTAACTGACCAGGCCGACGGGGACGTCCTGCTCGTTGCGGAACCGGAAACAGGCCTTGTAGATGCCGCCGGTCTCCAGGAGATCCTTGCAGGCCCAGACCTCCTCGCCCGGAGAGATCGCCGTCTGGTCGGCGTTGTTGGTGTGGTCGTGGCGGGACCAGGGCAGGACGCCCAGGCACAGGCTGGCCTCAAAGCGGGCCATGCAGTCATACCCACCGGAGGTCGGCCCGAGAAAGACGACCCCGCAGGTGGGCGTGCACCCGTGCTGTCGGCAGGTCAGCTCGTCCTTGATGCCCTCGCATCCGTCGGCGGCGATGGAGCAGTTACCGGTGTCGCAGCCGGCGAGGATCGGAATCAAGAAGATCAACAGGGTAAGGGATTTGGCCAAGGTTCACCTTCGGTTCCAGGATGTAACTATGGCAGCAAATCAAAGAAATGCAAGCAGGCGAGACTGCACGAGGCCATGGTTGCGGCGCGGACCCTGCGTGACACACGCATGATGCGGGTTGTCGCTCCCGTCTCCTGTGAAGGTCAGTTGCGATGGCCTGAATCATCGAAACTGCACTGTGTTGTCAGTGCCTTGCGCAAAGCTGGCGTGAGTGCTATGCAAGTGCGGACGTTTTGCGGAAAGATAGGCGCGATGCGAACACGATTGATGATCTTCTGCTTTCTGATGCTGCCTGTTGCGGCCTGCGATGGGCCGCTTACCGCTGCGGACTGCGAAAACCTGACGACGCAGGCCTCCTGCGAGAAGAAGGGTTGCACGTTCGTTTACATCAACCGCGCCATCATGGACGGGCGGTTGTGTGTGGCCGCGGAGCGCCGTCCCGGGTGCCTGGCCGCAGGGGAGTCTGTGAACAACGTCATGGGTGCCGTCTGCCGGGACCTGCCCGGCGGCGGCTTCGAATTCGTGATGTTCGGCGCCGCCCGCTCGGCCGATGGCTGGGAGAGCTGCGGGGGGGACATCTTCAACATGTGCGATGTCCCCGTCACGACCTGTGAAGGAAAGACGGACCGCGCCGCCTGTGAGGCCAGTTACTGCTACTGGGCCGAGCCGGTGCGGGTGGGCACCATCGACGCGGAGAGCACCTGCGCGGGCTGGGAGGCGCAGACCGTCGGGATGTGCCTCACCCCCGAGCCGTACATGACCTATTTCGAGGGGGCCAACGATTTTGATTCCTTTACTCAAGGAGAGCGCTTCTTTTCAATCGAACCCGTCGAGGGGGCCAGGCGCGTGCTGGCCTTCACGGTCTCCCGATCCGCCCGCTTCTCCTCCGGACCGGCTGCGGCCCCCGACCGCTGGCGCGAGTGCTCGTCGGCCGGCGATGCCCCCTGCAGCTGCCCATGAGACATCCGTGTCGCCCAACTTCCTTCCGCAGTGATCCTTCCATCATTTCTCACCTTCTCTGACCTGAGGTCACTCACTGGAATTTTTCACTCCCACTGGAAAATCGCCTACATGGTCACCCGGAACACCGCCGAGCGGCGCTACATCCTGCGGCCCTCCCAGGAATTGCGCGAGGCCATCCTCCACTGCATCGCCGACGCTCAGGCCCTTGCCTCGGGAAAAGGAGCGTGCTATGCACTCTCGGACTTTCTGCGGAAAGAGAGGCACCGTGCGAAGACTGTTGACCATGCTCGCCGTTCTGGCGCTGGGCGCCTGCGACCATCCCCGGCTTGCGGTACAAAACGACGGGCAGGTCGACGGGCAGGTCGATGCCGAACCTCCAACGGCGGAGACATGCGAACCGATCACGGATCCAGCGCTTTGCCGGGCAGCGGGCTGCACCCCGGCTTCCGCATACCGCTCCATCATGGAGGAAGGCAAATGCGTGGCCGCGACCCTGCGGCCGGTCTGCATCGCGGTCGGAGAGACGTCCAACAACCTCATCAGCACGCACTGCCGCGAGCTGGAGGACGGGGGCTTCGAGTTCGTATGGTTCGGTGAGGCCGTCCCCGTCGATGGGTGGGAGTATTGCGACAATTGGGAAGAACTCTGCGGTGTCTCGTCGGACGTCTGCGAGGCACAGACGGACCGCGCCACCTGCGAGGCCCGCTACTGCCACTGGGCCGAGGCCGCGAGGGTTGGCGTGATCGTGGACGGCCTGTGTGTGGGCTGGGAGACCCAGACCGTCGGGATGTGCCTCACGCCGAGGCCGTTTCTCACCTTCAACGACGGCGTCAGCACCTTCGCGACCGGCGACCTGGAAGAGAGGGCGTTCTCGATGGGGTCCAGTGGCGGCGCCCGCCGCGTCCTGGGACTCATGGTCAACGCGGCGGCGTCCTTCGGGTCGGACGACTCCGGGGTATGGCGCCGATGCCGGGCCTACGATGAGGAGCCGACCTGCGGTTGTCCGTGAAATTGGCTTCCCCGGTCCGCACAACGTTGCTGCACCGCTGAAAACCTCAATAACCGAGCCGCAGACCGCAATTCCTCAAAATATTGTGATTTTGAGGATTGCGATTCCTCGTAACCTGACATTTTCAAGGAATTTTCCATGGTATATCTTGGATGAAACGAGGAGTGGCTGGATGATTCCGCGACACTACGGACAGCTGGAGCGCTTCCTGGAACCCGGAAAAGTGCTGGTAATCCATGGTCCACGGCAGGTGGGAAAGACCACCCTGATCCGGGAATACCTGAAAAAGGCCCACTGGAGAGCCCGCGTCGAGACCGGCGAGGATGTGAGGCTGCAGGAGTTGTTCGCCATCGGCCGGATCGACCGGCTGCTGGAGTTCGTCGCCGGCCATGAGTTGCTCGTGATCGACGAGGCCCAGGTGGACCGGGAGAATTACCTCGACTTCGTGTTGTAGTGACAGGTCGTGCGTCCGTGGCTGCAATGAACTTCCCATCGAGGCCTCGGTGCGTCCGTGGGTTTTCCCCGACAGGCTCCTAGAAGCGCCAGCCGGGCAGGGGGGAGAAGCGCGGGGTTGGGTCGAGGGTCTTCTTGTAGGA
>PHAZ01000339.1 GCA_002841825.1 Deltaproteobacteria bacterium HGW-Deltaproteobacteria-22 | reverse complement strand
GAGCCGCTCCATGTGCATGCCGAGGTGGCCTGGGTTCGTCCGGGCCCGGAGGACATGATGCCGCCTCCGGGGATGGGGTTGCGTTTCCTCCGGATGCAGACGGCCGTCCTCGACCGAATCCGCACGGTCATCGCCAGGCACAATGCACAGATTCAATACTTCCAGCAGCACCAGCAGCTTTCCGAAGATGCCATGCTGCTGGCCGTTCCCCGGGTCAGCCTGGCCACCGAAGACCAGCCCGCCGTCGACTGCCGGCTGGAGTCGTGGAACGGGCGCAATCTGGTGGTCACCCTGGCGTTGCCGTTCGAGCCCGGCCAGACCGTGCAGGCCCAGGGTGGCGATGGCATGCTGTCCGAGCAGGGCCGCATCTCCTGGATCCAGTTTGTGCCGCAGGGACACGATGGCCCGGAACTGGAGGTCGGTTTGGAACTGCAGATGCAGACCTGGGGACAGGAGCTGGTGCAGCGGCGCCCTTCGTCCGAGATCCTCACCGGTGACGGCGACTCCGAATGGGACTACGAGATCCTGCAGTCGGTTCCTGCGTCCATGACCCTTGCGCCGACGCTGCCGATCTGTGAAGAGGCCGCGCCCGTGGCCTTGGAGTTCACACGGCCTGTCATCATCTCTGCGCCGCATGGAGACGGCACGCCTGACCACTCCGTATCACCTGCCAAAAGCCTTCCCGTGGAACCGGCAACACCGCCTGCTCCCAGACCTTCTGAGGCGCTGTTGCCGCAGGTCCCCAGACCACAGCCGGCTGCCCTCTCCATCACCCCCGGGGACGCCTCGGCCGTGCCAGTCACGTGGGCGCCCCGCTTTCCGGCGCCACAGATCCCGACGGACACGTACCCCGTTTCGATGGGCGTGTCATCAGGTGGATGGCCGCTCAACGCCAAGGCCACCCTGATCGTGTTCGGGGTCGTCCTGGGAGGATTGGGACTGTTCGGCTTCCTCGGAGCCGAAAACACGAACCACCCTCGGCGTCCAGGCTCCGCGAAGATGACCTGGAGCAGCTTCCTCGAGCGTCCGGAGCGGAGCTGGCCTCTCAGTCGCGGAGCCCATGTGCGCATCCAATCATCTTCCCTGCAGGCCGCCGACTCCGCCGTGAAGCAGGCGCCCCTTGGCCCTCCGGAAACGACGACGGCGCCTGCCTCCCCTCCGGCAGACCCCCCGGAAGCCCGCGAGGTGCCGGTGCGCTACTCCTCCAAGGGCACCGTCAGCCGCCTCACGCTGGAGCTGGACGCCCCACCTCAGACGCGCAACTTCTACACGCTGGCTGATCCCGCAGGCGTGGTCATTGATCTCGAGGGCGCCCGCATCCTGCAGAAGAGCGGCTTTCTTGGTGGTGATGGCAACGCCCGCCGCTGACCGGTTTTCAGTTATTCCATGTCCGTGGGTTCAAAGGCGCCCGAAGGCGCCCGCTCGTCGCGCTCGTCAAAGGCCCGCAGGATCTCCTCGGCCACGTCGATCCACTCCAGCAACTGGGAATGATCCACATGTCGCGGCGTACCCTGCTGCAGTCCAGAGCGCTCCAATCCTGACATCATGTGAATGAAGCGCTCCCGCAGCACCGGGTCGTCTGGCAGGTGTTCCTGGGCCAGCGCACGGATCTGCCTTGCAGGCAGGCTGTAGACCGGCGAGGGCGTCTTGAGGCGGCGCGAGAGGAGCTCGGTCAACGCCAGCATGCGCAGCCACAGCCGGCTCATCTCAGTGCTCGTGGACAGCGTCGGCGGCTTTCGGGAGAGAATGTGTGTCCCCTGGGTGGAGAACCAGAGCACAAGATAGATGAACGGCCCCAGGAGCAGGATCGCGAGCACGCGGGTTCCGGTCTGATGCCTCGCGAGGGCATCCCGCACGGAATCGATCATCTCCCGCACCTTCTGCTGCGTGGTCTGGCGATCCCAGTTCTCGTCATCCACCCAGCGCGGCCAGTTGCGCTCGGCGAAGTCCGTGAGCAGGTACACCCGGCGGCCCTGGGCGCTGGCCCATTGCATCAGTCGAAGGGCAAACGCGCGGTTGTCGCCGCGGGGCAGCATGTCGTTGATCAGCAGGCTCGGGTCGGACACCAGCAGCAGCCGGCCGGGGCCCACGCTCACCTCCAGCACCAGTGCACGGGCGGAATCAGGGAAGGCCCACAGCGGCGTCTGCACGGGCACAAAGGACGCAGGGTGGTTGGTGACCAGCCGGGTCATGCCCGCGGTCAGCGGATGGTTGTCAACCATGGCGACGGCCCGTGGAAACCGGGCCTTCTCCGGGATCAGGATCAGCCCCATGTCCACGAACAGGTTGGCCCCGTTGCGGAAGTCCTCGGCGACGATCACCCGGCCGCCCTGATGCAGGTAGGCCCATAACTTTCCTGGGGGAACCCAGGTCTGCGGGGACCAGAACATCAGGGTGTGCAAGGCCGGATCCAGCTTGGACCAGTCCAGTTCCGAGGAGGTCACGATGGGTATCCTGTGCTCGCCGGCGAGCTCCCAGAGTTGGGAAAAGCCGTTCCATTCGGTGTTGCGGGTGCCGTAGTCCGCCGTCTCGGAGGTCAGGCACCACAGGGATAGCAGCAGGGGGAGCATGGAAGATAGGAGGGAGCGTCAGAAATAAGAACTAGGGAATACACTGATCATTGGCAAACCAGGGGGTCATGACCGGAGGCGTCCCGTCGCTGTTGCCCGCGCAGAAGTTGGTCGCGCTGTTGTTGCCGGCCTTGGACTTGAAGTCCGGATCCAGGGACAGCGATTTACCCTCTTGGATCGGATACGTGGCGTCGTAGGTGATCTGGTCGCAGACATCGTTGTCGGACTGCAGGAGGGCCACGTAGCCGGCCGTGTCGGGGATCCGGTCCTGGGCGCCCCAACCCCAGACGACCACATCGAGCCCGCCGTTGAGAGCCGACTCGTTGCTGCCGCCCAGAACGATGTAGGACGAGCCCCGGAGGATGGTGTCCTCACCGACGACGTAGACCGTTCCGTTCAGGTCGAGTTTGTGGTTCTTGAGGTTGTAGTTCTGGGTCTCGAAGTTGTACAGTTCCACCCATTCCTTGTAGCCGTCGGCGCCGGTCGGGTTGACCATCATCTCATTGATGACCACGTTCTTGCCGTCGTTGAAGCCGCTGAGGCCGCCCTGGTAGACGCGCAGGTTGAACGTCCCCTCGTCGAGGGCGGTCATACCCTGAACCACGATGTAATAGGTTCCATTGGCAGTGCTCTGGTGGTGCAGGTGCTCCATTTCGCCATCGCCGTTGCGGTCGGAGAACTTGATGGGAGCCACCGTTTCGGAGGCGGGACAAGCGTTCAGCAGGGCGATGGATGCGTCAAAGGTGGGGTCCACCTCGACGACCAGGAAGCTCCCGTTGGGCACGGAGATGCTGAAGAACATGTCCGGTCCGTTGACCGCAATCGTGGAACCGTAACTGTAGGTCGTGATCGTGGTGGCCAGGTGCGTGTTGTCGTAAGAGTTGTTGTGACCGTTGGTCACGGCCACTGCGCCGAACGGCGCCGAGCAATTGTCACCGTTGATGCCGGTGCAGCTCCCCGCCAGGCAGCGCTTGCCGATGGGACAGGCGTCGTTGTTCTGGCAGGTGCAGACCGAGGTGGCGCCGAGGGGCGCCGTGCAGTTCCAGTTGGCCTCGATGGCGCAGGTCGCGGAGCAACCGTCAGCTGCCGTCGTGTTGCCGTCGTCGCAGCCCTCACCCGGCTCGACGATGTTGCCACAGGAGGCCGAGCAGCCGGAGGTGTTGAAGCCCTGGCAGGTGCCCAGACAGGCCAGGCCCGTCGTGGTGAAATAGTCATAATCGGTGCAGTCCACACCATTGAGGTTGGTCCCGTCGCACTGCTCCTCGGAGGGAATCACGATGTTGTCGCCGCAGACCGCGTTGCAGACCGAGGGATTGCCCGAGCAGGTCCAGCCGGTCTCGAGAGCGCATGCGCTCGAGCAGCCGTCGCCGCTGGCGTTTCCGCCGTCGTCACAGGCCTCGCCGGGCTCCACGATGCCGTTGTTGCAGACCGGCAGGCAGCCGCTGGTGTCATAATCGGAGCAGTCAGGCAGACAGGCCAGCGTGCCGGCATTGACGAAGCCCAGGTCGATGCAATTGGTGTAACCATCCAGGTTGACACCGTCGCACACCTCGGCGCCGACGACGTTCAAGTCTCCGCAGGCCTCATCGCAGACCGAAGGCGTTCCGACGCAGGCATACCCGAACTCGATCTCGCAAATGCTCGAGCAGCCATCGCTGTTCGCGAGGTTGTCGTCGTCGCAGTGACCGGCGGTCAGTTCGACGCCCACGCGCAGTCCATCGCCGCACTCCTCGCTGCAGACGGTCGGGTCGGTGCCCACGCAGAGCCAGCCGGTCTCGATCGTGCAACTGCTGTCGCAGCCGTCGCCGTTCTCTGCCGGGGGACTGTCATCGCATTCTTCGGAGCCGCGGACATGGCCGTCGCCGCAGGGCGTCGTACAACTGGAGGGCGTACCCACGCAGGTCCAGTAGGCTTCCACGGTGCAGGGGTTGGAACAGCCGTCCAAGGAAGTGGGATTGCCGTCGTC
>PHAZ01000338.1 GCA_002841825.1 Deltaproteobacteria bacterium HGW-Deltaproteobacteria-22 | reverse complement strand
TACGAGGCGCGCGACATCGACCAGCACGTGGGCTCGCAGGAGCGCGTGGACGCTTGGTTCGAAGCCAAAACGCGCGGACTCAACGAGTGGCAGAAGGACGAGTTGATGAAGCAGTGGGGCACCATGCAGAAGGTGCTCAGTTCGCGTTCACGCATGGACCGCGTGGTCAACGACATCTTGTTGGACTTCAACGTGAAGCCTCGCTTGTCGAGTCATCGGGGAAACGCCATCCTGGTGGCGTCGAGTATCTACGACGCGTGCAAGTACTTCACGCTGTTCGAGCGCACCGAGCTGCGTGGAAAATGCGCCGTGGTGACGTCGTACAACCCCCAGGTCAAGGACGTGACGCTGGAGGAGACCGGCGCCAACACGGAGACCGAACGGCAGTTCATCTTCAACACGTACACCGAGCTGGTCAAGAACGTCGATGCTGCGCCTGGCAAGAGTCCCACCGAGACGTACGAGGATCGGGTCAAGGACCTGTTCATCCGCGAACCGGCGAACATGCGTCTGCTGGTGGTGGTGGACAAGCTGCTCACGGGCTTCGACGCACCGCCGTGTACGTACCTGTACATCGACAAGTCCATGCAGGATCACGGGCTGTTCCAGGCGATCTGCCGCACGAACCGCCTCGATGGCGACGACAAGGACTTCGGTTACATCGTGGATTACAAGGACCTGTTTCCCAAGGTCGAGAACGCGCTGGCCGTGTACACCTCGGAGCTGGATCACAGCGCCGGTGGTGCGGCTCCGGACGTACTGCTGCAGGATCGCCTGACGAAGGGCCGCGAGATGCTCGAAGCGGCCCTGGAGAAGCTGGCGGTGCTGTGTGAGCCGGTGCTGCCACCGCGGGGCGAGCTGGAGCACATCCACTACTTCTGCGGAAACACCGAACTGGCATCGGACCTGGAGGAACGCGAACCTCAGCGAACGACCCTGTACAAGGGAACCGCTTCGCTCGTACGGGCGTGGGCCAACCTCTCCGACGAGCTCGAACGGGCCGGCTATTCTGCTGCGGAGAGCGATCGTATGCGCGGTCAGGTAGAGGACTACGTGAAGCTGCGTGAGGTGATTCGCCTGGCCAGCGGCGAGATGCTCGACGTGAAGGCGTACGAAGCCGATATGCGGCACCTGATCGACACGTACATCGTGGCAGACGAGCCACGGAAGATCAGCCCGTTCGATAAAATCGGCCTGCTGGATCTGGTCGTAAAGTCTGGCATCGCTGCGGCGTTGGCGGACCTGCCAGAGCGCGTGCGCAAGAGCAAGGACGCCGTGGCTGAGACCATCGAGAACAACGTACGCAGCCGCATCAAGAAGGACCACCTGAGCGACCCCGCCTTCTACGAGAAGATGTCGGAGCTGCTCGACGAGATCATCCGCCTGCGTCGGCACAAGGCCATCGAGTACGAGGAGTACCTACATCGTATCGTTGAGGTGGCCAAGTCCGTTTCCGTCGGGCACTCGCCGGACACGCATCGCTCACTGGACACCCCGGGACGTCGCGCGCTGTATCACAACCTGCTGGCCCGTGGTGCCCGTGAGCAGGGGGCTCCTTATGGGGATGCAAACGAGGATGATACACGGGCGCTGGCGTTGCGCATCGACGAAGCGGTGAAGGCCAGTCGTCCGGATGATTGGCGTGGTCACCAGGCTCGTGAGCGGATGATCAAGGCGAGGATGTTCGAGCTGCTGCAGAATGTGGACGAGGTGGAACGCCTGTTCGCGATCATCAAGGCGCAGCAGGAGTACTGATGACCCAGCAGATTCGGCTTGGCGACACGATCGCGGAAGTGGAGTTCAAGAACATCCGCAACATCCACCTGAGCGTGTACCCGCCCAATGGTCGCGTGCGCATCGCTGCGCCGCTGCGCATGAACCTGGATACCATCCGGGTGTACGCCGTGTCCCAGCTGGACTGGATTCGGCGGCAGCAGAAGAAGCTGGCTGCACAGGAACGTGAAACGCCGCGTGAATACCTCAATCGCGAGAGTCACTACGTCTGGGGCAAACGCTACCTGCTCAAGGTGGTGGAGGTTGAGGCCGCACCCAGCGTGGAGCTCAAGCACCGCAAGATGGTGCTGCGCGTGCGTCCAGATGCCACGGAGGAGACCAAGCAGGCGGTCCTGGCGCGTTGGTACCGTGACCAGCTCCGTGAGGCGCTGCCTGCGTTGCTGGCGCAGTGGGAGCCACTCCTGGGCGTGAAGGTGAATCGGGTGTTCGTGCAGAAGATGAAGACCCGCTGGGGCAGCTGCAATCCGGCCGGCCACGCCATCCGCCTCAACACCGACCTCGCGAAGAAGCCGCCCCAGTGCCTGGAGTACGTCCTCGTCCACGAGCTCGCGCACCTGGTGGAGCACCGTCACAACGACCGCTTCAAGGCGATGATGGACGGCCTCCTGCCTGGCTGGCGCCAGCTTCGCGACGAGTTGAACCGCATGCCTCTTGCGCACGAAGACTGGCTGTACTGAGCAAGGCGATGTGGCTGTCGCACGGTGTTTTCCAACGGTGGCGCGCGTGCGGCTCGTAACGACATTTACATGAAAAACAGGGGCTCGTAGGCAAAACCGTGGAATATCAATGAAAATCGCCGCCTCTTGATGTTGTGAACGTGGCGTGGCGCGTTGGAGTTGACACCCAAAAGGGGAGGGCAGGCCCGCACTGGGAGAACCATAACTATGGGTCCATGGCGGGGGGGAGATCTCTCTTTTCGGGGGTGATATGAGCTATGTAAAAAAATTAGAAGAGTCGCGCGAACATTATATGCATCACAGATAGAAAAACTGAATTTTCCGTCTTGAACGAGCTCGGGAGCGGGGCTACTTTTTCTACATGACGGGCAATGCCCGCAGGAGAGAGGACCCCGTGGACAACCAGTTGATGATGCAAGTCCAAGAAACCCAGAGCACCGTCCAAATGTTGTGGTTGGTGGCGATGGAGCGTTTCAACGATTGCACGGGCAGGACATGGTCGTTTTTTCCAGTTGACCACCGAAAGTGCTTTTTTCCCAATCTCGACAAGACCAAAGTTGAAAATTTCGTAGAAGCCTTGACCAAAGCGGATGAATACGCGCTCGAATTCCTCCGAAGTTGGAAGCAGAACCCGGACATGCCCGCTATGGTTCGGGAAGACGCCCATGCAATGCTTACATATGGCCCTTTCCAGTATCTCAGGTCCAAATTCAAGCCGAAACTGAAGCCTTGGGAAATGCGACCGGACACGACCCGTCACGCGTTTCAGCCGACCCGGCTTGTCCGTCACCGCGAACACCGTTCGACCGCAACCAGCAGCCGGAGTGTTCA
>PHAZ01000337.1 GCA_002841825.1 Deltaproteobacteria bacterium HGW-Deltaproteobacteria-22 | reverse complement strand
GGTACAGCACCACCTTCGTGATCGGAAGGTCGCTCTGCACCGTCCGGCGCGGCATGCTGCCGTCCTCCTCGCCGCGACATCCCGCGGCGACAAATCCCAGTAAAATAGTCAACAATAACATTTTTCGCATGTTGTTCCTCCTTCGGAAAAAACCGTTGCCGATGATCAGGCTACGAAATCGCGCCACTGTCAAGCCGGGAAGAAGAGAAGACGGAGAAGAAGGGAAGAAGACGGAGAAGAGACTGCGGAGAAGACGGAGGGAAGATAACGGAAAAGACGGAGGAGTTTAGGGAAATGGACAGCGCCAGATCACCTGACGCATCCGTCTTTTCCGCTCCCCATCGGTCTTTTCCGTAGTCTCTTCTCTTCTTCAGCGGGAACGGCGGAGGACCAGGCCCAGGAGGAGGGCGATCAGGAACAGGCCCGTGGGGAAGGGCGCGGATCCGGAGCCGGCTGAGCGGCAGGCGCACTTGGTGGTGGTGGTGCAGGTGTCGCAGGGGACGTCCGTGTCGGGCTGTGCGTCGGGACCGGAGTCGGACTGGGCATCAGTGTCGCCGTCGGGGCCGGCGTCGGGATTGTCGCCGAGGCAGTCGCCGTTGACGCAGGTGTTGGGCGCGCCGCAGGGGATGTCGCAGCCGCCGCAGTGCTGGGCGCTGGACTCCGTGTCGACGCAGGTGTTGGCGCACCAGGCCAGGCCGTCTTCGCAGACGCAGGTACCTGCCGAGCAGGTGGTGCCGGTGGGGCAGGGCGTGCCGCCGCTGGGGACGTAGTTCACGTCGAGGGTGTAGGCGCCGTCGAGCTCGACGGAGTTGTCGACGTAGGTGTCCACGGTGAGGTAGTAGCGACCCGGCGTGATGGCCTGGGTGAAGGTCAGGTGGGCACGGGCGATGCAGGTGTCCTCTCGCAGGCCCGTCAGCAGGTGGACGTCCGGATCGATGTTCGGATCGTCAGGCACCGTCGCGGTGAGGGAGCCGGGCTGGCAGACATCGATCTGGTAGACGAACTCCTTGCCGTACTCGGCCAGATCCGTGCGGCAGCTGTATAAGTTGAAGTAACTGTAGCCGCCCGTGGCCGTGTTGCGGCCGTCGGAGTAGGGGAAGGCGGTGATGGGGATCGGGTTGTCGCGGCTGCCGGCTCCCAGCGGTGCCGGGGCTGCGAAGTGGGCTTCGAGGGTGTCCCACACCTCGGAGTAGCCGTTGTCGTAGCCCAGCGCCCAGTAGCCCATGCCGCCGATGTTCTGCTGCTTCACCAGATCGAACTTGCAGGCGAGGCTCTGCTCGTCCTCGTACCAGACCTGGTGCCACACGCCGCCCTCCTGCCAGATGATGGCCGGGTTGCAGATCCCGGCGTCCCAGGAGCGGGTCTTTCCACCAGCGATCAAGGCGCGGGCGGCGGCATAGGTGACCGAGCCGATGTGGGTGGTGGCCGTCGAGGGCCAGGTGCCCGCTGCGGTGGTCCATTCGCGGCCGTAAAGCGGCAGGCCGGCGACGATCTTGTGGCGCATGTCCTCGCCCACGGCCGCACCGATGTTGGCCAGGGTGCGCAGCAGGGACAGGGTGCCCGCCGGACTCCAGGCCGAAGTCACGCGAAGCTTGCCTGTGGGTCCGGCGTAGGTGGAGCCGCTCCAGTGGTAGCCATAAGCCATAATGAAATAATAATCCAGCACCTGGAAGATCGCGGGAAAGTCCAGCCCGTCGGAGACGGAGGTCGGGCCTGCAAAGGAGATCGTCGCGTTGATGTGGCCGCGGTTGTTGAGCTCGTTGCGCAGGCCCTGCAGGAACATGACGAAGGCCGTGCGGGCGGAGCTTGGGACGAACTCGAAATCAATGTTGATGCCGTCGGCGCCGCCGGATTCCATGGCGTTGACCATGTTGGTGATGGCCGTGGCACGGGCGGTGGCGTTGTTCAGCAGGCTGTCGATGTCGGTGTCGCCGAACAGGGTGAACACGACCTCGACGTCCACGCCGGCGGCATGGGCGGTCTGAACCAGCGCCAGATCGGGCCAGCCGTGGGCATTGGTTATGTTTCCTGCGGTGTTCATCTCCAGGGAGAAGTAGCCCAGGTGCGACAGATCCTGCCAGCGAATCTGGGAGGTGTCCGAGATCCAGTAGGGAAGGTAGCCGTACACGACCCTGGTGAGGGCGCGCGGCGTGCCGGGAACGTAGTTGTAGGTCCGCAGCGGCACGGGAGTGCCGGCATGGTTCTCGAGTTCCATGGCATGAACGGACACCGTCGGATTGGTAAATTCCTCGAAACCCGGAGGCGCCACGGGGACGTTCTCGGGGTTGGCGAGCAGCAGGCTCAGCATCAGCAGCAGAGACATTTCACACTTCCTTCCGGCCGGACGACTCCGGTGTGTCCGCCGGTATCCTAGCCAAATTCAGCTTGCGCCGCAACGACTATACCGAATATGGTCAGACCGGAAGCAGGGCCGGATGGAACTCAACGCCTATTTCTGGATCATCCTGATTGCGCTGACGCTGCACTTCGCGCTCGAGCGGCTGTCGGCGTGGCTGACCCTGCGGCGCCTGTCCCCGGAGGTGCCGCCGGAGTTCGCGCCGGTGTGTCCGCCGGAGCGTTACGCCCGGATGCAGGCTTACACACGCGACCGCATCAGGTTCTCGACGGTGGTGGCCTGCTGGGACTTCGCGATGCTCCTGGCGTTCTGGCTGGCCGGCGGCTTCGCGCTGTGGGAGCGCGTCGTCGGTGGCTGGTTTTCCCATCCTGTGCCGGCAGGGCTTGCCTTCATCGGCGGTCTGGTGGCGGCCTCCTCGGTACCAGGGCTGCCCTTCGAGTGGTACGCGACCTTCGTGCTCGACGCGCGCTACGACCTGAACCGGACCACGCCCCGAACCTTCGTGCTCGACCGCCTCAAGGGGCTGGTGCTGGGCGTCGTGCTCGGCGGCGGTCTGCTCGCGGCGCTGATCGCCTTTTTCCTGTGGACCGGGGATGCGGCATGGCTATGGGCCTTCGGCTTCTTCTTCCTGGTGTCGCTCTTCCTGCAGTACCTCGCGCCGGTGCTCCTGCTGCCGCTGTTCAACCGGTTCTGGCCGCTTCCCGAAGGAGAGCTGGGCGATGGCCTGAAGGCCCTGGCCCGGCGCACGGGGTTTCCCCTCCGGGAGGTGTTCGTCATGGACGGCTCCCGCCGCAGCGCGCGCTCCAACGCCTTCTTCACGGGTTTCGGATCCAAAAAACGCATCGTGCTGTTCGACACCCTGCTGGAGAAGCACGAGCCCGGCGAGATTCTCGCCATCACCGCCCACGAGATCGGACACTACAAGCGGCACCACATCCTTATCGGAACGGTGCTCGCCCAGGTGCAGGCGGGGG
>PHAZ01000336.1 GCA_002841825.1 Deltaproteobacteria bacterium HGW-Deltaproteobacteria-22 | reverse complement strand
GGTGAAGATCCAGGGCGGCGGTGCCACGGAGCCGGGGATCTTCATCCTGGAGTCGGAGGACCAGAGCGTGCTGGAGTTGACGGTCACGCCCTTTCCGTCCGGCTGCCTCGGGGAGTTGCCGGGCGTCGAATGCCTGCTGCTCTGGATGCCGGGGACCCTGGAGCCGGACACCGCGTATGAGCTGCGCTCGATCCGGCGCCTGCGGCTCTCGGGGGGGCGTTTCCTGTTGCCGTGGGGGAGGCTGGGCACCTTCCGGACCGGGGAGCTGGCGTGGCTGTACCCGCCGCGCTGGGAGGAGTCCGCGGTACAGGAGGTGACCGGCTGCCTGCACCTGTCCGGAACCCTCGAGGGTCAGGCGCTTTTGTGGCTGGAGGCCGACGGCGCCGCCGTGTCGCCGGCGATGTTCGTGCGTTTCTCTGCGGCCGAGCTGGCAGTGCGGCTCGCTGGCCTGCGTGAGCGCGTCCCCGGTCTGCGGGTGCACGGGATCGGACTGGACGGATCTCCCCTGATGGGCTCCCGGCACGACCCGGAGCCCGCGGATCGGTCCGGGTTGACGGTGGTGCTGACGCGGCTTCATCCGAACCCGGTGGGTCCGGAGCCCGCCCAGGAGTTCATCGAGCTGGAAAACCTCTCGGACACCACGGTGGAGCTGGAAGGGTATGAACTGACCGACGCCCTGGACAAGGCGGGGGATCTGCTTCCGGCGTTCGCGCTGGCACCCGGAGCCCGGGTACGTGTCGCCGGAAAGAACTACGATCCGGACGCGGAAGGGGAGCCGCCGCCGGAGGGGGATCTGATCGTGCTGGAGAGCTCGCTGGCCAACGCGGGCCTGGCCAACGGAGGCGAACCTCTGTATCTGTTTGACGCCTTCGGTTGGTTGGTGAGCCGCTACGGAGGATGGATCGATACCGGTGATGCGCCCGGCCTCTCGGTGGTCCGCCGATGGGCGGAGGCCTGCGATGTCGCGACCAGCTGGATGCTGCGCTAGGAGCCCTGTTCCATCAGCCAGCGCTCGGCGTCGAGGGCGGACTTGCAGCCCGTGCCGGCCGCGGTGATGGCCTGTTTGTAGCGCGGATCCATGACGTCGCCGGCGGCGAACACACCCTCGAGGTTGGTCTGGGTCGTCTGGGCGCGGGTCAGGATGAAGCCGGCCCCGTCGAGCTCGACCTGTTCCCGGATCAGCAGCGTGTTGGGATCGTGCCCGATGGCCACGAACATGCCCGTGACCGGCAGGACGCGCTCGGCGCCGGTGTGCACGTCGCGCAGGCGCAGACCGGTCACACCGGAGTCGCCCGGATCGCCGAGGACCTCGAGGATCTGGGAGTTCCAGGCAAACGAGATCTTCGGGTTGGACAGCGCCCGCTCCTGCATGATCTTGGAGGCGCGCAGGGAGTCACGACGGTGCACCACGGTGATGCTGCGGGCGTGATGGGTCAGAAACAGCGCGTCCTCGAGGGCGCTGTCGCCGCCGCCGATGACGGCCACGTCCTGGTCGCGATAGAAGAAGCCGTCGCAGACCGCGCAGGCGGAGACGCCGTAGCCGCGCAGCTTCTGCTCCGACGGCAGCCCGAGGTAACGGGCGGTGGCGCCGGTGGCCAGGATCACGGCCCGGGCCCGGATCACGGCGCCGGAGGCCAGCGTCAGGCGCTTGGGGTGCCCGGCCAGGTCCATGGCGGTGACCTCGTCGGAGACGATGCGCGTGGAGAACCGCAGGGCCTGGGTCCGAAGATCCTCGATCAGTTCAGGACCACGGATGCCCTTGGGATAGCCCGGAAAGTTCTCCACCTCGGTGGTGTCCATGAGCTGGCCACCGGCCATCATTCCCTCGATCACCAGGGGATTGAGGCCGGCCCGGCCCGCGTAGAGCGCGGCGGTCAGTCCGGCGGGACCCGAACCCACGATCACGAGGTTCTCGGGGTCGGCAGAGGAAACGGCTGATGAAGAATCTATTTGTTCGGTCATGGATCACCTCCGGAAAAAGGACATCGCCTCCGATAGGAGCATGTCAGGAAAAAACCTCGGTCGGAATTCCCCGACATGCTCCTATAGTTTTCTTTTCCGCCTCGTCAAGGGTCGGGCTGCCTTTTTGTCTGGTGATATATCTAATGGTTGCCTGTCAGGGGACCCGTCCCGGAACCGTCGAGACGCCGGCGCGGCGGTGGCTGCGCCTGGCGGCCTGGGAGCGCCAGGCGCGGAGCCTGCGGGTGTCGGCTGCCATGTGTGATTCGGTGCGTTGCCGGGACCGCGCCGTGGCGGCCTGGAATCGCCTGGCGCCGGGTCGGCTGGCGGACCTGTGCAGGGAGCTCGATGGATTGGGCGGATGCCCGGGCGCGGCTATTCCGGAATGCCGCCGGAAGGATCGGGCACCCTCGCGGGTTCGGCCGCGGGTTCGCCAGCGGGTTCGGCCGCGGCCGCGGGCGCCGGACTGCGGGTGGGTGGCTGTCGTCGCGGATCTTGCATGGCTGTTTGCCAGGCCTCCTGAGCCCGGGCCTTGGCCTCCGGCGTCAGGGGAATGATGCGCAGGTTGTCAAAGTAGGCGTCGGATTTCCAGTTCGAGAAGCCGAAGTAACGGTTGCCGGGGCCGTACAGCGGTGCCGGGTCCACCATGCGCAGGGCCGGAGAGTCGTCGATCCACCAGGAAATGATCATCTTCCCGTCCTCCAGGAAGGTCTGGATGCGCCACCGATGCCATTTTTCCAGCGTCACCGGGTAGCGGGTGGAGTGCAGCAGGGCGCGGTCGTGCTCGTCACGCCGGGCGATGAACGTCTTGGTGTTGTTCCACCCGCCCTGGCACAGGACGTAGCCCGTGGCCCAGTAGCGACCGCGGTTGAAGGCGAAGCTCCTGCCGTCGCCGAACAGTTCGATCTTCAGGTCGCCGTCGGGAGACAGGCCGCGCGCGTCGAGGGTGATCTCGACCTCCGCGGGCAGCGGCCGGATCAGCCACAGCGGGTGGTTGTATCCGCCCGAGATGTACAGCGCGCCCCGATCGATGATGTAGCGGCCGATGGTGTCGAACCAGTCCTTTCCGGGGCTGGTACGTTCGAAGTTGTCCTCGTAGGGCCGGTCCAGCGGGGCCTCGCGGGTGCAACCGGCCAGCAACAGGAATGAAAAGAGAAGGCAGAGAATACGGTTCATCGGGCAGTCCGGGCGTGCTATGGATGTGGGTTCATGGAAAAGCCTCGGTCCTTCAGGTCGATCCCATGAAGTATCCACGTGCGGAAGCCTGTGTCAAGGCGGGGCGTCGGCGGGACAGGGCAAGAGTATTATGGGCTAGGAGCGATGATGGAGCGCCGGTGGCCGGTGCCGGTGCCGGTTGACGGTGGTTTCATCGCAGGGCGACGAAACGTGGTG
>PHAZ01000335.1 GCA_002841825.1 Deltaproteobacteria bacterium HGW-Deltaproteobacteria-22 | reverse complement strand
CTCCCAGGAGCACGCCGACCGCATCCAGCAGTTCATGCACTCCTTCATGCCCCAGGCCCAGGACCGCATCCACGTCTACACCGAGCCCATGCCGGTGTTCGACCACTTCGACATCGAGACGCAGATCCGCCAGGCGCTGGCCCAGAAGGTGTGGCTGCGCTCCGGAGGCTACCTGGTGTTCCAGCGCACCGAGGCCCTGACCACCATCGACGTGAACACCGGCGGCTACGTCGGCCAGCGCACCCTCGAGGACACGATCACCCAGACCAACCTCGAGGCCGCCAAGGAGATCCCGCGCCAGCTGCGGCTGCGCAACATCGGCGGACTGGTCGTCATCGACTTCATCGACATGGAGGCCGAGGCCAACCAGCAGAAGGTCATGCAGGTCTTCACCGAGAGCCTGTCCTTCGACCGCGCCCGGCACATGGTGCTGCCGATCTCGCAGTTCGGGCTGATGCAGCTCACGCGCCAGCGCACGCGGGAGAGCCTGCTCACCCTGATGACCTCGTCCTGCCCCTACTGCGAGGGCAAGGGCTTCAACCGCTCCCTGTCGAGCCTGTGCTCGGAGATCATCCGCGAGATCATCCGGAAGAGCTCCCTGGCCAGCGTCACACACCTGAAGATCTCCTGCCATCCCGACGTGGCCGACGCGCTGGCCCACGAGTTCGGGAACTGGCTCGAGAACCTCGAGGAGCGGTTCCAGAAGGCATACAACGTGCATGCCGTCGAGCACATGCACCTGGAAGACTTCGACGTGCATCCCGTCATGGACGGGGAGCACACCGCCAAGATACAGATGCCCACCGGGCCGGGGCTGTAGGCGCCGGGCCGGGTGCGGGAGGTCTCATGAATTCACCGAAACACTCCATCGGCACCGTCTTCGACCCCGTCTTTCTCCAGCACGTCGCGCCGATCTCCCATCCCGAACGTCCAGACCGCCTCGCTGCCGTGGTACAGCACCTGCAGGAGACCGGGATCTGGGACCGCCTGAAGATGCTCAAGCCACGTCCGGCCACCTACGAGGAGCTCAAGGCCGCCCACGACCCGCTCTACGTCGACCGCACCCTCGACCGGCTCAGCCTGCGCCGCACCGGCTACCTGGACATGGGCGACACCTTCTTCTCCCCGGGCACCAAGGACGCCGCCCTGGCCGCCGCCGGTGGCAGTGTGGACCTGGCGCTGGCCGTGTACGCCGGTGAGTACGAGTCCGGCGCCGCCCTGGTGCGTCCGCCCGGCCACCACGCCGACCGTGACACCGCCATGGGCTTCTGCGTCTTCAACAACACGGCCGTCGCCGCCCACGCGCTGCTCCGGGCCGGGGCGCAGCGGGTCGCCATCCTCGACTTCGACGTCCACCACGGCAACGGGACCCAGGACATCTTCTATTCGGACCCGCGGGTGCTGTACGTCTCGATGCACCAGAGCCCCCTGTACCCGGGGACCGGCGCAGCCGACGAGATCGGCGTCGGGGACGGCCTGGGCATGACCGCCAACGTGCCGCTGGCGCCGTACTGCGACGACGTGGACTGGCTCACAGGGCTGGAGCGCCTGCTGCTGCCGCTGATCCGGGCGTTCTCGCCCGAGATCCTGCTGGTGGGCGCGGGCTACGACGCCCACCACCTCGACACCATCTCCACCCAGCAGGTCACCGACGCGGGCTACGCGGCCATCGCCCAGCGCATCGTGGCCTGCGCCGACGCCGTGTGCGGCGGGAAGATCGTGATGATGCTCGAGGGCGGCTACCACCTCGACGCGCTCACCCGCCTGCAGCCGTTCTGGCCCGACTTCGCCAACCGCGGTCCCCATGGCCAGCTCGGTCCCCTCGAGGCGCGCCCTGGCGACGATTATTTTTTATAGGTTTTCTTCCGGGGATTCGGAGCCAGCGATCGGACTCGAACCGATGGCCTGCTGATTACGAATCAGCTGCTCTACCGACTGAGCTACGCTGGCCTGGTTTACAGACTCTTGTTGTAGAACTTCGTCAGGCGGGAGACCAGACGGGAGGCCTTGTTGCGGTGGATGACACCCTTGTTGGCCACGTGCTGGATGAAGGAGGTCGCCTTGCGAAGCATGGCCTGGGCGGAATCATCCTTGGTCGTGATGCCGGTGCGGGCCTTCTTGATGAAGGTCTTCAGCGTCGACATGAAGTAACGGTTGTTGGCCGCGCGGGCCACGCTCTGGCGATGACGTTTTTCAGCTGAACGATGATGGGCCATGATGCTCTCTTCACTCCTCGACACTTGGTCGATAAAAACCGCTCCATTGGGAACGACCGCAGATCCGGCGGACCTGCGTTAGGGACGTATAACTAGCAGAGCCCATGCATGATGTCAAGTCAGGAACGTCAATCGTTTTCACATGGGGGTGGGTGGCGGCGTCTCCGGGGCATCGGATATGATTTTTACCTTGATTTATAAAGGTATCTGACATATTCAGGCGGGGTCGGCGCCATGGTCTGGATCCTCCCGACCCCGCAGGCCACCGAGGAGTGCCCCATGAAAAAAGTGATCTCGCCCGTCGTCGTCGCGATCTGGCTGTCCTGGGCCGCCGCCGCCGCCGCCCAGCTGCCGCCGCCCCCCGCGGCTGCGCCAAAGCCCGCAGTTCCCCCTGCGGCCGTGCCCGGTGTCGCGCCCGCGGTTCCCCCTTCGGCCGTGCCCGAGGCTGCGCCAAAGCCCGACACCACCCCCGCCGAGGCGGTGGCGCCCGGCACGACCGACGACGCGACGCCGGTGAGCGGGCTGCCTTCACCTCCTGCGCCCGTTGTACCCGCGCCCGCCCACACCGAAAACTCGTCGGGGTACATCAGTCTCCGCAACGTGAAGGTCGACGGCCAGGCGTTTTTGTTCTACGGCGCCACCTTCGACAAGGACGGGAAGCACCAGGCCAACACCTACGGGTTGTCCCGCGGCCTGCTCAACTTCCACTTCAACCCCGCCGACAACCTGGCCTTCCGCTTCTCCACCGACGTGGTCGCGTGGGCCGATCCCGGCACCCTGCCCGAGCTCGAGAGCGGCGGCGCGCTGATGTTCAAGTACGCCTGGGTGGAGCTCAAGGAGGTGATCCCGAAAGCCGAGAAGATCTCCATCTTCGCGGGCCTGGTGGACAACGTCTGGAACTCCCACGCCGAGACGACCTCGGGCCTGCGGTGGGTGATGCGGCCGCCGATCACGCGCTACGGCTTCGCCCCCGAGAGCGACCTGGGCCTGTGGCTGCGCGGCGAGCTCGTCGAGGGCCTCCGGGCCTCCATCGGCGTCTCCAACGGCACGGGGGCCTTCGGCGCCGACACCGACAGGACCAAGGCCTTCGACCTGGCCCTGTTCCACCAGCTCAAGGATCCCCTGAACCTGGGGCTGGCGGCGTACGTGCGCTGGAGCCTGGACCGCAGCGCCCTGATCACCGACCAGGACAAGAACGTCCACTCCCTCACCGGCGGCTTCAACGCCACGATCCGCGATGAAAATTTCCGCGCGGGGGCGGACTACCTGTTCCACGTGATCAACGACTTCACCACCAACGGGGCGGGGGATCTGGACACCTACCGGCACACCTACCATGTGTTCTCGATCTACGGCGTGGTCACGCCCATCAAGGAGATCAGCGCTTTTCTCCGCCTGGATGCGGTGGCCTGCACCACGAAGTGGCTGGAGACCTACTCCCACAGCGGGCAGACGCTGCTGGCGGGGGTGGCCTATCATTTCAACAAGCACTTCTCGATCTCGCTGGACTTCTCCGCCAGCCGGTGGCGCTGGGACCCCGACGACCCCAACACCCGGATCCCCGTGTCGACGGGACCCTCCTACACCTACACCAGACCCATGGACGTGGGGCTCTTCATGGAGGGTACCAAGGCCGTGTTCGTGCACTCGGAGTGGAAGTTTTAGGAGCCTTCTGCTACTATCGGCTTCGCCGGGGGTGATCACATGCGCATCTGGATCCTGCTCTTCATGGCCCTGAGCCTTGCGGGCTGCTACGAAAAGACGACCTGCTGTCTCAAGGACGCCGGCTGCGACGCCGCCACCGACGAGGACGCCGACGCCGACGCCACCGCCGAAGTGAAGAACCTCGAAGAGAAGAAATAGTCATTTTCCGCGGAACACGCGGAGCACGCTGAAGGGGAAAACGTTGTTTCCTTCCCGGGGTTGTGAGTGCAAAACCCATGATCAGGGTCCGCAACGCCGGGGCGGTCACTGGCGGTTCATCAGATCCTGGAGGCTCACGTCGCGGTGGCGGTAGCGGCGGCGCCCCTTCGTCAGGAGGCCGGTCTGCACGGCCTTTTTCGGGCAGAGGTTGATGCAGCCCAGGCAGGCCTCGCAGCGGCCGCGCCAGACCGGTCGTTTCCCCGCGTCGGGCTCGATGTTCGAGGCCGGGCAGACGGCCGTGCAGATCCCGCAGCCGTTGCAGGCGTCCGTGGAGAAGAAGCTCCGGTCGTAGGTCCTGGCCCCCTTCTGGAACAGCGGGAACACGACCGCGCTCTTGAACCGCGCGCCGACGCCGCCGGACGTGGCCGCCAGCCGGGCGCGTGCGGCGAGGTGCTCCCGGGCCGCGGCCAGCTCTTTTTCGCCGAGCGCGAAGATCGCCGCGGCCTTCTCCCCCTCGACCGGGTTGGAACCGACGACGTAGTTGGAGGGCATCCGGATGGTGAAGAAGGCCGAGACGTCGATCCCGCGGTCCCGGAAGAGCCGGTCCGTCACCCTCGTCGCGTCCGCCGGTCCGCCCCCGTGGGTCATGGCCACGAACGCGTAGCCGATCTCGCCGGTCCCGGCGGCCCGCACGAAACGCTGGATGATCGGCGGCGGCCCGTAGGCGAACACCGGGAACACGAACCCGACCACCTCACCGCCGAGCTCGGGCGGATCGGCCACGAGCCGGTCGGTGACGGCCACCAGGCGCATGCCGGGGAAGGCCTGGACGAGCCCGCGGGCCGCGTGCAGCGAGTTTCCGGTGCCTGAGAACCAGAAGCAGGTCATGGTCATGGGTGTCTTCGCCTCCTGCGGGCAGGATCCCCGGGGATGGGGCGGATGTCAAGTCCGCCCCGTCCGACCTCAGGGCAAGAGCATTATGGGCAAGGAGCGATGTTGGGGTGTCGGTGGCCGGTGCCGGTGCCGGTTGACGGTGGTTTCA
>PHAZ01000334.1:908-4285 GCA_002841825.1 Deltaproteobacteria bacterium HGW-Deltaproteobacteria-22 | reverse complement strand
AAACCCATCAATCCGCGCGTCCGGGAGCCCCAGTTCTCCGTCGAGGAGAAGACCGTCGAGGCCGTGAAGCTCCCCGCCGGTGAAGGTCCCGTGCAGTACGTGCTCGCCGGTCGCTTCGACGCTTCCACGAGGCAGCTGCTGGTTTACGTGATGACGGACCGGATCCAGTTCCGGGCGCCCGACGGAGCCCTGGTCGCCGTGGCCCTGCACCAGGGATTTCCACGGCTGGTTCGGCTGGTTCCTGGCGCCGGGAAGCGCCCGGACCGCGTGCTCACGGGTTGGGGACGCAATCCGATCAGCCGTTCCCCGGAGGAGCGGATCACCTTCACGCTCACCGACGCCTCAGGGTTGACGCCCGAGAAGAAACCTGCCACGCTGCACGAGGTCATCTTTCAGACCACCTCGAAGCGCGCCGATCCCCAGGACGCGGTGGCTGCGGCCGATGGATCCATCTACATGGCGTGGTTTTCCGACAAGTACACCGTGCAGGTCGGGCTGCGCGAATCCGCCGGCGGCGAGGTAAAAATCCTGCTTTCCGCCTCCATGATCGGACGCATCTCGGTGGTGGAGAAGGCCGGTGGAGGTCATCAGTTGATTGTGGCCCGCGTGTACGGAGACGAACCGGGCTCCGACGGAGGCCTGTTCCTGTTTGAGGACGGCAGGCTCAAGCCCCTGCCGACGATCCGCGGGGTCCGTGGCCTGTGGGCCCGGACCACGAAGGAAGGCTTCGAGGCGTGGATCGGCGACGGCTGGGACAAGGACTACGGCAAGGTCGCCCGCGCGTTCCTGTCCGTCGTCTCCACCCGGGGACAGACGATCGAGCGCCGCCAGATCACCGAGCTCACCAGCTCCTACTCCGTGATGTCCATCGTCCCCTGCAACTGGCATGGGCCCGGGAGGCCCGGCTTGGTGATCAAGACGAACAACTCGCTTTTCTGGATCGACGAGGCCGCCACCACGGCTCCGGAGTTGATCGCCCGGTGGGGCAGCCCGGCGGACCCGGTCATCGTCGATCTCGACGGCGACAACAATCAAGAAATCCTGATCGTTTCTCCGGAACCGACGCTTCTGAAGGCAAGGAAATGACATGCTGAAAAGACACTCCTGCTGGCTGCTGATCCTGCTTCTGGCGACCCAGTTCGCCTGTGACCACAAATCCTCGAAGAAGAAACCGCAGCTGGAGGTTCCGCCGGAACCGGTCGTGGAGATCTCCGAGAAGAGCCCGTTCCCTGAGCTGGCCGTGACCCTGGCGTACCTGCGTTCGTACTACTACGATCCCACCAAGCTCAAGCCAGCCGAGATGCTGGCGGCCGGCCTCGAGGAGCTGCAGTCGGACATCGCCTCGGTGGCCTTCGTGCAGACCACTCCCACGCTCGTGACGGTGCAGGTGGACAAGGAAAAGAAGAACTTTGATCTGTCCAAGATGACCGACATCGGCAAGCTCGAGGAGGTCATCTCGGACATCCTCAAGTTCGTCACGTTGGAACTCAAGAAGAACGGCGCACCGGGCGACGAGATCGAGGACTCGATCTACAGTTTCGTCAACGGCATGCTCGAGGCGCTGGATCCCTACTCCGTGCTGATCAAGCCCAAATACACCGACGACCTGGACATGCAGACCAAGGGCGAATACGGCGGCGTGGGCATGGTGTTGTCGGTGCGCGACTGGGAGGTCACGGTCATCTATCCGAACGAGGGGACGCCCGCGTTCGAGGAGGGCGTCAAGGAGGGGGACGTCATCACGCAGATCGATGACGAGAGCACAGTTAATATGCTTCTTAGTGATGCCGTCGACAAGATCCGGGGACCGGAGAACACCGATGTGACGATCATGGTGCGTCGCAAAAAGGACGCCAAAGGTTCAAAGGATCCCAAGGATCCGGCCCTGCAGAAGGATGAAAAAGACAAGAGCATCCCCGAAGAGGTGAAGAAGTTCATCCTGCGCCGCCGCCAGATCAAGCTCGAGAGCGTGTCTGCACGCTGGCTTCCGGGCAACGTGCTGTACCTGCGGATCAATCACTTCATCAATTACACCACCGACGATCTGACCGCCAAATACGCCGAGTTCACCAAGGAAAAGAAGCCCTCCGGCATGATCCTGGACCTGTCCAACAATCCGGGTGGCCTGCTTCCCCAGTCGGTCACGGTGTCCAACGCGTTCCTGTCCGGTGGCGTGATCGTGTCCACGGTGGGCGCCCCCGGCTCGCAGAAGCAGGTGTTCCACGCCGAGGAGAAGGGCACGCTCAACGCGGAGACGCCCATGGTCGTGCTCGTGTCCTCGCAGTCGGCCTCGGCCTCGGAGATCGTCGCCGGCGCGCTCAAGGGCCAGGACCGCGCGCTGGTCGTCGGCGAGACCACCTACGGCAAGGGCACCGTGCAGCAGATCTTCCATCAGGGCCAGGGACAACCGGTCCTGAAGATGACGATCCGCGAGTACCTGACCCCCGGGGACGTCAGCATCCAGCAGGTCGGTGTGGTGCCCCACGTGCGGTTCGTGAACGTGGGCGTGATCGACGACATCGTGTCGCTGTTCTGGCCCGACGCGCCCAAGGAGACACCCAAGCGGACCCGCACCATCAAGAGCGACCGGCAGCGTCCTGACGAGCAGCCCCGCTACGAGGTGCGCCATTTCATCTCCGAACGCCGTGATCGTGACCAGAAGAACCGCGTGGAGGACTCCGGCGCCGACGAGGACACCATCGAATTCGCGCGGCGGATCCTGGTGGAGGCCGGAAAGACCAAGGCCTCGGAGACGCTGGCGGGCCTTGAGGCGTTCGTGAAGAAGCACCTGGCCGAGGAGGACGCCCGCATCGTGGCCGACCTGGCCAGGCGCAGCGTGGATTGGAAGAAGGCCCCGACCTCGGCGCGCACGCCCTCGATGAAACTGAAGCCGGTGCTCTGCGCCACCGATGACGTCGCCTGCGCCAAGCCGCTGGAGACGCTCGTCCCGGGCCAGGAGTTCTTCCTGGAGCTGCAACTGGAGAACGCCGGGGATGAAGCGCTGTCGCGGGTCTATGGTGTGGTCAGCAGCCCGGCGGACTTCCTCGACGGGCACGAGTATCTGTTCGGCGTGATCACCCCGGGCAAGTCCTTCTCCTGGCGCACCAAGTTGAGCATTCCGCACCGCACCGCCGCGGGCGTGGAGCCTTACCAGGTTGACATCTACGAGCAGGGCCGCGGGAAGATCGGCGAGTTCCGTCAGAACCTGGTGCTGCGCGAGCTCGGCCGCCCCAAGTTCGCGTTCACGTTCGCCTACGGCGAGGAGAACGGCGGCGACGGCCTGGCCCAGAAGGACGAGACCTTCCTGCTGCACATGCAGGTGAAGAACATCGGTGACGGTCCCTCGGAGAAGCTGGTGTCGATGATGCGCAACGAGA
>PHAZ01000334.1:0-813 GCA_002841825.1 Deltaproteobacteria bacterium HGW-Deltaproteobacteria-22 | reverse complement strand
CAACGCGCCGCTGAAGATCGAGTTGTCGGTCTTCGACACGGAGTTCTCCGAGAGCGTCTCCCGCCAGTTCGAGCTGCCCGCGGGTGCCGCCGTGGACGGCTCCTTCCAGCCGTTCTCCACGCTGCTGCCCGAGAACACCGCGATCTGGCACACCGCGGGCCTGTCCGGCCTGCAACTGGGCACCGGCGCGGGCTGGGTCGACGCCGTGGGCATGTATGGCACCGCCTGCCGCCTGAAGCTCACCGACCGCGTGTTCGGCTTCGCGGCCTGCACGCTGCGCACGGATCCTCCGAAGGACCGCAAGGCGCCGGCGATCGTCTGGACATCGCACGTGGTGCCCCCGCGGATCCTGCTGACCACGCGTCCGGAGAGCCTCACCAAGGCCGAGTCCGTCATGATCGCCGGTGAGGTCGTGCATCCGTCGTCGATCCGGGACTTCTACATCATCGTGTCCAACTTCAAGTCCGACAGGCCCAAGCAGAAGGTCTTCTATGCGCCCGGCAAGGGCGGGTCCCTGAAGTTCGATTCCTCGATTCCGCTGTCCCCGGGGCTCAACCAGATCCTGCTCGTGGCCCGCCACGACAAGGACCTCGTCGGCCACCTGCTGCTCTCGGTCGTCCGCGAGTAATCCTTTGCAATGCACGTCTACTGGGGCGTCTGCATCGACCCCCACCTCTGACCCGCCCACCCTCCAGGCGCCCTGAGCGCCCCTCTCCAGCGATGCTCACCCCATTGCCGCCGGCCAAGTGTGTCTGCCACAGTCCTAATACACCCTTTGCCCTCATTAACTCGTTCCAAATCTCCCGTTTTTCC
>PHAZ01000333.1 GCA_002841825.1 Deltaproteobacteria bacterium HGW-Deltaproteobacteria-22 | reverse complement strand
GAGGGCCTGGCGATCCACATGGGAAAAATCCTCGAGTGCGCGGCCATCGCGGCCGATCCCGGCTCCGGCGCCGACTGCGTGCTGGGCATCCTGCGCGGCGATCACTTCGTGCTGCGCGCGCTCTCCCCGGAGCGGCGCTTCACGCGGCTCTCCACCGTCGCCCACAGCCTGTACGAGAAGTCCAACCCAACCGAGCTTCCCGGCCCCGGTGGCAAGCTCGACCTGCGCGGGACCACCTTCACCGAGCACGACAACGGCGAGGTCACCGTCCGCGGCTCCCGTCACGTGCCCTCCGATGGTTACTTCGTCAAGCTCGAGGGCGCCCGCCGGGTCGGCTCGCGCACGGTCTGCATCGCCGGCAGCCGCGACCCCATCTTCATCGCCAAGGTGGACTCCATCCTCGAGGCCGTCCACGCCCGGGTGGACATGATCCTCGAGCGCGAGAACCTGGCCGGTTCGATGCACATCCACGTGTACGGCAAGAACGGCGTCATGGGCCGGCTCGAGCCCGAGACGACCGTCACCTCCCACGAGCTTGGCCTCGTGATCGAGGCCATCGCGCCCACCCAGGCCGCCGCCAACACGCTGTGCTCGATCACGCGCTCCACGCTGCTCCACTACGGCTACCCCGGCCGCATCTCCACGGCCGGCAACCTGGCCTTCCCCTTCTCTCCGTCGGACATCCCGGCAGGCGACGTGTACGAGTTCAGTCTGTACCACCTAATGCCGCTGGCCGATCCGTCGGACTTCCCCATCACCGTGCAGGAGGTGTGAGATGAGACGCCCCATCACCGAGCTCGCCCGCGTGATCCGCTCCAAGAACTCCGGCCCCTTCGAACTGACGCTGGACATCCTGTTCCGGCAGGAGGCGGACTATGAAACCATCCGTAATACCCGGCAGGTGACGCCGGAACTGATCGCCGGAATCTACGGCGTGCCGCTGGAGGACATCCTCTCCGTGGTGTACTTCGACCCCGCCATGGCCGTGAAGGCCACCTTCCGCCGGCCGATTCCGTCGGGCGTCCCCGGAGACTCCGACATCTACGGCGCCCAGCAGCACGCGCCGCTGCTGCGCCTGGAGTTCGACGTATGAGAAACCTCCCCCAGCACGGCGTCCCCATCCACGACAACCTGATGTACGCGACCTACTACGCGCCGCGCGGCCGGATCCGCATGCACATGCTCGGCGGCGCCCTGGGCCAGCGCTACCTGACCCCGCAGGACCTGCTCATCGGCGTCATCGGCGCGGAGGGCTCGGGCAAGAGCACGCTGATCAAGGCGCTGTTCCCGGGCCTGGAACTGACCAACGACGACGACGGGGTCAACGTGCGCCCCACCCCGCTGCTGGGCTTCACGGGGGACGACTTCTTCGCCGGCCACACGTTCCACATCGACTACCGCTACGAGAGCGCGTTCCACTCGAAGTTCGAGATCCTCGAGGCGATCCGCACCGCCCTGGCCCACAACCGCCGCGTCATCGTCGAGCACTTCGACCTGATGTACGACGACCTGGGGTTCAACGCCCACCTGCTGTTCGGCATCGGCGAGGAGATCATCGTCTGCCGTCCCAACGTCTTCGGACCGAACCCGGCCGCGATCCGCAACGTCGTCACGCGCACCATCAAGTTCCGGCGCATGGCCCACTCGGCCGAGGATCTGACCTGCCTGGTGCTCAAGCGCGACTTCGGCGTCGAGAGCAAGCTGCTGCACTCCGACGTCAAGCACGGCTTCGTGCTCAAGTTCGACACCCTGCCCGAGGTGAACCTGTGCCTGCTGCAGACCAGGGTCCAGGAGATGATCGCCGCGAACCTGCCCATCCAGGCCGCCGACGACCAGCACATCCGCGTCGGAGGGGACACGCTCTTCTGCACGGGCGTGCGCACCCACGTCAAGAGCACCGGCGAGATCACCGAGTTCCGCCTGCTCAAGGAGCTCAAGCACGACACCCTGTCCGACGAGCACCTGCTCATCGGTCTCATCGGCCACCGCGAGACCGCCGGCTTCGAGGAGATCATCCCGCTGCTCGACTGAAAGCTCCCCCCATTGAAGGTCGAAATCGAAATCGAAACGGTGGTACGTGGTCAAGGCGCAGTGCAAGATTGAAATCCATCATCATACAACGTCACGCAGTCAGGCCTTGCCAGGAAAGCCAAATCTGTCATGATATTGCATCAAATGATCGGCCCTTTCGAGGCCGACCTGAAATCTGGAGGTTGCGATGTCATTAAAATCCACGCTGCCCATCCTGATCCTGGTCCACCTGACGGTGTTCACCGGCTGTGACGACCCCAAGAGCCACTCCGTCGATCCCTGCAAGGATGTCGTCTGCGGCCACGGCGAGTGCCTGGTGGAGGACGGCGGAGCGGTCTGCGCCTGCGAAACCGGATACCACGCCGAAGACCTCGAATGCGTGCCTGACGGGACGGACTCCTGCGAGGGCGTCACCTGCTCCGGGCACGGCACCTGCGTCCCCGACGGCGAGGGCGGCGCCGCCTGTGACTGCGAGACCGGCTACCTGGCCGACGGCCTCGAATGCGTCTGGGTCGACATCCTTTGCGGTAACGGGCTCGTCGAGCCCGGCGAGCAGTGCGATCCGCCCGACGACATCACCTGCGACCCGTCCTGCCAACTGATCCAGATCGTCCCCGGGCCCGTGGGCCATCCCTGCGGCGTGGCCGCCGACTGCCTGGGCAACTACTGCATCGCCGACGGCGACGGCTGGCCCGACGGCTACTGCACCCAGGTTGACTGCGACGCCTCCGAGTCCGGCTGGGAGACCTCCTGCGGGCTCTACGGCGGGGACGGCCTGTGCCTGGACATGGATGGCTACAGCCTGTGCTTCGACCGCTGCGACCCGGCCGCCTCCGACTGCCGCGACGGCTACGAGTGCTTCGACCTGGGTGGTGGCTACGGCGTCTGCACCCCCGAGCCCGAGTGCGGCAACGGCATTGTTGAGAGCGGCGAGGAGTGCGATCCCCCCGGTCCCGACTGCACCGCCGACTGCCAGGGAACCGGCTCCGCCCCCGTCGGTGACCTCTGCGCCGCCGCCACCGACTGCCTGGGCAACTACTGCATCACCGACGGCGACGGCTGGCCCGACGGCTACTGCACCGAATTCAACTGCGACACCTCCGACACCGCATGGGAGACCTCCTGCGCCCCCTTCGGCGGCGACGGACTCTGCCTCGACGTGGGCGGCTATGGGATGTGCTTTGATCGCTGCGACCCGGCCGCCTCCGACTGCCGTGGCGGCTACGAGTGCCTGGACCTGGGTGACGGCTACGGCGTCTGCTATCCCATCCCCGTCTGCGGCAACGGCATCGTCGAGAGCGGCGAGGAGTGTGATCCCCCGGGCGCCGACTGCACCGCCGACTGCCAGG
>PHAZ01000012.1 GCA_002841825.1 Deltaproteobacteria bacterium HGW-Deltaproteobacteria-22 | reverse complement strand
CGGATCTCGATACGGTCCCAGGTGCCGCCGGAGGCGGGGGAAGGAAGCAGACGCGCCTCGAGCAGCTCCGGAAGCGACGGGGTCAGACGGTTCCACAGCCTTGTCGCTACGCAACCGGCGAGCCAGCGGCCGGAAAAGCGCGCCACGGCGGTCTCCCCCTCGGGGCAGGAGGCCTCGATGCGGGCAAGTTTCCATGGAACACCTTCGAGCGAGAAGGAAAAATCGGCGTGTACGGGCGGAATCTTCGGGGTTGGCAGGAGGCGGCGCAGCGTCATGTCCTGGAGTTCGCGGAACAGTCCGGTCACCGTCGTGGTGTGGAGCAGGTGCGCATGCGTTCCCGGAATGTAGTAGTAGTCGCCATCGCGGCGGATGCGGTAGCGTTTGTCTCCGTCGGCGGTGACGACGGTGACGGAGAGCTCCTCGGCCAGGGCAGGATCGATCGACAGGACCCTTCGGGAGACGAGATTCTCGGCGGCGGGAAACAGTTGCTCCACAGGGAAGTTCGGCAGGAGGTAACGGCTGTCACCGCTTTCGACGATCGCGTCGGCGCCTGCGGCGTGCCACACGAGCTCGCGGCTGGCCTCCGGGGTGGTCACGACCAGGCGCCCGACGAGCCTGAAGTCCGGAGGAATACGCCGCACCGGGAGACCTCTGGCGCTCTTGAGCCGCTCCATCAGAGTGAGCACCTGCGTGGGATCGGCAGGGGCGCGATCCCATGAGGGGTTCTCCACCACCCAGTTCTCCTTCTCGGAAATCAGTTTGGTGCGGGAGTCGGGCCACTCCAGCGCGCGGATCTGATCGGCGTTGCGGAACACGTTGCGCGGCACCGAGGGGGATGTGGTGCGCCAGAAGAAATAGAGGGCGCCGACGACCAGCACGGCACCATAGAGGATCGAGCGGGTCCAGGTGAAGGCCCGCGGCAACGGCAGGCTCGAAGACAATTTCAGGTCCGCCTCGGCGGGCTTGGAAAGGATCTCTTCCTCGACGGGGGGTTGCGATTTTTCTTCGTTCATGCTCGGCGCCTTCTGGCCACCCACAGACCCACCGCGAGCGCAAACAGCGGCCACAGCAGCAGGGCGAACGTTTGAATCCTGGCTACCTGGCTCTGCGGCAGCACAAGCTTGTGATGTTCCATCTCGAAGATGGGCATGGTCTCGTCGGGCGGCTCGGCGGCGGCCCAGCGCAACTGGGTCAGCAGCCAGTTCATCGATGCGTCGGAGCTCTGCCCGCCGATGGTCAGACGATCGTTGGAGAAGGCGTCTGAGAAGCCCAGCAGCAGGATCCTCGAGGCGCAGTCCGGTCCGGATCTGGCGGCCAGCACGGCGGTCTTCTCCTCCAGCACACGACCGGTGCGACGCTCGATGTGCCTGGCGCGGTCGGAGGTGGTGAGCAGGGGCACCGCGGATCGATCGGCGCTGATGACCAGGGGCCGTGTCAGGAGCAGACGTCCGTTGCGTCCGGGCCAGGGCACAAGGAACCGGCCAGGCTCGCCCGAGCGCAACTGCTGCCTTGGGTCCTCGGCGACGGTGTCGGAGAAGCCCAGGTGACAGTCCAGAAGCGGGCGTTTCCAGGAAGCCGGCAGTTGATTGTACTCGTGGGACGCCAGCACCAGTCCGGTGCGTCCCTCACGCAGGGCGGTGGCGAGGTTCTCCTCCTCGGCGGACATCAGGTCCGTCTGCGGATCGGCAGAGAACAGCAATCGGCAGTTGGTCGGAACCGGAGAGAGCAAATCGATCTCGCGGGTCGAGATGCCGGAAAACTGAAGTCCGGCAGCCAGACGGGCCAGGCCGACGGCGCTGGTGTCGGTGATCTGTCGCTCCTGGTGTCCGCGGGTGAAGCACCACGAGGCGTCGTCGGGACGCTGCAGGCGCGCCAGCCCTCGGGAGAGCGCAGACTGCAGCGCCACGCCATGGAACACGACGCCGTCCTCGCGGACGTCCATCACGAAGAGATCTGACAGCCGGATCACGTGGTGGCGGACGGCGGTGGCGGCCACCAGGCGCCCCTCGAGAATGCCTGTGGAGTCGGCCTCCATGGCGGCGAGGTTCAGTCCGAAGCGGGCCGCCAGGGCGGATGCGCGAGGCCCCGAGGATGCTGCCTGGATGCGCTCCCAGCGAAGCAGCGGACTTTTGCGGCACACGCGCTCCAGGTGCACCTCGAGTTCGGGCACGGGGGAGAAGGGAGCGGCGGCCGAGGGGCTTCCGGTGAACAGGTAAAGCGTGACGGGTTCAGTGGTCTCGCGGATGCGCTGCTCGAGCCGGGGGTCGAGCTGGGGACGTCCGGTCACATCCCAGGTCCAGCCCAGGCGGAACACCAGCGCAAAGCCCAGCGCCGCGAGCAGGGCCCAGGCACCCAGGTCGACCGCATTCCAGCGACTTCTCCTGCGCAGGCCCGCGCCGAGCACCCGGCCCGCACCCGCCACTCCGGCGAAAATCAGCGTCAACAGCAGCGTCAGATCCCGCAGGTGAACAAAGCCCCGCGAGAGACGCTCGAGCACGTCGAAAAAGTTGAAGGCGTCGAGCAGGCGCATCAGATTCGGGTCCCGCACGATGCCGAAGGCAGGGCTGGTCATGATCTTGACCAGCACGAAGGCGAACAGCACCACGAACGTGAGCATGCCGGAGAGGCGCGTGTCAGCGGTCAGCGAGGAGAAGAACAGGCCCAGGGCCAGCCCTGCACCTCCCACGAGCACCACGCCGGCGTAGCCGGTGAGCACGGGGCCTGCCGGTACCGTCACGTCCGGCGGCAGGATGATCCAGAGGAACAGCAGCAGCGGCAGCGTCGCGACCCACAGCAGCGTCCACGTTGCCAGCATCGCGAGGTATTTGCCAAGGACGATCCGGTGCGGTGTGAGCACCGAGGCCCGCAGCGCATCGAGCGTGTTCTGTGAGCGCTCACGGGAGATGGCGTTGTGCGAAAGCTCCACGACCACCAGGATCAGCATCGGCCAGAACCAGAAAGGTCCTCCGAAGAACGGAGCCAGCAGCGGACCCGGCGGGGAGAGCGGGTGCTGCCGCAGGGCGAGCGTGACCGCCAGCACGATGCCCTGATAGAAGAGGAACAGCGCGGCGGTGAAGTAAAAGGAGGGGGTCTTCCAGGTGTGCCGGATTTCCTGCCAGGCCAGGGTGAGGGCATATCTCATGATGCGTCACCGGCGGTGTTCATGTCATGCGCCGCGGTCCCTTCCATTGGGGAGCCTTCTCCGGTCAGGTCCAGGAAGAACTCGAGCAGCGGCCCGGGGGCAGGGCCGTCATGCAGCACGCGGCCATGGTGGAGCACCAGGAAGCGCCCGGCGATGCGTGCGAGCTCGTCCAGACCATGGGAAGAAACGATGACTGCGCTTTTCTCGGCGGCGGCGGCGATGATCTCCCGCAGGGACATCTGTTGTCGCGGGTCGAGTCCGAACGAGGGTTCGTCGAGCAGGATGAGATCTGGTTCTCCGCACAATGCCCATGCCAGGGCCACCCGTTGTCGCATGCCGGTCGACAGCGTCCCGTTGAAGCGGCGAGCGAAATCCCCGGCCTGGCAGAGGGTTACGAGGCGCTCCACCTCGGTTGTACGGCGTCTTCCGGAAAAACCGCACAGCCGAGCCCGGAAGTCGAGCGTCTCGACCACGCGCTGATCCGGCGGCAGCCCCGTGGGCATGAACCCGAGGCGGCGGGCCATCCGTTGCGGCTCCGGGTAGAGATCCCTGCCTGAGATTCGCACGCGTCCCTGGTCGGGCAGCAGCAGGCCGGCCAGGATGCGAAGACAGGTCGTCTTTCCGGCGCCATTCTCGCCCAGCAGGCCCAGCGTCTCTCCCGACTCCAGTTGGAACGAGACACGATCCAGGGCCTGGATCCGTCCATAACTGAGGCTCACTTCCTGGAGGTCGACCAGTTTCATGGAGCCGAAACTCCGGTGTCGCCTGCCAGCGCCTTCTGCCAGAGCATGCGCACGGTGGGGTCGTCCTCCTTGGCGAGCAGCTGCTTCATGCGTGCCTTGCCGGCGTCGCCGCGGACCGCCAGCAGTCCGGCCTTCTCGCGGACGGTGGCGGTCGCGTGGGTCAGGCACTTCTCCTCCTGGGCCGGCGTCAGGATCTCCGAGGGGACCTCGATCAGGTAGCCCAGCAGGCGCACGATCTCATCGCTCTGCTGTTGCTCCAGGGCGGCATCGAGCCGTTTCTCGACGTGGCTCCGGGCGGTGTCGAAGGCCTGTGCAGCAGCGATCATTTTTTCCTGCGTTGTGTCGAGCTTCTTCAACCAGTTCACCATGTCCACGCGGGCCGCGAGCACGTCCGGATCAATCTTCAGCAGCTTTTCAAGTTGCGCCACGGCCTCCCGCAGTTTGCCGCTCTCGGCGAGCACCAGCGCGAGGTTCTGGTGGGCGAAGGGATCATCGGGACGCAGGGCGATGACGCGCTCCCACATGGAGACGCTCTCATCGAAGCGACGCAGATGGAACAGCGCCTCGGCCTGTCCTGAGAACAACTGGGAACGCGCCTCGGCGGTCAGGGACGTCTCCTGGCTCATCTCCTCGTACAGTTTCAGCGCCTCCTCGTGCTTGCCGTCGAGCAGCGCGGTCTCGGCGCGCTTGAGCTTGATCTTGGGAAGCAGCCGCTGACCGGCCCGGGAACCGGCGAGAGATTTCTCGACGTTGACCGGGTGCTTCTGAGGGGTCACCGGAGCCGGGTCCTTCGACGGCTCACCCTTGGAACAGGCAGCCATCGCAAAAAGGGAAGAAATCACCCAAAAATGGAGGCGGATCCGCATGTGTTATATTCACTCCCGCCGCAGTATGCCCCGCCCGCTGGCGCGTGGCAATTGTAAAAAACCGGTGGTGGGGTATATTGGCAGGGGTTGAAATGACCCCGGAATGGAGGAGGACGGCATGAAAGGCTTCTGGATGATGTTGTGGCTGCTCGCATGTGTCGGCTGTTCATCTTCTCACAAGACCAGAGGACACACTCAGGAGCCGCCGGCGCCCACATGCACGATCTCGGGCGAGGTTCGCTCGGTCGCTGCGCCGGAGCTGGTGCGCACCTACCCGGCCTCCTGGGACGAGAACTGGTTCGGCTCGCCGGCGTTTGCGGATCTCGACAACGACGGAGAGAACGAGGTGATCGCCGGACGTCACAGCGTGCTGTATGTGTGGACGGCCGCGGGAGAGCTCCGGTGGCGGGCCCCGGTGGGCGAGGAGGGGACCAGTCCCAACGACCACGGTTCGGCCCGCCAGTATGCGGCCCCGGTCGTGGCGGATCTCGACGGCGACGGGCACCAGGAGATCGCCATCGCCTACAGCAATTCCATCGCCGTATACCGGCACGACGGCACGCTTCTGCCGGGCTGGCCGGCGCCGTATCCTGATTCCGACAACGAGATCCGCTCCATCGCGGCGGCGGACCTCGATCATGACGGCACCTGGGAGATCGCCGTGGTACGCACGGGCTCCACGCCGGTCACGGCCGTCTTTGGCCTGCAGGGGAACGTGCTGCCTGGCTGGCCGCAGGTCGACTGCGAGGACTGCTACGACCATGGCGGCTACAACCAGAACATCGGGCTCGCGGACATCACCGGGGACGGAGACATGGAGGTGGTGGCGACCTACGATTGTGCCATCGTCGGCTTCTTCACCAAGGATGGCCAGCCGCTGACGGTCAACCCGGAGTTGTCCGACGAGCTGGTCCCGCAGGTGCCGATGTTCCATGACTGGGCGCTGGCGGTGCAGGGCTGGGGCCCCGACGGCGAGGACCGCGATGAGTTCACCGATTCCCCGCCGGTGTTCGCGGATCTCGACGGCGACGGCGGCCTGGAGGTCGTGATCTACAGCGACCACGAGCTCGCCGGCGAATATGTCAACCGCGGCAACTGCCTGTGGGCCCTCGAGGCCGACCTGTCCCGCGTGCCCGGCTTTGAGTGGCCGATCTGCTCTGGTGGCCCGCTGTACACCGGCTACGAGGACAACATCGTGCAGGTGGCGCCGGCCCCGGCGGTGGGCAACCTCTCAGGCGACGAGCGTCCGGAGATCGTCGTGCCCTCCTATGACGGCCTCATGCGCGCGTACTCGCCCGACGGTCAGGAACTGTGGGCCTACGAGTTCAACGGCCCGATGTCGTCCTTCGTGGGCGCCTCCGGTGCGGTCATCGCCGATCTCAACGGTGACGGCAGCCCCGAGGTGCTCTTCACGACCTACGCGATGGCCGACGACCGCTCTCATCTGATCATTCTTGGCGCAGGCGGCGCCCTGCTGCACAAGGTCCCCATCGCGCTGCGCGGCTCCATGAGCCCTCCCGCCGTGGGCGACGTCGACGGCGACGGCCAGCTCGACATCCTGATCTCGCTCAAGGACACGCTGGGCGCTGGTCTGGGCGGTGTGCAACTGTGGACCGTCCCCGGCGCAGGCACCGACTGCATTCTCTGGTCCACCGGCCGTGGCAACCCCGCCCGCACCGGCCGTGCGCAGTGAGTGTGTGAAGCAGGATGAGACTACGGAAAAGACGGAGGGATGCGGATAAGACAATTGATCTCATCACCGTCGAATGAGAGTGGCTACATGAGAAAGTAGACGTTGGTGGCGATCAGGAACACCGAGAGGAAGAGGGCCACGATCGAGGGGACGTTGTACTTCCGCGTGATCCGCGAGAAGATGGCACCCACGAGGGCGGCCGAGACCGCGCAGGACGCGATCGTCAGCGAGATCACGTCCACGCCGCGGGCGTCGACATAGAAGTACCCCAGCGGGCTCAGCAGGAACGAAAGGATCAACCAGGGAAAAGGAGTCATGAGGAGGGCTCCTAAGAAATCGTCGCGCCCGGGAACAGTTCGGCGACAGGGCCGAGAATAGATAATTTACCGTCGATGTCTTCGGCGGCCAGAATCATGCCCTCACTGACGCCGAAGCGCATCTTGCGCGGCTTGAGGTTGGCCAGCACGACCACCTGACGGCCCACCAGGGTCGCCGGATCGATGTGCGCGGCCAGGCCGGCGAAGATGTTGCGCTTCTCGCGGCCCAGATCCACGGTGACCTGCAGGAGCTTGTCGCTGCCCTCGACCTTGATCGCGGTGAGCACGGTGGCCACGCGCAGGTCGAGCTTGCCGAAGTCGTCAATCTCGATGATCTCCTTGAACGGGGTGACGCGATCGCCCGGACCCGGCGGGGGTGCGAACTGGGCGCGCGTGTCCTCGATCATGGCCTCGACGACGGCCGGATCCACGCGGTCCACCAGGCGGTCGAAGGGCGTCAGTTGGGCCGGCGCCAGGGCGAAGTCCGCGTCGGCAAACGTCCACGGCGCGGTGGCCTGGAACATCTTCTCGGTGCGCTCCTTGAGCAGCGGTAGCACGGGTCCGATCAGGATCGCCAGGCTCTTGACGAACGCCAGCGCCGAGGAGAGGATCGCTCGGGCCTTCTCGGGCTCGGCGCCGACGAGCTTGAAAGGCTCGGCGTCCTGCAGATACTTGTTGGCGACCTCGGCGATGGCGCAGATCTCTCGCATCGCGCGGGAGAACTCGAAGTTCCGGTAGTGGGCCAGGATCGAGGGCACCTTCTCGAGGGCGGAGGCGGCCAGCTCCGCGGCGGCAGGATCGGGCTCGCCGGTCTTCCCTTCGAGCCGTTTGGACAGCAGTGCCACGCTGCGGGAGGCGAGGTTGGCGATCTTGTTGACCAGCTCGGCGTTGACGCGCAGGGCGAACTCCTCGAGGTTCAGGTCGAGATCGTCAGGGCCGGGGCCGAGCTTGCTGGCGTAGTAGAAGCGCAGAAACTGCGGATCCAGGTGCTTGAGGTAGGTGCGGGCCGTGATCGAGGTGCCGCGGCTCTTGCTCATCTTCTCGCCGTTGACGGTGAGGAAACCGTGGATCTGCACGCGTTCGGGCAGGTTGTATCCGCCGGTATGGAGCATCGCGGGCCAGAACAGGGTGTGGAAATACGTGATGTCCTTGCCGATCACGTGCACGATGCGGCAGTCGGCGCCCTCTTCCCAGTAGCCGGCAAAGTCGAGCCCCTGTTCGTCGCAGTATTTTTGCGTCGTGCCGATGTACCCCACCGGTGCGTCGAGCCACACGTAGAAGAACTTGTCGGTCTCGCCCGGGATCCGGAAGCCGAAATACGGCGCATCCCGGGAGATGTCCCACGGGCGCAGTTCGTTTTTCAGGAAGTTTGCCTCGAGCCAGTTGCGCATCTCCGGATGCAGGTGCTTTTCATCGGCCACCCACTTTGCGATTTCAGGTCGCGCCTTCTCGAGATCGACGAAGTAGTGCAGCGAAGAGCGACGGGTGGGGTGCTTCTGGCACAGCACGCAGAACGAGTCCTTCAGGTCGGTGGGATCATAGGTGGCTCCGCACTTCTCGCAGGAGTCGCCGTACTGTTCCTCGGCGCCGCAGCGGGGGCAGGTGCCCTTGACGAAGCGGTCAGGCAGGAAGCGCTTGTCTTCTTCGCAGTAGTACTGCTCGACGTCCTTCTTGTAGATCAGGCCGCCCTCGGTCAGGCGCGAGAAGATGCGCTCGGCGTGGATGCGCGTCTCGTCGGAGTGGGTGGTGTAGAAGCGGTCGAACTCGATCCCGAAGCCGGTGAAGTCCTCGAGGTGCCGCCGGTTGTACTCGGCGACCATCTCCTCGGGGGTCACGCCCTTCTTGCGGGCGTTGACCTCGATGGGCGTGCCGTGGCTGTCGGAGGCGCACATGTACACCACGTCTTCGCCGGCCAGTTTCATGGCGCGCACGTAGATGTCGGTCATCAGGTATTCCACCAGGTGGCCGATGTGAATGTCGCCGTTGGCGTACGGAAGGGCGGACGTGACGAGAATGCGGGACATGGGACTGCTCCTGGGTTTTTTAGGGGGCTGTGTTCAGACACGGCCCGGCGGCGCATTATAAGGGATTTACGCCAGAACGGGAGAAGAAAATGATCCTCCTTCCCTTCATGCCGGAACGTCCCTCCAGCCTCTTTGTCCTCCTTCCCGCAGGCCGCCGGTTCCATGCGCCCGCCCGGGTTCACGCCGGCCGCCTCTTCTGCTTCTCTTTGCTTTTACTTCGGACTCACCGGTCACGGCTATAATCGCCATGACCTGTAAAAATCCGGCGGCTTCTCGCGGTTTATGGTTTTCCATTTCGCCTTGCGGCGGGCGTAACCATCAGATTTACTTTAATCTTTTCTTTCCGGGAGAGCATCTCCCGGACCTTCTGGTCAGGGGGACGCCGGCCCGGCGTTGAGGGCTTTCCCACGCTTGCGGCGTCCGGGGGGCATGGGCCGGAAATCCCCCCGACACCCCCCTGTTTTACACCTGAGGTGAGCTAGTTGTGCGCTCGTTTACGCGGGCCGCTGGTGCCATGAGCCCGGATGCGCTCACGCCCCATGCTCATGGCCCCAGCACTGAGGCGCGTCAAAGCACGCGCCGGATCGTCCCAAACCGCGCGCGATCCGGGGGACGCTTCATCGGTGCAGCCACACTTTTCTCCAGCCTCTTATGTGTACTCTGATACGCTCATCGACGAAATCCATCTTCGGAGGATGCCTTGATGAGATTCATGTTGATCGCGATTTCAGCCATTTCATTTTTCCTTCTAGGATCCTGCGACACGAAGACCAAGACCGTCGATTCATGCGGTGACGGATTTCTGGATCCCGGGGAGCCGTGCGACGGGAGCCAGTTGACGGCGACCGCTTGTTCGGAATTCGGGTACTATGTGCAGACCGGCGAGCTGCGGTGCAATTCCGACTGCACGTTCGACCTTTCGATGTGCACGGGGGGGCGTTGCGGGGACAGGACCATGTCAAACCGCGCATGGAGAAACATGCGACGGTGATAAACTCGACGGCCAGACGTGCGTGACCCTTGGTTTTTCCCAGGCCAGCGGCGCGCTGGGCTGCACTGAGGCCTGTGTTTTCGACGACACCGCGTGCGTACCCAAGAGCACGAACGCGGATCTCACGACGCTGGAGGTGGGCAGGGCCCCCCTGATCCCGGTGTTTTCGGCAGGGACAACGTCATACACGATGACCGTGCCTATGCTGGTGACGGAGTTGAGCGTGACGGCGACGGCGGCCGACTCCTATGCGAGCGTCTCGATCGCGCCCACGCAGCCGATGACCTTATCCCTGGGCGACAACCCGGTGACCGTGACGGTGACCGCGGAGAGCGGGGAGCAGAATGTGTACTCAGTGCTGGTCACCCAGACGGCTACACCGGACTTTGAGTCGCCGAATCTCGGGACGCTGAAGTATGTGCCGGGGGGAACGTTCCAGCGGGATCCGACGCCGACGAACCTGAGCACGGTGTCGGCGTTCTGGATGAGCCGGTACGAGATCACCCGGGCTCAATGGGCGTCAGTGACCGGGTGGTCGGACCCTAGCGACATAGATGCTTCCAGCGGCACCGGCGATCCGGTCCAGATGATGAGCTGGTACGATGCGATCGCGTTCTGCAACAAGTTGAGCCTGCTGGAGGGTTTGACTCCAGTGTACGTGGTGAGCGGAGTCGATTTCAGCACGCTGACGTACTCGCAGATCCCGGCGACGGACGACGCCACGTGGAATGCTGCGACGGTGAACTGGGCTGCGGAAGGGTATCGGCTGCCCACGGAGATGGAGTGGATGTGGGCGGCGATGGGCGCGGACACGACCAGTCCAGGGGCGACGAACACAACGGGATTTGCCAGGGCGTTCGCCGGGAGCACGGGCAGCAACGTCATCGACGACTATGCCTGGTACATGACAAACAGCTCCGGCAAGACCCATCCGGCGGGCACGAAGATTCCCAATGAACTGGGATTGTTCGATCTGAGCGGAAACGTGTATGAACGGGTGTGGGACTGGCATGGAACGTATCCGACCGGTCCGGTGACGGACTATCCGGGTCCGGCTTCGGGCACCCACGGCGAGGTGCGCGGGGGCAGTTGGAGGCTCAATGCGTCCTACTGCGAAGTGGCCATCCGGATCATGGATCCCCAGCATAGCCGGAGCAACGACGTCGGTTTTCGGGTGGTTCGTCGCTAAATGATGATGTTTCTTGAAAAATCGGGTCAACAATGATCAGGTGGTGGGCCAGGCGAGCTCTTTGGCGTTGAGCAGGCTGGGGACGAGCTTCTGCATGGGGCCTGTGGCGAGGGTGGTGGTGGAGATGGCGGTGTTGGCCGGCCAGTGCGAGAGCACGCCGGCGCAGTTGAGCGCCGCCAGCGTCGCCATGTTCGAGCGGCTCTCGAGGGTGGCGCTTCCGGTGTGCGGAGACAGCACGATGTTGGGAAGCTCCGTGAGCCCATCGACCAGACGCGGCTCGAACTCGAACACGTCGAGGCCCGCGGTGAACTCCGGGTGGGCCTTCAGGTGGGTGATGAGCGCGGCCTCGTCGATGACCGGGCCGCGGCTGGCGTTGACGAGCACGGCCGCGGATTTCATCAGCGAAAGCCGGCGCGCATCGACGAGGTGGTGCAAAGGCGGCGAGTAGGACGACAGCAGCACGAGGATGTCGCTCTGGGCGAACAATTCGTCGAGGTCCTCAGTGCGCCGCACCGACGGGACAGGCTGCCCGTGTTTTTTCGCCACCGCAGCGAGGTCGGCGATGTAGTTCTCCAGCTCGGGACGCGGGTGCGGATTGAAGTACAGGACGTTCATGCCGAAGCCGCCGGCCAGGGCCCGGGCGACGGTCTGTCCGATGCGGCCCGCGCCGAACAGGCCCAGGGTGCGTCCGGTGACCTGGCGGCCGAGCATCAACTGCGGCAGCCAGCCGAGGAAGCGGCCCTCGCGCATGTAGCGGTCGCCCTCGGCGATGCGGCGGATCGCCGCGAACACCAGCGCCAGGGCCAGCTCGGCGGTGGCCTCGGTGAGCACGCCCGGGGTGTTGCAGACCGCGATGCCCAGCCGGGAGGCGCACGCGAGATCGATGTTGTTGACGCCCACGGCGTAGGTCGAGATCACCTTGCCGCCGGCGGCCGCGAAGTGTGTCAGCACGCGCTCGTTCCAGGGCTCGTTGAGCTGGCCCAGCGCGCCGTCACAGCGCGTTCCGATGGCCTCGATCAGTTCCGCCTCCCCGAACATCTCCTCGGCGTCGTAAATCTCGACGCGGCAGTCATGGGCGGCAAGCACCTCGAGCCAGCGTTCTCCGACCAGGCGCTTGGTGGCGAGCACGAGGAACTTTCCTTCGGGGTTGTGGATCTTCCAGGCTTCGGTGTGGGTCATCGGAAATCTCCTCGCGGTCGCCACCTTACCGGTTTTGGCTGCACGAATCAATATCCGGCGCCCTTTGTCGGTCGCCTCAGGTGGCCGGCTGACGCCGGGTTGATTCCTGCGTTTCGGTCCCTTGTCCGCTCCCTCTTTGTCTTCTCCGCAGTCTTTTCTTTACTTTCCGAGTCAGCTTGACTTATTACGTTATTCCCGTTAGCAACTTCGGGGCGATCGGAGACGCCTTTTTCAAGTTTGACATCTGTCCTTTCGCAGGAGTCCCCATGCAGACCATCGTTGAATGCGTTCCCAATTTTTCCGACGGCCGCAACCCCGAGGTCCACGCCGCCATCGGCCGGGCCATCGAGTCGGTTCCCGGCGTCAAGCTGCTCGACGTGGATCCGGACGCCTCCTACAACCGGGTCGTGGTGACCTTCGTCGGGGAGAAGGAGGCCGTCGTGGAGGCCGCCTTCCGTGCGACCGAGGTGGCCGTGAAGATGATCGACATGCGGGAGCACCACGGCGAGCATCCGCGCTTCGGCGCCATCGACGTCTGTCCGTTCATCCCGGTGCGCGGCGTGACCATGGCCGACTGCGCCGAGCTGGCGCGGCAGTACGGGAAACGTACCGCCGCTGCGTTCGACGTGCCGGTGTACCTCTATGAGCAGGCCGCCGCGCGCCCCGAACGCAAGAACCTCGCCAAGGTGCGCGAGGGTGAGTACGAGGGCCTGCCCGAGAAGCTGGCCAACCCCGACTGGGCGCCCGACTTCGGCCCCGCGAAGTTCGTCCCCACGTTCGGCACCGTGGCCACCGGCGCGCGGTTCTTCCTGGTCGCCTACAACGTCAACATCGACACGCCCGACGTGGCGGCCACCGACGACGTCGCGCTGGGGCTGCGCCAGCTGGGCAAACCGAGGATGACCCCCGACGGCGAGTTCGTGCTCAACGCCACCGGCAAGAAGATCTTCGTGCCGGGCAAGCTGCGCATGGTCAAAGCCATGGGCGTGCCCATCGAGGACGGGAAGCGCACGCAGATCTCGATGAACCTGAACAACTACCTCGTCACGCCGCCCCACGTGGCCTACGAGGAGGCGGTCCTGGACTGCGCCGCCCGCGGCCTGAGGGTGACGGGCTCCGAGGTCGTGGGCCTGCTGCCGGCGGCCCCCCTGATGATGGCCGCGCACTGGGCCCTCCGCAAGGCCGGAAAGAGCGCCATCGGCCTGAGTGATCGGGAGATGGTGGCCATCGCCCACGACTACCTGAAGTTGTCCGACTACAAACCGTTCGACGCGCAGAAGAAGGTCATCGAATTCGCGGTCGAGGAATGATCGAAAACAAGCGGGTTTGAATCCCGGAGGAGATTAGACATGGCTCAGATTTCCCTTGCATCCTATCTGGCGAACCTTCCCGTGGCCTGCTTCATCGAGAACGTGGCCGCCAAGAGCCCGGCCCCCGGCGGCGGATCGGTGGCAGCGCTGTCGGGTGCGCTCGGCGCGGGTCTGGGTGCCATGGTGTGCCGGCTGACGATAGGCAAGAAGAAGTACAAGGACGTCGAGGACGAGCTGCGCGCGGCCGAGGAGAAGCTGGCGCCGCTGGTCGAGAAGCTCCGGGACCTCGTCGACGAGGACACCTTCGCGTTCAACAGGGTCATGGCGGCGTTCGACCTGCCCCAGGGCACCGACGAGGAGAAGGCGTCGCGCCAGGCGGCCGTGGATCAGGCCACCCTGGAAGCCGCCGCGGTTCCGTTCACGGTGATGCAGGCGGCCGACGCGGCGCTTGGCGCGCTGACGGTCGTGGCCGAGAAGGGCAACCTGAACTCCGTGTCCGATGCCGGCGTGGCCGCGCTGTCGCTGTCGACGTGCTTCCATGGCGCCCGCATGAACGTCGAGATCAACCTCAAGGATCTGCCCGCCTCCGGGCAGAAGGCCGCGATGGTCGAAGGCGTCGCCGGCATGGCTGGTCCGTTCGACGTCTGTTGTGCGCAGATCCTCGGGATCGTCGCCCAGAGAATGCACGGATGAAGCAGGGATCCTTCACGTCCCGAGACGGAACGCTGCTGGCCTGGCAGCGCATAGGAAGCGGTCCCGACATCGTCATCGCCAACGGTCTGGGGGGCTCCATCCCTGCGTGGAAGCACGTGATCGCGGCGCTGTCGGACCGCTTCACCATCACCGCGTGGGATTACCGCGGCCTGTTCGCGTCTCACCGTCCGGCGGATCTGTCCTCGGTCTCCGTGCCGGTGCAGGCCGACGACCTCGAGGACCTGCTGGCCCTGTTCCACATCGAGAAGGCGATCTTCATGGGCTGGAGCTACGGCGGCCAGGTGCTGGTGGAACTGTACCGGCGCCGTCCGGAGGCCTTCTCCGGGCTCGTGCTGCTCAACGCGATGGTGGGACCCGCCTCGGGCAGTCTCCGCCTGCCGCAGTTGTGCGCGCCGATCTTTTCGCACCTGCTGACCTTCTGGGCGCCCTTCTGGAGGCTCGCCGCACCCCTCGCCGACCGCGTGATCCGCAGCGGCACCGCGGTCTCGTTCATCAAGTCCACAGGGCTGGTGGGGCCCGACCTCGACGAGGACGTGTTCCGTGAGATCGCCGAGAATTTCGTCAACATGGACCACGAGGTGTTCCGCGCCACCCTCGAGAGCGCCGAACGCTACGACGGCCGCGACGTGCTTCCGCTTGTGCGCATCCCGGTGCTCATCATCGCGGGCACCCGCGACTTCATCGTGCTTCCGCAGACCACCCGCGAGATCGCACGGGCCATCCCCGGAAGCCGGCTGGTGTTCGTGCCCAGGACCTCGCACTACACCGCCGTCGAGAGACCGGCCGAGGTGGCCTCCGAGGTCGTCTCCTTCCTGAACTCCCTGGAATCATAAAATCATGCAGCAGAAGACCATCCTGATCACCAATGATGACGGAATCCATGCCGGCGGGATCGCCCCGCTGGTCGAAGCCTTCACCGCCTTCGGCGCCGACGTGTGGGTGGTGGCCCCGGACCGGGAGCGCAGCGCCGTCAGCAACGCCATCACCCTGCGCGAGCCGCTGCGTTTGCACGAGGTCGCGCCGCACCAGTTCTCGTGCTCGGGCACGCCCGTGGACTGCTCGTACATGGGCATCGTCCACGTCGTTCCCCGCCGGCCGGATCTCGTGATCTCGGGCATGAACAACGGCTACAACCTGGGCACTGACGTGTTCTACTCGGGGACCGTGGCGGCGGCCATGGAAGCCTCGCTGCGGGGCGTGACGGCCCTGGCGGTGTCCACGATCCGGGGGGCCTCGACAGAGCACCTGCGGACGGCCTCGCAGATCGTCGTCCGGCTCGCGCGCATGATCCTCTCCTGGCCGCCCACCCGGCATCCATGGGTGTACAACTGCAACATCCCACCCGATCCCGGACGGGTCGAGTTGACCTCCCCGGGCATCCGCCATTACCACGACGAGGTCATGGTCCGCTACGATCCCAAGGGTGAGCCCTATTATTGGATAGGTGGTCCGATATCGCCCGATCACGGCAACCTCGAAGGCGGCGAGTTCACGGCGCTGGACGCCGGCAACATCAGCCTGTCCCCGCTGTGTCTCTCCTTCTTGCCGCCCCAGGACGAATGGCAGCGGGTCCAGGATGCCCTGGAGCGGCAAGGTGACACATGATCGTTCCGGCCACGCTCAGGAGCCGGGGCATCCTGGCGCTCAAGGGCATGCTCATGGGGGCGGCCGACGTGGTGCCCGGCGTGTCCGGCGGCACGATCGCCTTCATCACCGGGATCTACGACACCCTGCTCGAGGCGATCTCCTCGTTCGATCTGCGGTGGTTTCGACTGGTGTTCACGGGCCGCTTCCGGGAAGCCTACGACAAGATCCCCTGGGGCTTCCTCCTGCCGCTGGCGCTGGGCATCGCGCTGTCGATCTTCTCGCTGGCGCGTGGAGTCTCGTACCTGCTGAACAACCATCCGCAGGAGTTGTGGTCGTTCTTCTTCGGACTGGTGCTGGCCTCCACCTGGGTGGTGGCGTCCGGGATCACGCCGCGGCGGCTCCAGTTCTGGAGCTTCCTTTCGGTCGGGGCGGTCGGCTCCTACCTGCTCGTCGGCCTCATCCCGATGTCCACGCCGTCGTCCTTCTGGTTCACGTTCCTGTCGGGCTCGGTGGCGGCCACGGCGATGATACTTCCCGGGATCTCAGGATCTTTCATCCTGGTTCTGCTTTCCCAATACCACCGGATTCTGGAGGCCGTGAAGACCCTGGATCTCTACGTATTGATATGGTTCATCGCTGGCGCCTTCCTGGGGCTGGTGTCATTTTCCCGTTTCCTGAAATGGCTTCTGAGCCGATATTCCCTGCAGACCCTGGCTGTCCTGTGCGGTTTCATGCTCGGATCCCTGCGCAAGGTGTGGCCCTATCAGGAAGTATTGGAAAGCGCCCAATTTCATGATAAAGTCGTTGTCCTCAAAACCCGGAACGTCCTGCCCTTGGATGGCGGAAGCGAAGTGGTTTTGTATGGCTTGTTGATGGTGGCCGGATTTCTGCTTGTACTGGGAATATCGGCGCTGGCCCGCAGGGCACAGAAAAAAGAGGAACTGGTACATGACTGAGCCCATCGCGATGATCTCCGCGGCCATCCGCCCGGTGCCTGATTTTCCGAAGCCCGGGATCCTGTTCCGCGACATCACCACGCTGCTGCTGGATCCCGACGCCACCGCCGCGGCCAACAGCATGCTGGTCGCACTGATCCGCAACCTGCATCCGACGCACATCGCGGCCATCGAGAGCCGCGGTTTCCTCTTCGGTGCGACCGTGGCCTCCGAGTTGAGGCTGCCCCTGTGCATCATCCGCAAGCCCGGCAAGCTGCCGTCGGCAACCATCCGCGAGACCTATGACCTGGAGTACGGTTCGGACTCGATCGAAGTGCATGTAGATGCGCTGGCCCCGGGGAACAAGGTGGTGATCATCGATGACCTGCTGGCCACCGGAGGCACCGCTGCCGCCGCCGGGAGGCTGGTTGCCAAATGCGGGGCCGAGGTAGCCGGTTTTGCCTTTGTCGTGGAGCTCAAAGATCTCGGTGGACGGGAAAAACTCCTGTCTGCACCGGTTATTTCACTTGTAATGTATTGATTTGCAGGAGGTATCCATGTCCGCCGAACTCGATGAACTGACAGTAAACTACGAAGAGGAAGGCCGTCTGGTCCGCAAGGAACTCGAGCGGGTTTTCCTGTCCAAGGGAGCCTGGGCCACGGTTCTGTTCCGCTATCAGGAGTTGGATCCCAAGACGGAGAACTACCGGGCGCCCAAGGCGATGATCGTGCGTTTCCGCAAGGTCAAGGGCGTCTACCGCAAGCAGACCAGCTTCAATTTCAGTTCTCCCAAGCAGGCCCTTGCCATCGCGGAGATCCTGCAGAAGTGGTTTGCCAACGCGCCGGAGTCCGAAGTGGAATCCGAAGAAGAGCATGCCTCCTGACGATGCCGCACTGAGCACCCTCCGACATCTCCGGCTCAGGCTGCTGCCCGGGCTGGCCGCGCACTCCGCCCGGATCGCGCAACTGAGGGAAGAACGGGATGGACTGTCGCGACAGGCCTTGGGTCTGGCCGCGCAGTTGCGTGAGCTTCATCAACAAATCGAGCAGGATCGGGAACGCCTGATCGCTCGGGGGCCGATCCGCGGGGTCTCGCTGGCGGGCCTCGATGGGTTCCGTCGGCGACTGCAGATGAGGATCGGGGAGCTCTCCCTGCGGAGGGATCGGGCGCTGGAACGGATCCGGGACGTGGACGAAGAGCTCGAGCGTTGTTTCTCGGGGCTGCTTCGCGAGCGTCGCCGTCTCGATGTCGTGGGAGAGCGGATCGGGCAGCGGCGTCGGTTCCTGCTCACTCGCGAGGCAGATGCCCGGCTCGAGGAGCTCGCCGATGACTGCGCGGGCGTCCTCCGCCGGTGAAACGATCCGTTGATAGATCTTGCGGACCGTCGTGTGAATCTGCTAGAAGAAGACCTTGAAGGGATGAGTTGACACTCACGCCGGTTCCATGACGATTCTTCAGGAACAAAATCCGTTCGAATTCACCGCCCACCGGAAATGAAAACGAGGAAAACATGCAGGTTGCACACCGGATTCGTTTCGTCACCGATTCACCCACGCTTGCGATCACCGCCCGAGCGACAAAGATGAAAAGAGAAGGCAAGGACGTCATCAGCCTTTCCATCGGGGAACCGGACTTCGCGACACCCGAGAACATCGTGAATGCGGCCAAGACCGCGCTGGACAAGGGCGCCACGAAATATACGCCGGCTGCCGGCATCCCGGAGCTGCGCGAGGCCGTCGCCCGCACCGTAGCCCAGTCCCACGAGCTCATGGGCATCACCGGGGAGCACGTGATCGTTTCGGCCGGCGCCAAGCACAGCATCTACAACGCGATGATGGCGATCCTGAATCCGGGCGACGAGGTGATCATCCCCGCGCCGTACTGGCTGTCCTATCCCGTCATCGTGACGCTGGCCTCGGGCATCCCCGTGTTCGTGCCCACCACGCTCGAGGAGCGCTTCGTGCTCACTCCCGAGAAATTGCGCGCGGCGATCACCCGGCGCACCCGCATGCTCATCCTGAACAATCCGTCCAACCCGACGGGCACCGTCTACAACCGGCGAGAGCTCAAGGCCCTGTACGACGTGATCCTGGACTACCCCAACATCATGGTGCTCTCCGATGACATCTACGGAAAACTGATCTACGCCAACGGCAAGTTCAGTTCCGTCGCCGCGTTCTCCGATGAGGCCCGCAAGCGCACCATCGTGATCGACGGCGTGTCCAAGTCCTATGCGATGACCGGCTGGCGCATCGGCTTCTCCGTGGCGCGCCGCGCCGTCACCAAGGCCATGGCGCACATCCAGAGCCATACGACGTCCAATCCGACGACCGTGTCCCAGTATGCGGCGCTCGAGGCACTGACGGGCCCCCAGGAGGCCGTGGAGACCATGCGCCTGGAGTTCAACACGCGCCGCATCTTCATGCTCAAGCAGCTGGCTTTGGTGCCCGGCTTCGAGTTTCACCAGCCACGCGGCGCTTTCTACGTGCTGCCGCGCGTGACCAACATCCTGGGCAAGCTCACGCCCGCGGGTGACCTGCTGCGCAACGACGTGGACGTGGCCAATTATCTGCTCGACACCGCGCTCGTGGCGCTGGTTCCCGGGACACCGTTTGGTGCGCCGGGTCATCTCCGCCTGTCGTATGCGCTGAACACGGAGCGCCTCGGAAAGGCGATTGACCGCATCGGCGAGGCTGTCGTCGTTCTCCGCGACCCCGGCGCGTAAACCAAGGAAAGAAGAAGAAAAGGAAAGCAGGGGAGATGAGTTTTTACCAAGGAACACGCGGAAACGTCGGAACAGGAAGAACCGCACTGGTCTGAACATACCTGCGCTTGGCTGTGACCAGTCCGGCTCCTATTCTTTCTGTGTGTTCCGTGGTTGAATGATTTTATTGCTTTGCTTACGACAACAGTGAGATCAGGCGGTTTTTGGCGGTTTCCAGCAGCATCGGGATCTTTTCCGGGTCGCGTCCGCCGCCCTGGGCAAAGTCCGCACGCCCACCGCCCCGGCCGCCGACGAGGGCGGCGAGCTCCTTGAGCAGGTTGCCGGCGTGGACCGCCGGGATGCCGGCCGAAGCGAAGGTCAGCAGGGCCAGGCCGTCGTCCTTCTCCGGCACCACCAGCAGGCCAGCGCATCTGCGGGTGTCCGAGCGAAGCTCGTCGGCCAGGCGGGCCGCCCCTTCGCGATCGAGCTGGGCGAAGTAGGCCACGATGACATGCACGTCTCCAAGGCCATGGGCCTGGGACCAGAGCTGGTCGCGCAGATCCTTCACGTCGGCGGTCGCCTTCTTTGCCTGTCCGGCGCGCAGTTCTTCGAGCTGGGCCAGCAGCTTCTCCACCCGCCCAGGAACCTGGTCGGCGGGCACCTTCAACAGGCGGCCCGTGTCCAGGAGTGTTCCGCGCAGGCCCTGGAAGTGGGCCAGCGCTCCGTGGCGGGTGACGGCCACGATGCGGCGGACGCCGGCCGACAGCGCGCTCTCCTCCAGAATCGCGAAGGAGCCGATCTGGCCCGTCGAGATCACATGGGTTCCGCCGCACAGTTCCCGGGAGAAGTCACCCGCCGAGACGACCCGCACGCTCTCGCCGTATTTCTCTCCGAAGATCGCGGTCGCACCGGAGGCGCGGGCCTCCTCAAGGTCCATCACGTTGATGTGCACGGGGGCGTTTTCCAGGATTCGCTCGTTGACGATGCGCTCGATCCCGGCGAGCTCCTCGGACGTCACGCGCGCCGGATGGGTGAAGTCGAAGCGCAGACGGCCGGGCTCCACCGAGGATCCCTGCTGCTGTGCATGCTCGCCCAGCACATGGTGCAGCGCGTAATGAAGCAGGTGGGTGGCCGTGTGATTGGCCATCGTGTCGAGGCGCCGGTCCAGGTCGACCTGCGCGACGACCTTCGCGGGCAGGGCCGTGGAGGAACCCTCGGTCAGTTTTCCCTCGTGCAGGATGTAGTCGCCGAATTTCCGGGTGGCCAGGACCTCGAACAGGAAGCCTTCACCGGACACGCGGCCGGTGTCCCCGATCTGTCCGCCGCTCTCGGCGTAGAACGGCGAGCGGTCCAGCACGAGCACCGTGTCGCCGTTGACCAGCGCCAGGGGCGCGGCCTCGCAGCGCGTTCCGTAGCTCTTGGCGCCGTCGTCGTGAGGATATCCCACGAAGGTCGTGGCAGGCACACCTTCGAGCTCGTCGAGCGACAGCGTGGTGTAGACGCGCTTTTTGCCCTCGCTGGCCTTCTCGTGGTCGGCTTCGGCTGAGGACCACCCGGCCTCGTCCACGCGGAGTCCGCGCTCGCGTGCCATCAGTTCGATCAGATCCCGCGGGAAGCCGTAGGTCGCATACAACTGGAATGCCCTTCCTCCATCGATGATCACGGTGCCCGAAGCCAGCTCCGAGGCGAGCTCATCGAATCGGCGGATTCCCTGTTCGATCGTGCGGCCGAAGGAGGTCTCCTCGCTCGTGAGCACGGCCTGCACGTGAGCCAGGCGCTGCCCGATCTCGGGGAAGATGTCAGGGTAGATGTCCGCCACGGTCGGGGCCAACTGGCCCAGGAAGGGCTCCGACAGGCCCAGGAACTGCCGTCCGTAGCGCACGGCGCGTCGCAGGAGACGGCGCAGCACATAGCCGCGTCCGGTGTTGGATGGGGTCACGCCGTCGGTGATGGCCATGCACAGCGTACGGGCGTGGTCGGCGATGACGCGGAAGGCGATGTCGGTCTTCAGTTCGGCCCCGTAGGTGATCCCGCACAGGGTCGTCAGGTGGTCGAACAGTGGAGAGAACAGGTCCGTGTCGTAGTTGCTGAGCTTGCCGTTCCACAGCCCCACCAGGCGCTCGAAGCCCATGCCGGTGTCGACGTGCCTGGCCGGCAGCGGTTCCAGGTGTCCGTCGGGCATCCGGTTGTACTGGATGAACACCAGGTTCCACACCTCCATGTAGCGGGCGCAGTCGCCGTTGACACGGCAGACGTGGCCGGGCACGCCCTGACGGTCGCAGGCCGCAGGCCCGCGGTCCACGTGGATCTCGGTGCAGGGACCGCACGGGCCGCTGTCACCCATCTCCCAGAAGTTGTCCTTGGCGCCGCAGTAGTGCAGGTGTCCGTCGGGGACCTTCACCCGGGTCTGCCAGATCTCTGCGCTCTCCTGGTCGCGCTCCACGCTCTCGTTTCCCTCGAACACGGTCACGTACAGCCGGTCGACGGGCAGCTTTGCCACGTCGGTCAGGAACTCCCAGGCCCACTCGATGGCCTCGGTCTTGAAGTAGTCGCCGAAGGACCAGTTGCCCAGCATCTCGAAGAAGGTGTGGTGGTATGTGTCGATGCCGACCTCTTCAAGGTCGTTGTGCTTTCCCGACACGCGGATGCACTTCTGGGTGTCCGCGGCGCGCGAGTAGGGCCGGGATCCGGTGCCCAGGAAGACATCCTTGAACTGGTTCATGCCGGCGTTGGTGAACAAAAGGGTCGGATCATCCTGGGGAAACACCGGCGCAGAGGGCACGACACGGTGTCCGCGCTTTGCGAAGAAGTCCAGATACAGTTGGCGAATTTGGGAGGCGGTGGTCATGGCTTTACCTGTCTTGCGTGGATGGATCTCAGACGTTGAAACGGACATGCAGGATATCGCCGTCGCGCACGATGTAGTCCTTGCCTTCGAGGCGCACTTTCCCGCGTTTCTTCAGTTCGGCTTCGTTTCCCTTGACCTCGACGATGTCGTCATAGGTGAACACCTCGGCCCGGATGAAGCCCTTCTCCAGGTCGCTGTGGATCACGCCGGCAGCCTGCTTGGCGGGGGTGTTCTTCTCGATGGTCCAGGCCCGGACCTCGTCAGGGCCCACGGTGAAGAAGCACATCAGATTCGCCAGGTCGTAGGCCGCGCGCAGCAGCCGTCCGGAGAGCTTTTCGGTCAGTCCCAGGTCCGCCAGAAACAGTTCCTGGTCCTCGGGTGCCAGCCGCCCGATCTCCTCCTCGACGCGCGCCGAGAGCGGGAAAGGCCGCACCCGGTGGTGCTCTGCGAGCCGGTCCATCGCCTCGTCGGACTTTTCGGAGAGGCGGGACTCATCGACGTTGATCGCCGCCAGTGCGGGTTTGAGGGTGAGGAAAGAGAAGCCGCGCAGGGCGGTCTCCTCCTCGGAGGTCAGGCTGAAAGAGCGCAGCGGAAGGCCGTTCTCGAGATGCGGCAGCAGGCGCTCGACCAGCGCGACCAGGCGAGGGTCCTTGCCGGCGGCCGAGGCCGGCAGTTTGCGCTGCTTCTCGAGGTATTTGCTGACATGTTCCAGGTCCACGATCACCATCTCGGTGAGCAGGTTCTCGAGCTCGCCCACGGGATCGGGCTTCTGTCCGTCGGAGGAGAAGGCCCCCACGAGCAGGACCAGAAGATCCATGGACTTCGCCTCCTGGATGTTCGACAGCGCCTTTTTTTCACGGCTGGCGGCAGGGAAGTCGGTGAACACCAGTTCAGCGTGGATGGTGCGCTTGGGCTCGTACAACCTGGTCAGGACATCCAGGCGCGGGTCAGGCACCTTCACGGTGCCCAGGTGGGTCTGCTGGCGGTCCCCCGAGAAGCCGGTCGGGATGTTGAAGCCGGTGATGGCGTTGAACAGGGTCGTCGATCCGGCGTTTTCGTAGCCGTACAGTCCGATTTTCATGGTGGTATCCGTCAGTGGAAAAGAGGAAAATTAGAAATCAAACACGGTCCCCAGCACGAACGGCGTGGGCATGTTGGTGCCAGGGCCGATCAGCGCGACGCCGGTGTCAGGTCCGGTCAGGCGGTGGTTGGAGGGCTCGTCCTTCTGGGCCACGTACAGGCGCGCCATCTCCTTGTTGTACTGCCAGCTCATGATCGGCGCATAGATCATGTCGGCCACCCAGAAGGCGGCATACAGGGCCACGCCGATGTAGAACTTGTTGATGTTGGCGTCGCGCTGGTCGCGCTCGAGGTTGAAGTATGAAAAAATATAGTACGTGCCCACGGCCTGGCCCAGGGTGATGATCAGGCTTTCGATCTTCCGGTCGGCATACAGCGAACCCATTCCTGCCGGGATCGCGGCGAAGTAGAACTTCGAGTTCTTGAGCATGTCCTCATCCCCCTGGGACTCGAAGTATTTGTTCAGGAAGGTGGCGGTCATGCCCCACGCGCCGGTGGCGAACGCGAGAAACCAGGCCTGCATGGGCTTCTTGGTGTTCTCGAGATAGATGTTGTTGCGGCCCTCGGCCATGAAATTGGCCGGCGCCATCTCCCACCAGTTCTGCTGGGTCTGGCCGATTTGCGGCAGGAACGGCACCGACAGGTTCAGCGGTTCAACGGACTGCGCGGGAACTGCCCAGGTCCAGAGAATAGAAACAGTGAGAATCGAACAGATCCAGGATTTCATGGAGCCTCCCATTCGTGGCCAGCAGAATACTCCGGTGGTGAAGAAAAGTCCAGATCATATAAATGGTGAAACAGGTGGTCTTCGGCGCAGTTCTTATTTATTCATCATACGCTCATATTGTTCGGCCAGTTCGGGCATCTCCAGATCCCGTGCGATCGCGGCCGCCAGCTCCAGATAGGCCTCCCGGCCAGGGTCCAGGATCAGGGCACGCCGGACGCTGTCGAGCCCTTCGTCCAGCAGCGGCCGCTTGCGCTCTGGTGGCGTGCGGCCCGAGAGGGCGAGCTCGCGGTCCGCTCGTGCGAGACGGGCGTGGACCCGGGGGTCGGATCCGTCGGCGGACAGGGCTCGCTTCAGGAGCATGCGGGCGTTCTCGTGGCGGAACCAGGCCGATTCCAGGCGTGCCTGCAGCAGGACCACGGCGCCCAGGTCCGGGGAGACCGCCCGTGCCAGAGACTGGAACCGTGCGGCGGCAGACAGCCACCCGTTGTGAAGAAACACCTCACCCCAGGCGCACAGGACCCTGGCGGTCTGCCAGCGTACGAACGACGGCTGGCGGCCCACCGGCGACAGCAGCGCCCGGGCCAGGGAATCCAGCCGCTGGGGCGAAGGATCGGGCAGGTCGGCCCGCAGCACCGGTCTTCCGGCCAGCGGCGACACCGGATCCAGACCCCAGCGGTCGGGCAGGCGGTCGGACAGGAGCGGGGACCAGAGTTCGCCCGGTTCCACGGCCAGCGGGCCCCGACCGGCCACGATCATCCGCAGGTCCGCAGGATGATGCCGCAGCAGGGCCATGGCTGCCTGCCACTGGGACCACTGTTGGCCGGGCACCCGCAGCGTCGTTCCCGGCGGGAGCGTTGCGGCCGTCTCCAGCGCCCAGCGTGGATTGGGGGCCTCGAGGTGAAAGCGCTCGCCACCGTCGGAGAGCCAGGTGGCCAGCGTCCCCGCAAGCAGGAAGAAGATGACGAAGCCTGTCCTGGCCATCGGTTCATCGAGCCGGCGCGACACCAGCTGGACTCCGCGTGCGCAACTGATCCAGAGCGCGGCCGAAAACAGCCACCCGGTCTGAGCAAGGCCCAGGGATCCGGGCATCATCCACACCGCCCACGCCCATTCGGCCAGCCCCAGGCCCAGCAGCACGTAGAACTTGTTCTGTCTCTCCCGCGGCCACAGGCCAACGATCACCAGCGGCAGCAGGATCACCGGAATGGAGTCTCCGAGATGCTCGAGTTGGTGCATCAGATCGGGGAACCAGACGAACGAGTGCACCGAGGCGATGCGCGGCCCGGCCAGCTCCAGTTCGGGTCGCATCGACAGCGTGTGCATCCAGCCGGAAAGGACCGTCCCGTCGGCCAGCGCAGGGGCAAAGCGGTGCGCCGTCAGCGGGATGTGGATGGAGATCGCCGCGCCTGCGAGCCAGAACATCGGCGTGGTCAGCACGGCCGTGCGGTTGACCGCGAACATCCACAGCAGGTAGGCCAAAAAAGGCACCAGCAGCAGGCGGAACACGGGATGGACTCCCACAAAGCCCAGCCCCAGGATGAACGCCGCGGCCCACAGCCGTCGGGCGTCGGCCAGCGGCCACTCCAGGAGGCGCAACAGCACGACCACACACAGGAACGTCATCGGAATCGGCGAGAAGAAGAAGGTGTTCCGGAAGAACAGGATGCCCGCGACCATGCCCAGGGGCGGCAGCAGACTCGACAGGGGATCATCCAGGATCTCCTGGCTCAGCCGGACAAAGTGATACAGCGCCAGGCCCATGATCAGGCCGTTGAACACGACGAGGTTGCCGCCGGGCGAGCCGAACGGAAGCACCAGGGTCCAGGAGGTCAGCGCGTGCAGCAGGGAATATCCCGGCATGGGTCCGGTGCCCATGCGCAGGGCCGCAGCGGCCAGCTCTCCGCTCTCCGCTGCGGTGTCGTGGAACAGCAGCGTGAAAAAGATCCAGTAGCCAGCGCAGATCGCCAGTGCGGAGGCGCGAGGCTGCGCCAGAAACTCCACGCTCCGGATCCAGATCGCTTTCTGCTTGACTTCTTCGCGGTTGGTGTTCAAGGCCGGTACTCACTCCACGTCGACGGGGATTACTCTTCCAGGTACTGCACGCGGAAGTCGATCGCCGTCCCGGGAGCCACCTGTGTGCCGCCCTCGGGGTTGGTGCCGTAGATGTAGCCGTTGCGCTGGTCAGAGATGTCCATGTATCGGACCTTGCCGAGCTTCAGACCAAGCTTTTCGAGTTCATCGGTGAGATCCTTCTTGTTGAAATACTTGCCCTTGTAGTCGGGCAGGCTGGGCGTCGCGGCCGCCTGGGCGACCACAAGCTCGATCGCAGCGCCGGCGGTGACGTTCTGTCCGGGCTCGATGTTCTGGCTCAGGATCTGGTCCGGTGCGGCGTTCTTGTCCTCGCGCGGCTTGATCTGGACGATCAGTCCGAGCTTCTCGAGTTCGGCGCGACCCACGGCCACGTTCTTGCCCACGACCAGAGGAACGGCCGCCGGAGGCGGACCCGCGCTCACCTCGACCACAACGGACTGTCCGGAAACGATCATCGAGCCCGCCAGCGGCATCTGCATGTGGATCAGGCCGGCGGCCACGGTCGGATGGGGTGTGGTCTTGGAGAGGGACAGCAGCAGGTTCTTTTCCTTGAGGATGATCTTGGCGTCGTCAGGGCGCAGACCGAGCAGGCGTGGCACCTCCACGGCGGCCGGTTTCTCGGGTCTGGCCTCGGGCTTCTGCGTCTTCAGGTGGGGCACCAGCAAGATCTGGAGGGCCACGAAGGTGAGCGCGGACGTGATCAGGGAGGTGGTCACGGAGAGGGCGATGACACTGGAGGTACGACTCATGAAATGCTCCTGATACGGACTCAGTACGAGATGTCGTCGCACTGTCCCGTGGATTGGATGTAAAGGAAAGCGCGCTGGCAGGCCTTGATCACAGCCAGCTCCTCGCCTTCCTCCTTGTGGCTCCTCTGCCAGTCCGGCAGGCTCTGCCTTGCCAGGTCGCAGGCTTTCTGCAGGGACGCAGCCTGCCTCTTCTGGGCGCAGCCGCACACCATGCGGATGTATTTGTCGCAGACCAGCACGCCGGTGCCCAGGGGCTTTGCGGCCGTCTCGCCGAAGTCCTGCGGGGTACGGGCTGCGGGTGTTTCGGTCGCCGCAACCTCGCCGCCGGCCGCTTGCATGACCGCCGGAGCGGTCGCCACGGGATCGCCCCCGGAGCCGTCTTTGGAGCCGCGGGTGCAGGCCGGTACCAGCATGACCGGCCACAACATGGCGAACCATATCAGGGCCAGCGGTGTATCGCGGCCTGGGCGGATCGGGGACTTCAGGGTGGAAGGTAAGGTCACGCGTGGGCTCCTTTTCGGTCCCTATTATTCAAAATTCGGGCTCGAATGCAACATGCCTTGATGTATCCGGGTCGATTCTGCTATATGATGTCCCGTTGGAACGGGAGGTTTTCTCATGCCTGCTGCGGAAATTGATCCGCGCATCCTTCAGAAGGTGCTCTGCCTGCAGAACAGTTCATTCTTCAGCAATCTGCCCTTTGAACTGCTGCTGGAGATCGCCCGCCTCGGAGAGGAAGTGCATCTTTCCAGCGGCGAGGCCCTGTTTGAAGAGAAGGATCAGGCCGACGGACTTTATTTTGTACTAAGTGGCGAGCTTGAGGTGCGCATGGGCGGGGCCTGCGTGAACCGCCTCACCGACGGCGCCGTGCTCGGGGAGATCGCCCTGCTCGACGGCGGCGTGCGCACGGCCACCTGCGTGGCGCGCGGCAACGTCCTGCTGCTGCGGTTCGAGCCGGTCCTGTTCGATGAGATTGTGGAGGATTATCCCGAGGTGGCGCGCCGTGTCCTCGGCACCCTGGTGGAGCGGTTCCGCGCACTCGGGGTGCAACTGGAGCAGCCCGCGTCGCAGGAGGGGTAGTCGTGCAGTCCCGCGTCCTGATCATCGATGACGACGAAACCCTGCAGCGTGCATGGACGCATTTTCTCAAGAAATTCCAGATCGCCCAGGCCTTCAACTTCGAGGAGGGCCTGCGCATGTTCACCGAGACCGATCCCGACATCGTGCTGCTGGACATCGTGCTGCCCGACGGCAATGGCCTCGACCTGCTGCACGCGTTCAAGAGCGCCCGCCCGCAGGTGCCGGTGGTGGTGATCACCGGGCAGATGGACATGCAGTTGGCCACGTCCGCGGTCAAGGGCGGGGCCTACGACTTCCTGACCAAGCCCGTCAACGCGGAACGCCTGCGGGTGACCATCGACCGGGCCGCCGAGACGGCGCGCCTGAACCGGGAGGTCAAGACCCTGCAGACGGAGAAATTGCTCGAGAGCCTCCAGCAGAGCCCGCTGGTGGCCACCAGTCAGGCCATGCAGGACGTGCTGGGCGTGATCCGGTCGGTGGCCTCCCGGCAGACGTCCGTGCTGCTGCTCGGTCCTTCGGGCGTGGGAAAGACCCGGCTGGCCCGCCTGATTCACCAGCTCAGTTCACGGCGGCCACGACCGTTCGTGGAGGTGAACCTCACGACGATCAACGAGGGGATCCTGGAGTCGCAGTTGTTCGGTCATGTGCGCGGAGCGTTCACGGGGGCCGTGCGCGAGAACCAGGGATTGTTCAGCGCGGCCGAGGGCGGCACGATCTTCCTCGATGAGATCGGCGAGATCCCGCCCGCGGTCCAGGTCAAGCTGCTGCAGGTGCTCCAGGACCGCGTGTTCTATCCTGTCGGCGCGACCCGGCCTCACGAAGTGGACGTGCGTGTGGTGGCCGCCACCATCCGGGACCTTCAGGCCCTGGTGCGCGCCGGACGCTTCAGGGAGGACCTGTTCTACCGACTGAGCGTCTTCCCGGTCACCGTGCCACCGCTGACCCAGCGCAAGGCGGACATCCCCCAGTTGGTCCAGTTGGTCGTTCGGAAGATCTGTCTCAAGGAGAACCAGCCGGTCAAGGAATTCAGCCCCGAGTTCCTGCAGATGGTGGTGGATCAGGCCTGGCCCGGGAACGTGCGCGAGCTGGAGAACGCAGTGGAGTACGCCATCACCGTGGCGCAGGAACGGATGATCCTGGAGGTTCCGGACCTGCAGGCGTACCTGCGCAATTTCACGAATCCGGGTCCGGGTACCGAGGTCGGCGAACGGACCGTCGCGATGCCGTCGCTGGAGAATGCCTTCTCGCTTGACGAGCATCTCGACACCGTGGCCCGTGAGTTGATCTCCTACGCCATCGCCAGGGAGAACGGGAACGTGACCCGGGCCGCGACCCGGCTGGGACTCTCACGCCGGCGCATGTCCCTCTACATGGAACGTCTGGGGCTGAGTGCTCCCAACGCGCGGGGTCGACCCCGCATGCAGTCATCAGGAGTGAAAAATGGACAAGGATAGGAACCGCTCGACCAAGGACGGCCCGAAGTCACGGGACACCGAACACGAGAAGGTGGCCGTGAAGGTCACCTATGACACGCACAAGCGGCTGAAACTGCTGGCCATCGTCGAGGATCGTTCGGTGACGGACATCCTCGATGAGATCGTGCGGGACCGGTACGGCAAACGCCAGAAGGAAATCGAGACGCTGATCAAGATCGCGGGGAATCCCACCAAAGTCGTATAAAGTGAAATCATCCGGAGTTCCAAGGTGCCGGTCCGGCACCGTAAACACTGTGTGGTTTCGCGTAGGAAGAGGCCCGCTATTGGCGGGCCGGGCCTGCCGTG
>PHAZ01000332.1 GCA_002841825.1 Deltaproteobacteria bacterium HGW-Deltaproteobacteria-22 | reverse complement strand
GATGTAGGCCACGACCCTCGTCGTGCCACGGTCCTCCGCAAACAGGGTGGTCGTGTCACGCACCTCCACGCCCATGGCGCCGGCCCACACGAACAGGGCCGCCACCTCATCCTCCTGCTCGGTGGTCACCGGCAGGGAGACCTCAACCCATTCATTTAACATGACGCGACTTGTCCTTTTCCAGAAGGTGACGGATCACGTGATCCACGCACTCGAAGCGGGTCATCAGGATCATTGCCGCGATGACGAACGGCTTGTATGAAGCCTCGTGATAGGTGCGCAGGCGGTACTTCTCGAACACGTCCGCGGAGACCTCGCCCTGGGGGCAGGAGACGTTGGAGATGTCGGCGGGCAGGCAGTGCATGTACAGCGCGTCCCCGCCCTTGGTGAGCTTCATCATCTTGTCGTTGCACTCCCAGTCCTTGTGGCTCGCGTTCTGTGCGAGCGCGGACTTCTCGAGGTCCTTGAGCGCGGCGTTCTCGCCGGCGCGCAGCAGGCGCGTGCGCTCCTCCATGACGGCCATTGGAGCCCAGCTCTTGGGATATACCACATCGGCGTCACGGAAGGCCTCCTCCATCGAGTGCGTCTGGGAGAAGCGGCCGCCCGAAGCCTGGGCCTGCTTGCCTGACAGTTCAAGGACCTCCGGCATCACGTTGTAGCCCTCGGGATGTGCCAGCACCACGTCGGCTCCGAAGCGCGTCATCAGGCCGATGATGCCCTGGGCGACCGACAGGGGCTTGCCATAGGACGGCGAATACGCCCAGGTCATGGCGATGCGCTTGCCGCGCAGTTGGTCCAGACCGCCGAACATGCCCACCAGATGGGAAAGGTCGGCCATGCTCTGGGTGGGATGGTCCATGTCACACTGAAGGTTGATCACCGCCGGACGCTGTGCCAGCACCTTGTTCTCGTACGCGTCGTCGAGGGCGCGGCCGACCTCGGTCATGTACGAGTGCCCCTCGTGGATGTACATGTCGTCGCGGATGCCGATCGCCTCGGTGAGGAAGGAGATCATGGCCGCGGTCTCGCGCACCGTCTCGCCGTGGGCGATCTGGCTCTTGGTCTCGTCGAGATCCATGCCCTGCAGACCCAGCAGGTTCGTGGCGCTGGCGTAGGAGAACCGGGTGCGCGTGGAGTTGTCGCGGAAGATCGATACGCCGAGGCCGGAGCGGAACGCGCGCAGGTCCGTGCCCTCGCGGTGCAACTCGGACAGCATGCGGGCCAGCTCGACGGTCGCGGTGATCGTGTCGAGATCCTGTTCCCAGGTCAGCAGGTAATCCCGGTTGTACAGTTTTCCGGACACCTTCTTCAGCAGTTCCAGTTGTTGATCGTATTTTTTATGTGAACTCATGTTTTTTCTCCATTCCAAGTGAAACCCGTGGGTTCTTGGTCATTCACAGGTCAGGTCAACCTAAAATAACGAAAAGTCATTCCGATTCAAGCTGAACTTCCACGCCCTGGCGGATCAGGGACCGGACATGGGTCACGCCGAAGTGGTACGGGAGCACTCCGTAGTGCCCGAAATTCCACACGACGAGATCGGCCGCGGCACCCGCCACGGGGTTGCCCCTGTCGGTGAAACCCGCGGCCCGTGCGGCGGTGCGGGTCATCGCGTCCCAGGTCTCCTCGACGGTCAGCCCCATCTGCAGGCAGGCCAGGGTGCCGGCCAGCGGGAGGTTCTCGGTCATCGAAGTGCCGGGGTTGCAGTCGGTGCCCACGGCCACGGGAATGCCGCGATCCAAAAATGCGCGGCCGGAAGGGACCGGCAGTCCCAGGGTGAGGGCCGCGCCCGGCAGCAGCACGGCGGTGGTTCCACCGGTGCGGGCCAGGGCATCGAACTCCCCGTCACTGACCTGCTCGAGGTGATCCACGCTGAGCGAGGCCAGCCGGGCGGCCTCGGAGACGACCCCGAGGCTGTTGAACTGACCTGCATGCACTCGCGTCCGCAGTCCCGCGTCGCGGGCACCCTCAAGGATCGCGACGGTCTCTGCGACCGAAAATGCGTTTTCCTCACAGAACACGTCCACGGAGACGGCCAGATCCCGGGACCGGGGGATCATGTCCTCCACGATCAGCCGCACGTAGGCGGCACGGTCGGAGGCGAACTCCGGTGGCACGATGTGCGCGGCCAGCAGGGTCGGTGACACGTCCACCGCGCTGCGTGCGCCCAGCCGGCGCAGCACTCGCAGCATCCGGATTTCTCCGTCGGCGGTCAGATCGTAGCCGCTCTTGCCCTCGATCGACGTGACACCGAAGCCGGACATGCGCGCGAGCCGGCGCAGGGCCGTGCGGAACAGTTCCTCGTCGGTGGCTTCACGGGTGGCGCGCATCGTCGAGAGGATGCCGCCGCCGGCCGCCTGAATCTCGGCGTAGGTGGCGCCGGCCTTGCGCATGGCGAACTCCCGGGCGCGATCCCCGGCGAACACGGGATGGGTGTGCGGATCCACCAGCCCGGCGGAGACCACGCCTCCCCGTGCGTCGATGGCGCGCACGTGTGCCTGGCCGTCGGGCACCGGGACTTCGGCGCGCGGCCCGGCAGCCAGGATGCGGTCGTGCCGGATCAGGACCACCGCGTCGGGTACCGCCTCGAAGCGACCGGCCCCATCAAAGCGCACCAGTTGGCCGATGTTGCGGATCACCAGCGTCGGAGGCCCCTGCGGAGCCAGGTCGGTCGCCTCCAGCAGCCCCTCTCGTCCATCGTCGAACCGGATCGCGACGCGCGTGCCACAGGAGGACAACTGCACCCGCTCGATGGTGGGAGCGCAGAAGCATCCGGTGCCGTAGAGGCGCCAGGCAGTGCGTTCCACCCATCCCTGCTCGGACAGGCGCAGCCGGAGTCGATCTCGGTCGGAATTCAGTTGACATTCCAGGATCATGTCGACCCCCCTTCGGCAATGACGCGGCCCGGGCGAGACGCCCGATTCAGTGGGAAGTTTTCTTCACGTGCTGGACATATTTGAAGCGCAGATCAAACAGGATCGAGTCGATCAGTTCCTGCTCCCCGTCGTTGAGGTTGCCGCGGGTCTTCTCCTGCAGCATCTCCAGAATCTGGATCGTCTGCTTGGCAAAGCAGACATCCACCATCGTCTCGTCCGTGTCCGGATTGGGAATCTCGCCCAGGGAGATTAACACCGACGAGGACAGCGAGATGACGAAACTGGAGAAATCAATCGGGGCGTCGGAGAGATCGGGGTTGCACTTCATGCGTCTTCCCCGTCCTCGGTGCCGTCCAGTTGCACACCCAGGGGCTTGGTGTCGAGGCGGCGGCACTGCTCTGAGACATCCACCAGTTTGGAGAGGTGAACTTCCAGTTCCTGGCTCGTGATGAAGCTCTCGCTCAGGTTGCGCTCGATCAAGCGGGTGTCGAACAGCATTTTCTGGGGGATGTAGCGGCGGGAAACGGGTTCCATGGACATAC
>PHAZ01000331.1 GCA_002841825.1 Deltaproteobacteria bacterium HGW-Deltaproteobacteria-22 | reverse complement strand
TCCCGGGTCGGATGCAGCTCCGGGTCGATGAACAGGCCGTTTTCAAAGCGCACGGTGGTGGTCGAATCGGATACGCCCTCGACCTGCTGCTCGATGGCGTTGAGCGCGGCGTGGGGACCGGTAGGCGGAAACCCGAACACGGCCTCGAACTCGGGGATGATGCCGCCCCGGATGCCGCCGTGCACCATGCCCATGGCGAAGGTCAACGACAGCGGGGAGAAGAACCGGTTGGTGTCCATGCCGGTGGCGACCCGGGCGTACATGGCGAGGGCGAATTCGTTGTTGCGCGCGACCTGATCGAGGGATTCCGGGCTCTGGACGTCACCGGGCTCGCGCTCGAGATCGGAGGTCAGATACGTGGAACCCTCCTGGGCCGGCCCCGAGCCGCAGGAGAACCAGAACACCGGGGCGAGCATCATCAGGGCGAACTTGAGGCGAGCGTCCATGATCCCTCCAAGTCTCCGGGAAAAGACCGGATGCATATAACATAGTCCCTCCCGGAGCAATTACCAGAAGAAATGTTGCCGGGGGCGCGGGAGGGAATACGGGGCCCTGGCGGCCGGTTGAGGCGGTCCGAGGTGCCCCGATGAAACAAGTCGTCCTGCTGCTGATCCCCCTCGCGCTGCTCGTCGGCTGCGACCACGCCACCAAGTACGCAGCCAAGTCCAGCCTTGAAAACCAGCCCCCCATGGCGATCATTGGCGGCGTCCTCGACCTGACCTACACCGAGAACCGCGACGTGGGCTTCGCCATGCTGCGCTTCGTTCCCGAGGGGGTGCGCCCGCCGGTCATCTACACGCTCAACGCGCTGGCGCTGCTGATGCTGGGCGTCTTCACCTGGCGCCTCCGCGGGAGTCCCTGGATCCGCGCTGGGTTCGTGCTGGCCGTCGCCGGCGCCCTGGGCAACAACACCGATCGCATGATGCGGGGCTACGTCGTGGACTTCCTCGCCCTGCCGTTCTGGCCCGTGTTCAACCTCGCCGACATCTATGTCGTGGCGGCCTTCGCCTGCCTGGCCATCGGCCTGTGGCGCATCGAGGCCGCCCACGCGTCGCTCGAGGGGGTCTAGGAGCCAAGAGACCACGGAAAAGACGGAAGGGGAACGGAGAAGACGGATGCGTGGGCGGCTTGAAGCGCCTCACCCCCAAGCGGGAACGCGCCGCCACGGGCGCGGAATCTTCTTATTCTGCTGCTGCGGCCCTTCCTTACGCCACCGGGGGAACCACCGGTTCGGCCTTGCGCGCGCGACGGCCCGCGTTCTCGCGGCCTCGGTACAGAAGGTCCTTGTTGAACTTCGAGGCGATCTCGGACTGGCCCTCGAAGGCGATGCGCGCGATGCCGTTGATCTCCTCGATCAGATCCAGCACGCGGCCCTTGAGTTCCAGCAGCGCCAGGGTCTCATTGGGCAGGTCCATGCGGGTCTTCTCCTGCAGCGCGTCGGCCGCGCGCAGGCGCTCCCAGGCGGCCCTGACCAGCTCCGACGCCTTCTGTCCCTCGAAGAACCGCCCCAGGTGTTCATCCAGGGGCGCGAGCTTCGGGGCCAGCGCGCTCAAGTGGGCGAGCACCTCGGGGGTGGTCTGCAGTTGGTTGCCGTGGAGGGCGAACTGATCGTGGGAGACACCGGCCACGGGGCCGTCCTTGAGCACGATGCGCAGGGCCTCGCGCACGGCGCGGGACAGGGTCTTGCCCTCGGATTTGGCGAGCCCCTCGTCCGCGGTCAGGGCCTTCGCCCCGTCGCGGGTCACGCCCCTGTCGCCCCGGGCGGTCGCGAGCAGGTCCAGTTGCTCCTTGAGATGGGTCACCCGCGCCTCGGGGAGGCCCCGTGTCATCAGTTCCGGCAGGTGCTCCAGGGCGTTCCCGTGGGTCACGATCCCCTGCTGCTGCAGCGCGTCGACGTCAAATTGCTTCCCCTTCTCCACCAGTCTCGCATTAAACATATCCCATTCATTCCTTTCCTGAAAGTTCGTCCTCCGACCGTGGCCGCCCCCATGGCGGCGCGCGCGAAGTCCGTTACCCATCGCCCGTGATTATCGGGAGGGTCGATCTCGTGGTTGCGCGCAATCGACTTCGACCTCCCACAAAGTCGATCTCAACTCATGATGAAGCCGCCTTCGGGAACCCTTGAAGTCGCCTTCGGGGACCCTTGAAGCCGCTTTCGGGAACCCTTGAAGCCGCTTTCGGGGACCCTTGAAGCCGCCTTCGGGAACCCTTGAAGTCGCCTTCGGGAACCCTTGAAGCCACCTTCGGGAACCCTTGAAGCCGCCTTCGGGGACCCTTGAAGTCGCCTTCCACCCTTCTTGAAGCCGACTTCCAGGTACCAAGTGGTCCTCGACTGGTTACCTTGACGTACACCGCGAGGTCCCTTGAACCTGACCGCAGGTCTTGAAGACCTGTTCGTAAGTCTTCAAGATCTGTTCGCAGGTCTTGAAGACCACCGCCCGGAGCCGGCTTCCTTCCTGGAGGTTGGGGCGCTTCATCCTTGAATCGCAACGATTTTCTGGCACAAACCCCGTCAGGTTGTCAACCCCCACATAACACCCCTGAAGAGACCTTGAAAACGAGAATAATTACAAATACTTAGAAGCCTCTATTCCAACACACGCCCCGATCCAAGTGCACGGCAAGAGGTTTTTTTTCCCTTGAGGAGATCTCTTCTTGCCATATTCCTGAAATGTTCGGTCTTGACGGACCCCGGATCAGAAGGTAGATAAAGGCCATTGGAGTTGAACGATGGGAGACAACGAATTGATGAAATTGCGATTCACCGGTCGGCATGCGGACGACCACATGGTGCCCGTCGCGATTCTCAGCGAAACCTTCGTGGCGATGCAGAAGGCCATCTACATCATTGCCCTGCAGCATGAGCAAAAAGGCTTCTCTCAACGGGATCGCATCCCTCGGGAAATCGAAAAGAAATACTGCCTCCTTAGTTCCTTGCCAAACGAGGGAAGCTATGAAGTCAATTTCCGTTTCGGGGATTCGACGGTCGACCTTCTTGCTCCGGAGGACCTGAAAAAGGTTAAGACCAATTTCACCCAAGGGATGATGGCAGTACGAGGTTCGAACCCCGAAAGTCTTTCCACGATCATTCCGGACCGGACCAGAAGACAGCATTTTTTTGATTACATCCAAAAAATGGCGCCCAAAGCCGGCAGTGGCCTGCAGGCCGACTTGATTCTTCCATCCTCGGGAGAAGTTTTCCCGCTGGCAGAAATGAGCCAGAAAGCCAAGCAACTCGCCAAGTTGTCCGCTGCACCTGAAGTTCAGATGCAGGCAGTCATCGGACGCTTGACCGCCATCGACTTCGATGCGCGAAAGGTGACGATCGAATATCCACAGACCCACCGCGAGCTCAGTTGTTTCTATGACGAATCAAATGAAGACATGTTGTTGGATCAACCTCGGGAGCTCATCCAGATCACCGGTCATGTCATTCTCGACGACCATGATCAGCCGCA
>PHAZ01000011.1 GCA_002841825.1 Deltaproteobacteria bacterium HGW-Deltaproteobacteria-22 | reverse complement strand
GCCGGAGTGCCCGAACGGGGTGTGGCCCAGGTCGTGACCCAGCGCGATGGCCTCCACGAGGTCCTCCTTGAGGTGCAGGGCGCGGGCGATGGTGCGGGCGATCTGGGTGACCTCCAGCGTGTGGGTCATGCGGGTGCGGTAGTGGTCTCCGTCGGGGTTGAGAAACACCTGGGTCTTGCGAGAGAGGCGGCGAAAGCTCTTGGAGTGCACGATCCGGTCGCGGTCGCGCTGGAACTCCATGCGCACGGTGCAGCGATCCTCAGGGCGCTCCCGCCCGGCGGTGGCCGCCGAGCGCGTGGCCATCGGATGGAGGAATTTGTCTTCGCGTTGTTCGGCACGTTCGCGGGGTGTCATGGGCGTCTACCTCCGGGATTTCTTCGGACGGGACTTGGGATCGGGCCGCTCGGGCTTCTTGTGGCCCCCGGCCTTGGCCCCATGACCACCCCGGGCATCGGTCTTGCCGCGCGCAGGGGGCTGTTCGGTCGTCCTGGGCTGGTGGCGTGGGGGGATCATCGAGAAGACGGATCCCTCCACCTCGAAGGAGAGCTGGCCCTGGATCACGTCTGCCTTGGCCAGGATCACGCGCACCGGATCGCCCGGCAGCAGCATGCGCTTGCTCTGGGTGCCGCGCACGATGCCCAGTCCCTCGTCGTACTCGAAGAACTCCTCGGAGAGCCAGTCGAGACGGATCAGGCCCTCGACGAAGGGATCGTCGATGCCCACGAACAGGCCGAAGCGCGTGATCGAATGGATGTGCCCCTCGAAGACGTCACCGATGCGCGGCCGCATGTACCAGGCGCGGTAGATGTCTGTGACCTTGCGCTCGATGTCGATGCAGCGGCGCTCGTTCTGGGAGCACTTCGTGGAAAGCTCGCCGGTCTTCTCCTTCTGCGGGCACGCCCGTAGTGATTCCTCGCCGGTGGGAAGGCCACGCTTCTTCCAGACCTCCTTGAGGGCGCGATGGACCATCAGATCAGGATAGCGTCGGATCGGGGAGGTGAAGTGCAGATAGGTCGGCGAGGCCAGCGCGAAATGCCCGACGTTGTCGACGCGGTACTGCGCCTGCTTGAGCGAACGCAGGAGCATGTAGGAGATCGCTCCCTTGGCCGGGTGCGCCGAGATCGACTCGAACACCTCGGAGAACCAGCGCGGACCCATTTCCTTGGGCACCGGGATCCCCAGAAACGCCGCAAAACGGAAGAACGCCTCGATCTTCTCCGGGTCGGGGGCCTCGTGCACGCGCCAAGGCACCGGCTGCCCGGCGGCCGCGAGGTACTCGCCCACGGCCTCGTTGGCCGCGAGCATGGCCTCCTCGACGACGTTGTAGGCCTGCTTGGTCTGCGGGTTGGGGATGCTCTTGACGATGTTGCGCACGCGCAGCGGATCGTCCTCGTCGAGCAGCACCTTGGCCTCGGGAAGCTCCAGCTCCAGGGAACCGCGCTCGAGGCGGCGCTTGTGCTGGACCGCGGCCCATTCGGCCGTCATCAGGATCCGTTCGCGGTAGGGCACGTCCACGGGATCGTCCACGAGCACGGCCGCGACCTGCTCGTAGGTCAGGCGGGCGTGGCTGCGGATCACGGCCGGGTACAACTCCACCGAGGTGCGCACGCCGACACGGTTGAACTCCATCTCGGCCACCATCGCCAGACGATCCTCGTCGGGCCGGAGCGAGCAGATGCCCGCCGACAGCGCCTTGGGGAGCATCGGGATCGCGCGATCGGGCAGGTACAGCGAGAGCCCGCGGTGCACGGCCTCCTTGTCCAGGGGGGTGCCCGGCGTCACGTAGTGCGAGACATCCGCGATGGCGACCCACAGCACGTGTCCGAAGTCCGTCTCCTCGATGCAGATCGCGTCGTCGAAGTCCCGTGCGTCCTTCGGATCAATGGTGATGAACGTGTGTTCACGCAGGTCCCGGCGATCCAGGATCTCGGTGTCGCGCACGCTCTGCGGCACGCCCAGCACCTGTTCCTCCACCTCCGCCGGGAAGACGTCCACGACGCCGTTGAACACCAGCGTCTTCTCGATCTCGGTAGTGAGGAAGCCCGGCGGTCCCATGATCCGCGACACGACGACCACCAGCGGATCGCCCGCGCGTTCGGGATACCCCGTGATCTTCGCGATCACCGACTGGTTGAGGCTCTCCTCTGGCGGCGTCTCGGCGAGCTCCACGGGCCGCACCAGGCGAGGATCGTCGGCCACGAACTGGAACCGGGCGCCACGGCCGCGGATCACGCCGGTGATGGCGGTGCGCCCGCGGGACACGATGGCCTCGATCTTGCCCTCGGGACCGCGCGGCGCGTTCCACGAGACGATACGCACGNCGGGAGATGAACACGTCCTGCAGGGCCTTCTCGATCATCACGAAGCCGTTGCCGCTGTGCGTGAGCCGCAGCTCGCCCTCGAGCGCCGGGATGCCCGCAGGGCTGGCCTTGGGCAGCACGCGGGACGCCCAGCGGTAGCGGCCGCCCTTCAACATCTCGACCGTGCCCGACTCCATGAGGGCGGCCAGGGTCTCCTTGAGCTGGGTCCGCTGCCTGCGGCTGCAGGCGAAGTGGGCCTCGATCTCGGAGAGCCGCACACCCTCGGTCTCGCGGGACAGGTACAGGCGGAGCTGGTTTTCAGTGATGGGGATGACGTTGTTCTTGGACATCATGGGAATGCAGACTCCATTTCATTTTCCGGAGAACAGGAGGACTTCTCCGGTCTCCAGGGGCAGCAGCAGGGTACGTTCGTCGATCCAGGCAGGATGCGCCTCGGCGATGGCCGGCAACACGAAGGTCCCGGCCAGCGTTCCCGCGGCGTCCAGCAGGTACAGCCTCTTTTCCTCAGGGAAGACCAGCACCCGCCCGGCGGTGTCGACCAGCGGCGGGATCAACTGTCGACCGGCGGTGCGGTAGCGCCACTGCACCTTTCCGTTCTCGACGGAAACCGCATACAGGTACCGGTCCAGGTTTCCCCAGTACAGGGTGGCGCCATCGGGCGACAGGGCGCCGCCACCGCGAAAGCCCTCCGGGGCATACAAACGCCATTTCACGCGGCCGTCGATGGTGGAGAAGGCCGTCAGCGTGCGATCGTCGCAACCGACGATGACCGTGCAGCCACCCGCCAGCAGCGGCGTGGAATCACATTGGCCGCGCGCGTGGGCCTGCCACCGCAATTTCCCGTCGGCGGTCAGCGACAGGACCTCGCCGCCGAGGGTGGCGACATACAGGTGTCCATCGACATCGAGGGCCGCGGAGCCGCGCACATGGGTCGTCACCGGGTGCTGCCACAACACCTTGCCGCTGGCGTCCACTCGCGAGATTCCAGCGCCGCCGGTGAGCAGGCCGCCGTCGGGAAACACCAGAAAAGCCGCATCCTGGTCGCAGCGGGCCGCCTCGGGATCGGTCTTCTTCTTCGGGGTGCATGCAAACGGTGTGACCTGGGCCAGCCCGGCCCCGGTGACGGCGTCGAACTGATGGAGTTGATCGTCGTCGGAGCCCACCCAGAGGGTCTTCCCGTCCGGTGACAGGACGGGGGCCGACCATACGGCATCGCCGGTTTTGGCCTGCCAGGCAGGGCGGATCGTCCATCGTTCCTGCCGGCGCGCCACGTCAAGCGCCTGGATCCTGCCCTTGTGGTCGCCCACCACCCAGCGGTCGGCGCCAACCTTCACGGGCGTGGTGGTGACACGGGCCCGGAGGCCGAAGGTGGCTTGGAGCTGCCAGGGAAACCCGGGAAGCGCCCGCCCCAGGCGATGGGTGTGGGCGCCGGTCTCCGGGGGCGTGGCGGTCCATGCGCACACGGGCTCCTTGACCACGATCGTGAGCGGCGGAGGGACCTCCGGGGTCGGCGGAGGGACCTCCGGGGTCGGCGGGTTCTGCGCATCTTTCACCGGGACCGCCGGCACACAGGCGACCGGTTCCGGACAGGGTTTGGCCGCGCCGTTCCCCTTGCAATAGGTGCAGGTGGAGCAGAAAAGGGCCAGGTACAGCAGGTGCGACCGCATGGTGTGGCACCGTATCATAAAAATAGGTGCAAGGGAAACATGGTGAAAGCAGGGGGTACAACCGTCCGTTGATGGATGTTTTTGCACGCGGCCTTGACGATTTGGAGCATCTCATGGATAGTCAATGGACGAATGCCCGGTCGTTTTTCACCGATGCACGCTTCCAGGAGTCCATCGTGAACACATTTTTCCGAACCAGTCTGATGAGCCTGCTGGCCATCCTGATCCTGTCCTGCGACGACTCCGGCAAAGGCGGCGAGCCCGACGCGGAGATCTCCGAGCCGGATTTCAGCCGGGCGACGTTCCATGTGGCACCCGACGGGGATGACGAGGGCCCCGGGACCCTCGACGCGCCCTTCGCCACGCCCGAGCGGGCCCGGGACGCCGTGCGTGCCCTGCGCGAGGCCGGCGGACTGCCGGAGACGGGCGCGATCATCACCCTGCGCGGCGGCACCTACCGGCGTGACCGCACGTTCTTGCTCGAAGCCGAGGACTCCGGCGACGAAGATCAACCCGTGTGGTACGGCGCCTACCCCGGCGAGACCGTGCGGTTCACCGGCGGGGCTGTTCTCCCGGCGGGGGACTTCGCACCGGTGACCGAGACCTCGGACGCCTGGTCCCGTCTCCGTCCCGAGGCCCGGGGGAAGGTCGTCATGGCCGACCTCACCGCGCTGGGGATCACCGATCTGGGCGTGCTGTCACAGCGCGGCTTCTCCGTGTGGGAGGGGCATGCGGCGCTGGAGGTCTCCTGGGACGGAGAGCCGCTGGAGCTGGCCCGGTGGCCCAACCGCGACCAGACCGACCCCGAGGACCTGACCGCCGATGCCATCCTCTCCGGAGATCGGTTCGGCACAGGCACGACCTTCGTCTACCAGGGCACCACGGCGGCGGGCAACGTCACGGCCGGTCTGCCGAACTACCGGGCCGAGCTCGCCGGCGGCGAGATCTGGTACCTGTACCACTGCACCTGGGAGTGGGGCGGCGCCACGCACCGCTACTGGTTCCTCAGCGGCGCCGATCCTGCGGTGGAGCCAAACTGCTGGCCTTCGGAGATCACCTCGTGGGCCGCGTCGGGCACCTGGCCCGTCCCGGTCCTCGATCCCCTCGGCGGTGAAGCGGCTGCGACGCTGCTGGCGCGCACGCGACCGGAGGATTTCTCCGAGCACGGCTTTTTGCGGATCTACGAGACCGACGGGGTGACGACCCTGCGCATCCCGGGGGACCGACACCTTGGCTGGGCGACGGCCCAGGACCCGTGGCTGCAAGGACTCTTCAAGGAGCTCTGGGCCGACGACACCCTGCCTGCGGAGGTGTTTGCCGACGGACTGGCGACCCTGGACGACTCGCCGAGCTACGGCATCGAGCCGCTGCGACCGTTCTTTGTGCTGAACCTCCTCGAGGAGCTCGACGTACCCGGGGAGTACTGGGTCGACCGGAATGCCGGGCTGCTCTATCTCTGGCCGCCGTCGGAACCGGGGGAGGCGCGGATCGAGGCGTCGATCTTCGACGGACCGCTCTTGGAGGTGCGTGACGCGGAGCACCTCCGTTTCGCAGGACTCGATTTTTCGCTGACCCGCGGCTCCCTGGTGCGCCTGACCAACGTCCGCGACGTCGTGGTCCGGCGTACGAGGCTGACCCATGCCGGAGGCACCGCGATGACGGTCTCGGGCACGGACAGCGGCCTCGAGCGCTGCACGGTGAGCGACAGCGGCGGCGGCGGCGTGAGGCTCGACGGCGGGGACCGGGTCACGCTGAGCCCGGGCGGCCTGTTCGTGCGAAACTGCGACATCGGCCGTTTCGGACGCTGGGACCGCACCTACAAGCCCGCCGTCTCGATCTCCGGCTGCGGCAACACCGTCGCACACAACCGGCTGCATGACGCGCCCCACGCGGCCGTGCTCTTCTCCGGAAACGATCACCGCATCGAGTACAACATCATCGAGCGCGTCGTGGGCCAGGCCAACGATGCCGGCGCCGTGTACACGGGCCGCGACTGGGGCTTTCGGGGCAACCGCATCGCCTACAACTTCTTCCACGACATCCGCAGCATCTTCAACGGGGCCAACGGCGTGTATCTCGATGACGCCGCCAGCGGAATCGAGGTGTTCGGCAACGTGTTTTTCGGGGTGACCGGGTATGCCACGCTCTCGGGCGGTGGGCGCGACAACCGGTTCGAGAACAACATCATCGTGGACGCCCAGGGGGCGCACTACTCCGACCGGAGGGCCCAGGCCGTGGCCAACGACCAGTGGAGCGCAGAGGGTTGTCCGGACGACTGGAACCTGCTGGGTCGGATCCAGGTCGTGTACGAGACCTGCTGGGACGGACCCGACCCCATCGCCTACCGGAGCGCCCCCTGGTCGGACGCCTACGCCAGCCTGGCGGTCATTCCGGCGCAATGGTCACAGGTCGCCGGGAGCCACTGGCTGGACCCCGAAGGCTGCGTGTTCGCCAGAAACGTACTGTGGCGCAACGAGGCAGGCCTGTTCGACGGCAACTGGGGCGGCACCGGCGCCCTGGCCAGCTACGCCCAGACCACACCCAACCTGGAAGGTGTGGATCCGCTCTTCACCGACGAGGCGGGCCTCGACCTCACCCTCCGGGCCGGCTCGCCCGCCTTTGACCTCGAAGGCTTCGAAGCGATCCCGTTCGGTATGATCGGCATCGAACCCTGAAGAGTTCTCGCACCTGGAGTCAGGACGTGACGCCATCCACGCGGAAGCCGCGGGCACGCAGAAGTTCGGCGACCTTGCCAGCCTGGTCGCCCTGAAGCACGATCTCGCGGTCTTCTCCGTGCTCCTCGACGGTGCCCCCACAGCCAAGCTGGTGCTTGAGCTGCCGAGCGAGCTCCTCGGTGTCGTGCAGATCAAAGCCAGCCGGTGCGCCAAGCCCGGCCACGATGATGACGGCCTTGCCGCCGCGATGCTTGGTCTCGCGCCGCAGCACCAGGCGGACCCGCGTTTTCGTTCGCGCCGGTTCCCTGGTCCCAGGGATCTCAGGCGCCACGTTCGCCACAGGCAGCTCCGTCGGTAACCCGGACAACGCCGCGAGCACCGCAAAAGGACTGTCCTGCGTGCCGCCGCCCGCGCCCGCCGGACTCCCGTTGGTCTTGCTCTTCTTTCCCATGATGCAGGTCTCCCGGGATGGTTCCCATCGGGTTCATCCATCCTGATCCGAAGAGTTACCTGGTCTCCACCTTTCCCGCAACCCCATTTCGCGCCCGGCCTTGACAACCCCGGAAGGCCCGGGGATACTTGCACGGTGCGGTGCGGACCGATGAGGGCAATTTCATCACTGAGCACGGCACCACGAGAAGGAACATGATGAAAACATTCTCTTCCTGGGTCCTGTATTGCTTGCTATTCGCCTCCATTGGATGTTCGTTCGATACTGCCGGGCTTCAGGAACCGATCAACAACGTCAATAATTTCAGCAACATCAACAATGTCATCAACCCTTCCTGCAGCGACGGGATCACCAACCAGGACGAGACCGACGTCGACTGCGGCGGTGACCTGTGCGACCCCTGCATTACCGGCAGGATCTGCCTGTCACACACGGACTGCGCCTCGTCCCTCTGCGACGAGACCGGCCACTGCGCGATCCCGCAGTCCTGCAGCGACGAGATCACCAACGGCACCGAGACCGACGTCGACTGCGGCGGGGCCGACTGTGACCCCTGCGCCGACGATCTCACCTGCCTCAGTGAAACCGACTGCCTCAGCGGATACTGCAACCCGGACAACCTCTGCGGCTCGCCCGCCTGCTCCGACGCCTGGACCAACGGGGACGAGACGGACCTCAACTGCGGCGGCGGCACCTGCCCCACCTGCGCCAACGGTCTGGACTGCAGCCAGCACTCCGACTGCACCAGTGCCTACTGCAATCCGGACGGGACCTGCTCCACGCCCGCCTGCTCCGACGCCTGGATCAACGGGGACGAGACGGACCTCAACTGCGGCGGCGGCTCCTGCCCCGCCTGCGCCAACGGTCTGGACTGCCTGGTCCGCTCGGACTGCGCCAGCTTCGTCTGTTTCGAGCTGGTCTGCCAGGTCCCCACCTGCTCGGATTCGGCGCAGAATGCGTATGAGACCGACGTCGACTGCGGCGGCTTCACCTGTGACCGCTGCACCGACGGGCTGGGCTGCAACCAACACTCCGACTGCACGTCCGGCTTCTGCGACGGGGGGTTCTGCGGCCCGGTCACCTCCTGCAAGAACCTGCTCACCCTGGTTCCCGAGGCCGTCTCCGGCATCTACACGATCACCACGGCCCTGGCCTCCGTGGAGGTCTACTGCCATATCGACAACGAAACCGCCAACACGTTTGCCTACGTCACCGGCGGCATCGCGACGTCCAGGACCACCGACAACGACTCCTGCAAGGCCGCCGGCATGACGCTCTTCACGCCCAGAACCTCCGCCCTTTTCGGGCTGGCCCGGGACCTCGCCCTGGGCTACGGGATTCCCACCGCCGGGAATTTCCTGGGACCCCTGGGCATCTACAATCCCAGCAACGGGGTCACGTCCGTCGGTTCGAGCAACTGGTGCGGCTCCGTGTACAAGGTGTGCTGCGACAAGAAGATGATCGGGGGCGGCGCCGACGACACCGTCAGCCGGGGAGACTGCGGCTTTACATCGCTGGCCACCGGCGGCGCGTTCTGGGCCTCGGAATCGAAGATCGGCGAGCCCAGCGGCGACTACGACGCCACCTGCTGGCTCCGGTTCGACTACAACGCCTCAGGCAACGTCACCTCCTGGAACGACCAGGACTGCGACTATTCCTACTCAAATTACATGTGCATGGCCAACGACGATTTGTGACGGGGATCAGTACTTGCGCCGGATCGCCTCTTCCCGCGCCTCTTCGATTTCCCTCATGATACTTTTGACATCGGCCTGCTTGCCGCTGCCCTTGAAATGTCCGGTCAGTTTGACTTCGGGGGTCAGTTTGCCGCTCTCGTAGATCTTCCAGATCTCCTTGCCATAGGTGGTCGTCAGCAGCTCAGGGGCAAAACGACCAAAGTAGGCAGCCAGATTACTGACATCACGCTCCAGCATCCGGGCGGCGTTGTTGTTGGCCGCCGCATCCACGGCCTGGGGCAGATCGATGATGACCGGGCCATGCTTGTCCACAAGCACATTGAATTCAGACAAATCGCCGTGGATAATGCCCGCACAGAGCATTTTGACCACATCCCGGATCAGCAGGCCGTGATATTCCAGCGCCTCCTCGCTGGTCAAATGAAAATCATTGAGCCTGGGCGCAGGATCTCCATGTTTGTCAACCAGCATTTCCATCAGCAGGACACCTTCGAAGAAGTGATAGGGCTTCGGAACCCGCACCCCCGCTGCGGCCAGCCGAAATAACGCGTTTACTTCGGCGTTCTGCCACACCTCTTCTTGTTGTTTCCGCCCAAACCGGGTGTGTTTTTCCATGGCCCGGGCCTGGCGACTGTTTCGCACCTTGCGACCCTCCTGATACAGGACCTGCTTGTGGAAGCCTCGTTTGTTCGCATCTTTATAAACTTTTGCGCAGCGAATTTCACCCTCACAAAGCACCATGTAGACCGCCGCCTCCTTGCCACTCTGGAGCGGACGGATCACTTCATCAATGAAACCATCCTGCACCAGTGGTTCAAGACTTTTTGGAATTTTCATCGCCACCCCTTACACACTGCTCTGCAAAAAGTTGGAAACAAGTGTTAATTTAATTATATTCAATTTAATTTATTCTTATTATTATGACATGACAGCCATTATAAAGAGACAGGAACAAGAACTTTCATCCATGTTTTGCATCATGGGTAGACTATCCCCGAGGATGGTCCGGATGTCAAGGCGCGCCTGTCCGAACCTCCGGTTCTCGATCCAGGCCAGGCGACACCCACCTACATATTTACATGAACGTTTATTAACTATTGAACAGATCCCCCTTTGTGCGTAGTTCGACACCTGGATCATGACCCGTGGGAAGGTCAAGTTCATCCCCCAGCAGGAGTGTGATGAACAAATGTCTGAAGGTATGGCAAGGGGCCTGTTTGGTCAAGCCGCCGAATATTTGTCATTTCCCGCGCGCTCACGCATAATCTGCCAGCGAGCCGGTTCCGTGACCGGACCCAGGATCATATGGCCGAGGAAAAACCCGTCTCCATCTCCCGTGCCGCCGGCATCGTCGGCTTCTTCACGCTGCTGTCGCGCGTGGCCGGCCTGCTGCGCGACAGCATGATGGCCTACGTGTTCCCCAAGGTGATCACCGACATCTTCACCGTGGCCTTCACCATCCCCAACGTGCTGCGCTATCTCCTCGCCGAAGGCGCCCTGTCGATCTCGTTCATCCCGGTGTACACCGAGTACCGGCGGAAAAATCCGGAGGAGACCGAGCGCTTCGTGCAGACGGCCTTCACCGTGACGGCCATCATCGTCGCAGGGGTGACCGTGGTGGGGATTTTGGCCGCGCCGGTCCTGGTGACCATGTTCGCCGGCGGCTTCTCGGACGAACCGGCCAAGTTCCAGATGACCGTCAACCTGACGCGAATCCTGTTCCCGTACATCTTTTTCGTGTCGCTGATGGCCCTGTCCATGGGCGTGCTCAACACGCTGGGCCACTTCGTCACACCGGCGCTGGCGCCGATGTTCTGGAACCTGATCTGCGTGGCCGCCGGCTTCTCGGCGCCGTTTCTGGGAAACGCGCTGGGCGTCGAGCCGATCTATGTGTTCGCCTGGGGCGTGGTCTTCGGCGGCATCATCCAGTTCGCGATCCAGATCCCGCCCATGCGGGCGCGGAAGGTGACCTTCAAGCCCCGGCCGCAGTTCGGACACCCCGGGGTCGTCAAGATGGCCAAACTGATGCTGCCGGCGCTGTTCGGGCTGGCGGTGTACCAGTTCAACGTGCTGCTGTCGCGCCTGTTCGCGAGCTTCCTCGAGACCGGCGCCCTGTCCTCGCTGTATTATTCCCAGCGGTTGATCGAGTTTCCGATGGGGGTGTTCGCCGTGGCCATCGCGACGGCGTCGATGCCCACGCTGTCGGCCCACGCCTCCGACGGCGACCTCGAGAAGTTGAAGAGCACCCTGCGCACCTCGCTGGAGCTCACCTTCTTCGTGGTGCTGCCCAGCGCCGTGGGCCTGTTCGTCATGGCCGAGCCCCTGGTGGCGATCCTGTTCCAGCGGGGCCAGTTCGGCGTGGATATGGCGCGGATCACCGCGATGACGCTGATGGCTTTCACGCTGGGCGTGCCATCGGCGGGCATCGTGCGCAACCTCGTGCCGGCGTACTATGCGACCTCGGACAGCCGCACGCCGGTGATCGCCTCGGCGTGCAGCCTGCTTTCCTACATGATGCTGGGGCCGCTGTTCGCCTGGCACTTCGGCGTGGTGGGGCTGGCCGTGGCGATCTCGCTCAGCTCGTGGATCAACGCCACGGTGCTGATCTGGCGCTTCCGAAAGAAGGTCGGCGACCTGGAACTGACGCGCCTGCTGCCCAACGTGCTGCGCATGGCCGCCGCAGCCGTCCTCATGGGCGCGGCCGTGTGGGGCGCGTGCCTGCCCGGCGTCTGGTCCCGCGGCGGCAACAACCTCCGGAACCTGGCGGTCTTCTTGGTGGCCCTGGGAGCGGGCATGCTGGTCTACGCGGGCGCCGCGACGGCCCTGGGCCTGCCGCACACCCGCCGCGTGTTCAACGCGGTCCTGCGCCGGGGCCGCAAGAATACCTGATCAGGAAAAACACCGTCCAGAAGAACTGTTGGGGATTATTTACACGAGAAGAAGCCCGACGCGTGGGTGATGTCCAGGGAGCCCAGCGGGATGCGGTTCTGTCCGCCGTTGGCGCCGCCGGTGATCTTCACGCGGTTGTTGCCGGAGAAGAGACCCGCGTACACGCCGTACTTCCCGACGGGGAAGCCGACCTTGGGGACCCGGAAGGTGTACTCGTCGACGACGTAGGTCCCCGGAGCGAAGTACCGTGTCGGCAGCAGCCCCTGCACGGGCTCGTGGTCGGCCGTGATGCGGGTGCCGTAGGGCGGGTCGAGGTGGATGAACACCTTGTTCTCGGCCGTCAGGGGACGGTGGACCAGGAACACCAGCCGAACGGTCATCATCTGACCGCGGGCCACCGTGCGCGGCACGTCGTAGCCGACGAGCTCCAGCTGGTCCTCGAGGCTGGACTGGATCGGATAGGCGGAGCGGGGCTTCTCCGTGTGGATGAACTTCAGCAGCGGATTGGAATCCCTGACACCCCCCGGCAGCCGGTTGACTCCCAGGCGCCAGGTGAGAGAATCCGTCTTCAGGACGTGGTAGTTCCATCCGCCGGTGCGCGACAGGAAGTCCACCTTGCCCAGCAGGCGGGCCGGGAACACGAAGAACCGGCGTTCCCCGCTGCGCATCCAGGCCGCCAGGTCCGCGTCGGGCCCCAGCACGGTGGCCGTCCGGCCCGCGTACACCGGTGCGGGTCGCGGAGAGCACTCGTAGACCGCCAGCTTGTCGTCCGCGCCGGCGAACCTGGCCACCTCGGCGAACACCGCCCGCGTCGAGAACTCCCGGCCAAGCTCCGGGATCACGTGCAGCGAGAACCAGCCGCCGAAGGAGAGCAGGGCAAAAGCCGAGGCATGAAAGACCCAGCGCGGCGTGACGGGGAGCCGCCCCCGCAGGGATCGCCAATGGCGGGCCAGCGCTCCGGCGGCGGGACGGCGGCGCCAGGTCCATCCGAGCCCGCCAAACAAGAGATCCACGGGCCAGGTCACGAGGAAGAACAGCAGGCTCTGCTTTCGCTGCTCCCGCCAGAAGGCCGCCCAGCCGTCCCCGAAGGTCTCCAGCCGCCTCCACAGGACCCCTGCCAGGGGCAGCAGCAGCGCCAGCACGGCCGGCACGATCCACGGTCCCAGCCGCAACTGGACCGAGGGGATCTCGGTGCCCGAGGCCAGCTCAGGGAAGAGCTGGGGATACATCGCGAAGTCCCGGAGGATCAGCAAGGCCGACAACCCCAGCAGCAGGGCCATGGACGGCATCAACCAGAACAGCCGTGCCCGCGTCATGGCGATGGCGGCCAGCCCGGCCAGCGGCGCCAGGCCGTAGAACGCCAGCGGCGCCACGCGCATCTCGTGATAGGCCCCCAGCAACAGGACAGCCAGCAGCCAGCCGGCGAAGAACCGACCCGGCACCGGCACCCTGGATTTCTTCTCCACATCGGGGGACCCGTCCAGGTCGGCGAACAGGCCCACGAGCGCGATCACCGACCACGGGAAAGTGCCGAACACGGCGCGGGCGATAAACGCGGTGAAGAGGGCGTGGGGCGCTTTGGCCGTGGGCACGGCCGACGCGGGATTGGGCGTGGGGAAGAACCAGGCGCCCATCCATGGCTGCAGCAGGAAGAACAGCCCGACTGCGGCCACGACGAAGCCAAGGACCGTCAACGCCTGGCGGCGGGTGACCCCCAGGGACCGGAAGGAGAACAGCAGGCCGGTGCCGAAACAGACCGGCGCCGCGATGGCGCCCCGGATCCAGCCGCCCGACAGCACACCGGCGGCAAGGCCCGCGGTGGCCAGACCAGCATACAGCCATCGCCGGCGGGGCGTGGGTGCGTCGAAGAATGTGCCGTAGAGGAAGAAGACCGTCGCGGTGTGGCACAGCACCAGGATCGTGTCGATCTGGAGCGTCCGTGCCATCAGCAGGAACACCGGCATCGAGGCCAGGGAAACACCGGCCCACCAGGCCTCCTCCCCCCCGCCGAACCGGCGCAGGAACAGCAGCAGCGCGACAAAGAGCAGGACCATCGAGATCAGGGAAGGAAGGCGGGTGGTCAGTTCCACCGGACCGCCCAGCCGCGCGGCGCCACGATAGGCAAACTGGGCCAGGGGCGGCCAACTCGAAGAACTGGCTTCCTCGAGCTCCAGATAGCGGGAAAACTCCGTGGGCTCAGCCACGGGACGCGATCTGGGGACCTGCGAGGGAAGCTCCGCGGAGGCTGCCACGGCGGGGGCCTCCCAGAAGCCCTGTCGGTGCAGGCCCGCCAGAAGGAAAACAGATGTGGCTATTATTAATAATATCCACAAGACATAGGTGCGGATGGGCCTGTCCATGATGGGTCGGTGACTCCTGTCGCTCATTCGATCCGGCCAGGGAGCTCCCGGATTTTCTCCTCGAGCGCCGACAGACGATCGTCACAGGACTTCCGGGCCGCGGCCGGGAACGCACCCGGGGAGGATCCGAGCAGCCCCAGCAACTGACTCCAGGCCTCCACCCAATCCTGTGCCGACTTCGAAAGCGCGCGACCGGCGCCCTGCAGCGTGTCGCAGGTGATCTTCTCCTCGGGGCCGGTGCCTGCGTTGTCGCAGTCGAACCGCGCGAAGTCGCCCAACTGGTCCTCGAGCTTGAGCCGGAGCATCCAGAACCGCACACGCTCGAGGCCGGCGCCGGACAGCCAGGCTGCAGGGGCTCCGGAGCCGAGCGTCTCGAAGTGGTGGGCAAACGACCAGTCGCGCACGGTCGTCTCCAGGGTCTGGCCCAGCCGAGCCAGCTCATCACGGTAGGTCCGCCGCGGGACGCTCCTGCGCACGACCTCGGCGGGAGCCGGCTCGATCACCGGGATGCCCATCAACTCATTGTTTCGCAGCGCAAACGCGTTGTAGTCCGCGATGAACTCCTTGACCGGGAAGGGATCGGCGGGGAGCCCCGCCCCCGGCGCGGGCAGCCGCAGACGGCTCAGGACCTGCGCGGCGAGCACGAAGTACTCGGCGTAGGGCTCCGAGATCACCACCTGCCGGGTCGCGAGGATCTCTTCGAACAGTTTCTCGCAGTCACCGATCTGCTTGACCGGGATGGTCACAGCCGCGTCGGAGGCGCGGATGACCTCGGCCACCGCCCCGACGCAGGCGTTGAAGCGGTCGAGCAGTTTTCCCAGCCCTTCGCTGGAGCGGGCGACCTTGGGCTCGGTCACCGGCGGGACCGGCGACGGCACTGCCACCGGCGGCAGCGGCGCCACCGGCGGTCTGGCCCGATCCGTCGACGGATCGCCGTCCGAAGGCTTCTTTCCGCACGAGAGGCCGCCAATCATCAGCCCCGGGACGATCGTCATGACAAGCAGACGTCGCAGCATGAACAGCTTCCTTCCTCACCTGCCGGAGCGGCGGACCACCAGCTCCGCGAGCAGCCCCAGCGCCAGGAACTGCACCGAGGTCATGATCAGGATCGTGGCCGAGGAATCCATGATCCTCCCGAAGACGTGCCAGGATCCGAACAGCACGAGCAGCCCAAAGAGGAACAGGACCAGCGACACCGGGAAGAACACCTTCAGCGGGCGGAAGTACAGTCCGGTGCGGGTGATCAGGGACAGGAAGTTCATGGTGTCGTAGATCGGCCGGATCTTGGATTTTCCCGAGCGCTTGTGATAGTCGATCGGATGATATTTCACACGATAGCCGTCGACGAGCATGGCCAGGGTGATCGTCGTGGTGAAGGAGAAACCGTCGGGCAGCAGGTGGAAGAATTTTTCCACGACGGAGCGCCTCATGACCCGCATGCCGGAGTTCAGGTCCGGGATCTTCCGGCCCGCGATGTAGCCGGCAAACCGGGTGATGAATCGCTTGGCCGGACGGCGGATCAGGGGGATGTGCACCGAGGCGCCGGTCCGGGCCGCCACGACCATGTCGGCGTCGGCGGACATCCGCACGAGCTCGGGCAGCATCTGCTCGGGATAGGTGCCGTCGGCGTCCAGGATGGCCACCCAGGGCGCCTCGCTGCTGCGGATGCCCGTCTTGAGCGACGCACCGTAGCCCAGGTTCACGGGATGCTCGATCAGGCGGATCCAGTCGACGCCGCGCAGGATCTCGCTGGTCCGGTCGGTGGAACCGTCGTCGACGACGATCAACTCCCAGGTGACGGAAAGCTGGCCCAGCACCGGCCTGAGCCGCTCCAGCACGCTGGTGATGCCGGCGGCTTCGTTGTAGGCGGGAATGATGACGGATAAGTCCATGATGCCGGCTTACAGTTTCTTCAGCACGATGATGATCACCGTGACGATCAGGGCAAACGCGGTCACACCCAGCAGCGTGAAGATCAACTTGTTCGGATCCATGGAGGCCTTGTTCGCCTGTGGGGGAGCGGGAGCGGGAGGCGCAGGATCGTGCGTCATGAATTCGCCCGGCGGTGCTGGATCATCGGAGTTCCCCTCCTCACCGGGGTCGTTCTCCTCCTCCTCCTCCCACGGATCCATGTCGACTTCCATCTCCATGATGCCGGTGACGTCGAAGTTCTCGTCGATCAGCGACTCGAAGCTCTCGGTCTTGCCCGTGTCCACCATCTGGAACTGGCTGTCCAGGGTCGAGGCGATGACGGCGACCTCCTTGTCCTTGACATAGTCGTCGTGGAACAGCCGCTTCATGAGGTCTCCGAGCTCGTTGACCGAAAACTTGTAGGGCTCCAGCAGCTTCAGCAGGGCGGCCGCCAAATCGCCGGCGGTCTGATAGCGCTGCTTCTTGTCGCGGGAGAGCGCCTTGAGCACGACCTCGTCGAGCTCAGGCGACACGCGCTTGTTGATCGTCGACGGCGGCGGAATCACCGACTGGCGCACCTTCTCCATGAGCACGGTCTCGCTCTCGCCCTTGAACAGCCGCTCCATGGTCAGCATTTCATAGAGGACGATGCCCAGGCTGAAGATGTCGGTCTGACCGTCCAGCGGCAGGCCGCGGATCTGCTCGGGAGACATGTAACTGAACTTGCCCTTGAGCGTGCCGATCTCGGAGGTGGCACGGTTCTTGGCGCGGGCGATGCCGAAGTCGATGATCTTGACCTCACCGTCATAGGAGATGCGGATGTTCGAGGGGCTGACATCCCGGTTGACCAGGTTCAGGCAGTTGTCGTCCTTGTCGGTCAGCGTGTGCGCGTAGTGCAGCGCGTCGGCGCTCTTCTGCGCGATGTATACGGCCACGGGCACCGGCAGCCGCTGGTCGGCCAGCTGGACCTTGCGCAGGACATGGGTGAGATCCTTGCCCGCGATGTATTCCATCGTGAAGAAATACACGTTCTTGTGGCGGCCACCTTCATGGGTCTCCACGATGTTCGGATGCTGCAGCATGCGTCCGAGGGTGCCTTCGGCCAGGAACATGTCGATGTACTTCTGCTCCTTGAGCAGCTTGGTGCGCATCGCCTTGAGCGCGATCAGGCCCTCCTCCTTCTTGAGCCGCTTGGCGCGGTACACCTCGGCCATGCCACCGCGGGCGACCAGGCCCAGCAGCAGGTACTTGCCGAAAATGGAAGGATTCTCCGGGGATCCCGCTTCCAGGGTCAACGGGTCGATGTTCTTGGACATGCATTTTCTCCTTCTTCGTCGGACCATCTACGGTCGGCCAGACCGGCTGGGGTCGGCCCGGCCGTCTACGGCCGGCCCGGCCGTCTACGGCCGGCCCATCTGCCGGTAGACACGGTGAAAGTCGTTCATCCACCGGTTCTCGAGGTTCTTCAATTCCAGGACGTCGGGCAAATCGGAGTTGACCGACTTCTGGAACTGTTCCTCGGAGACCGGAAGGACCAGGCGCTTCATTTTCGCCGAAAGATCGCCTTTTTCCAAGCGAAATTGCCAGGCTTCCTTCAGGGGACGGTGATTGAGCACCACCGCCGCCTGCAGCAGGATCGACAGCAGCGACTTGCGGCGGACAGCCAGATCCGACTCGAAGGGACGCGGCGGATTGGAGGCGAACGGGTCCATGTAGAACACGAACGCCTCCGGCGTCTTGTACAGGCTCGGGTCCACCGCCAGCCGGGGAACGGAATGGTGGGTCGGCCCCCACTTCGAGCCTTTGGGAAGCATCCACAACTTCTGCCCCTCGGTGAACAGGTACCGCAGAAACAGCCTTGCAGGCTCCAGGCTGGGCGCCCGGGACAGCACCGACACCGGGTCGGGCGTCAGATACGAGGTCTTCTCGGGAATCGCGAAGCGGAGCCTCGCGCCGGAGTTCTTCTCCAGTTCGTCCTTCTCCAGGTGGAAGAAATAGTCGATGGCCAGGCCACAGGCGATCTCGGGCTCGTCGACGATCTTCTGCAGCACCCCCTGGGAGGACGACAGCCAGCCGTCGCGCATGTTGGCACCCAGCCCGACGATGATCCTCCAGGCGTCATTCCAGGGATAGGCCTGCAGGATCATCTCGAACACCATGTGCGTCGAGCTCGACAGCCGCGGGTCCGCTGCGATCACCCGCTGGAAGAACCGCGGATCGGCCAGGTCCTCCCAGGTGGCGGGGAAGGCCAGCCCCAGCTTCTCCAGGGCCTTCTCGTTGCAGACGATGCCGAACCCCGACAGGGTGACGCCGTACCAGTAACCCGCCGGGTCATAGAGGTTGGTGCCTGCCAGTTGGCCAGGCACGTGCGGTACGAGGTTTCCGGGCTCGATCGCGACCTGCGAGCAGGCCTCGTGGACCTGGCCAACCGAGATGCAGTCCTGGCGGGCCAGCGTCCGGTGGAGGCTCTCGCCACCGCCGATCATGAGGTCGAGCTCCCCGGTACGCTTCTGCAGGATCGCGCTGCGCAACTGGTTGCGGATGTAGCCCAGGTCGTCCTTCTGCACGATCCACTCGATCTCCACCGGCGGGTACCCGAACTGGGCCAGCCAGAAGGAGAAGCCGGAGGCCAGCTCGGCGTTCACCACCGGCGGGTGGGAGGTCACGATCCGCAGGTGCCTGGCCGGCGGCATCGGGATCGAGTGCAGGATGCGATCTACCTGGGTGCGCGGCCAGAGCCACAGGGTCAGCGCACCGGCCACGACCAGCGTGACGGTCACCGCGGTCCACAGCACGCGCCGGAAGCGACGGCGGGCGCGGGCCTCGAGACGGGCCGGCGCCGACAGTTCCGCGTCCAACAGCCCCAGGAGCCGGGAACGCACTTCGTCGGCCGAGGCGGGCCGCTTCTCCGGATCCTTCTGCAGGCAGTCCAGGATCAACTCCTCCAGCGCCGGCGGCATCGGCGTAAGCAGGGAGGGCTCCTCGGGCTCCTCGGAAAGGTGGGCGGCGATCAACTCACCGTAGGAGTTGCTCTTGAACGGGACCCGGCCGGTGAAGGCCTGGTAGAGGATGATCCCGAGCGAGTAGATGTCCGAGGCCGCGGTGGTGTCCGCGGCGCGGCACTGCTCCGGCGACATGTACAGCGGCGTCCCCTTGATGATGCCCGCCTGCGTGCGCAGAAACGACGGCTGCTCGGCGTTGAACTTCGCGATGCCGAAGTCCAGCAGCCGCAGGTCCACGGGATTGCCCTTGTGGGTGATCAGGAAGATGTTCTCCGGCTTGAGGTCCCGGTGCACGATGCCGTGTGCGTGGGCTGCCGAGAGAGCCTCGAGCATCAGCGGAAAGATGAGGCGGGCGTCGGCGAACGAGAGCCGCCCCTCCCGAAACAGGTACTGGGCCATGCTCTCGCCCTCGAGGAGCTCCATGACGAAGTAGAGGTTCCCGGCGGGGAGTTGTCCAAATGCAAATATGTCAACAATTTTCTTGCTGCCGATGGCGTTGGCCGCCTTGGCCTCGTTGACGAAGGCGTTGGCCACCTCGAGCTCGTGGGAAAAGGTCGTCTTGAGGACCTTGATCGCGACCTTCTTTCCGATGATCGGGTGCACGGCGGCGAAGACCCAGCCCATGCCGCCCTTGCCCACGAAGTGGGTCACCCGGTACTCCCCGACCATGTGTCCGATCAGCGTCATGGGCGCGCGCGAAAGCGTGTCAGGCGTGACCTGACTCCCGTGCACTGTGCCGCCGGGGGAGGAAACCTGGGCCCCGGAGGCGCCGGCGCTGTCGAGCTGGGACCCGCAGGCACCACAGAAGCGCGCGCCGGTTTCGAGTTTCACGCCGCATTGCGGACAATGGGGATACGTCGTCAACCTTCACCTAAGATTTTCAGCCCAGCGTCTGGCCGGTGAACAGCATGTACCCCAGGATGCAGGCCAGGCACAGGGGTGCAACGACCGCCAGCAGGAAAAACAGCACCTTCCTGGGCGCCTTGGCCAGTGTACTTCCGGAATACAGTTCCGTCTCGAAGTTTTTTCGCTTCCAGGCGAAGACGGTGAACAGGATCAGCAGGAAGCCGCCCGCCGTGAGCGCCACGTTTCCGAAGAGGAAGTCCGCCAGGCCGAGGAATCCCAGTTCGTTGCCGCCAATCTTGACAAGATTCCCCAGGCCGCCAACGGCACCCAGGGACAGCGCGCTCGGAATGCCCAGCACCAGCACCGTCGCCCCCATGACCATGACGGACTTCCGACGCGACCAGCCGCGTTCGTCGATCAGGTACGAGGCGGCCACCTCCATCAGCGAGATCGTGGATGTCAGGGCTGCGATGGTCAACAGTAAAAAGAACAATGCACCCACGAACCGGCCGGCAGGCAGGGTGGCGAACAGATCCGTGAGCACCACGAACACCAGGCCCGGTCCGCTCTTTTCGGGCGCTCCGCCCAGGACGGGGAAGATCAGCAGCCCGGCCATGATGGCGATGAGTGTGTCGCAAATCACAACAATCAGGCCCGACTTGACCAGGTTGGAATCAGGGCTGAGGTAACTGCCATAGGTGAGCATGGCACCCATGCCCAGGGAGAGCGAGAAGAAGGCCTGCCCGAGCGCGAACACGAACGTCTTTCCGGTGACGTGATCGACGTCCGGCACGAGATAGAAGCGCAAGCCGTCGGCGGCGGTGGGGAGCGTCAGTGCGTAGACAATCAGCAGGATCAGGAGCACGAAAAGCACCGGCATCAGGACCGTGCTCATGCGCTCGATGCCGCCCTTGATCCCGAAGAAGACGATGCCGACGGTGAGCCCCAGAAACGCCAGGAAGAAGCCAATCTGCGCGGGACCGTTGCTCGTGAAGCTCTCGAAGAAGGGACCCGAGCCGCCGCGGGAAAAGCCCTCGGTGAGGGCGATCCAGAAGTACTTCAGCGTCCAGCCGGCGACCACGCCGTAATAGGAGAGGATGACGATGCCGGTCAGGACGAAGAGATATCCGAGGAGCTTCCAGACGGGATGTGGCGCCAGCCTGCCGAACGCCCCGACCGGTCCCCGCTGGGCGGCGCGCCCCATGGAGAGCTCCACGTACATGAGCGGGAGACCCACCAGCAGGACGATGGCGATGTACATCAGGACGAAGCTGCCCCCGCCGTTCTGCCCGGTCAGGGTGGGAAAACGCCAGATGTTGCCCAGCCCGATGGCACTGCCGGCGGCCGCGAGCACAAAGCCCAGGGAGGATTTCCAATGCTCTCGTTCGGGATGTTCCATCCATTCCTCCAATATGGTGCATCGGAATACCACATTTGGACGCGCGTTGGCAAGTTCGGCCAATTTATTATGGTGCAAAACCGTCTTTGCCATTGCATGCGCGGTTGGGAGTCGTTATCTTTATGGGTCCGGAGGCTTTTATGTTCCGCTCCCATTTATTTCTGGTTCCCATCATCGCCCTGTCCTTCCTGTTCGCCGGCTGCCTCAAGCACACCGAGATGCCTGAACTCGAAGGTCACGACATCAAAATCACCTTCATCCATACTTCCGACTGGCACTCCCGCCTGCTGCCCTATTACCTGAAGGTGGGCGAGTCGGACAAGGCCCTCGGTCTCGACGAGAACTCCCCCAATATCGGTGGTGCCGCCCGGGCCGCGACGCTGATCAAGCGTATCCGCGCCGCAGGCGGCCGGGTGGTGCACGTGGACTCCGGCGACGTGTTCCAGGGCGCCCCGATCTTCAACGAGTACCTCGGCGAGGTGGAGTTCCTGATTTACTCCATGCTGCACGTCGACGCCTTCGCGGTGGGCAACCACGAGTTCGACATGGGCGTCACCAACTACGTCAACAAGACCATCGAGTTCGCCCGTTTCCCCATGCTGAACATGAACTATGCCATGGAGAACCCCAATTACCCCGGTGCCTCCCCGCTGGCCAGGGTGACGCATCCCTACACCATCGCCAATGCCGAGGGGCTGCGCGTGGGCATCATCGGTGCGGGCTCCCTGGGCTCCATCGTGTCCATGTATGAAGGTGGAAACTCCCTGGGCGTGACCCCGGTCGAGACCATTGAGATGATCCAGTTTTACATCGATTACCTGCGCCCGATGTCCGACGTCATCGTGGTGGTCAGCCACCTGGGCCTGCGCTCGGAAAAGCAGATGGAGCGCGGCGGTGACGATCAGATTTATATTGAAGATCCGGACAACTGCCCTCCCGGGGAGGACTGCACCATCCCGGATGCCCTGTGCGTCTCCAATCAACGGTTGCCCGGCGACGAGCAGATCATCGCCAACACCGAGGGCATCGACGTGGTCTTCGGTGGACACCTGCACATCGTGCTGTCCCCGCCCGAGGTCATCCACGACTGCCGTCCGGACCCCTCCTGTCCGCAGTTGATCGACTTCATGGAGCGGCGTGGCTGCCTGGAGACCACCCGGGACCCTCAGGGCAACCTGCAGTCCATCCGCTACAAGAACTCGCGCGCGGTGCCCCTGATGCACTCGGGCGCCTTCCTGAAGTTCGTCGGCCAGATGGACACCGTCTTCGGCAAGCCCGAGGCCCCGACCTCCGGCGATCCGTACGAGGAGGCCCTGTGGGCCCTCAACGGCTGGGAGCTCAAGGCCTTCCGCCAGATCATCCATCCCATGGACAACCGCATCCCGGTCGAGCAGTTCGACGGGGACACCCAGCGAATCCTGGACTGGTACAAGCCCATGCTGTACCAGCACCTGCCCCTGACCCGCTTCATCGCCTTCGCGCCGGTCAAGATCCGCCGCTTCGCCACGGGCTACGGCGACTCCGCCCTTGGCAACGTCGTGTCCACCGCGATCCAGGTTCGGCGCCGCGTCGAGACCGACTTCGCCCTGACCAACACGCTGGGCATCCGCTCCGACATCGAGGCGGGCCCGGTGACGATAGAGACCATGTACAACGTGTTCCCGTTCGAGAACACCATCACGACCCTGACGCTGTCGGGCTCCGAGGTGAAGCAGTTGCTCGACTACGTGTCGCTGCGCTCGGCGCGCCGCGGCTGCCAGCCCCAGGCCCAGGTCGCCGGCGTGACGTTCGTGATGAACTGCAACGAGACGGTCCGCCCCCCGTACAAAGACGCCGAATCCTACGAGAGCGCCCACCGCATCACCATCGGCGGCGCCCGCTTCGAGGATCCCGCGCTCTACGGCGTGAACGCCGAGACCGGCAAGCCCGTGTGCTCCTATGACGGAGTGCGCTGCGTCTCCGGCGGCCCCGTCGGCGCGGCCGACACCTGTGACGACTCCTATGAGCCCGCTGCCTCCTGCCCTGACGGCACGGCCTTCGGCGAAGGCGGCTGCTGTCCGGCCGGCGAGCTCTGCACGCCCCTGGGCTGCGGACGCCCCATCACACTGCTGAGCTCGTACACGCTCGCTGCCAACGACTACATCGCGGCCGGCGGCTCCGGGTTCCGTGTACTGCAGTTCAACACCACGCAGTACAACACCGGTATTCCCCTGCGCGATGCCGTGGTCGACTTCATGTACATCAACTATCCCGGCTGCGGCGCCACGCTGCCCGACAGCGAGCTCGACCGCATCGAAGGCCTCAAGGCCGCGGCCGACTCCCAGACGCTGGCCGACTTCAAGACCGCATTTGCGTCCTTCATCGACAGCCTGCGCTATTCCCAGTCCCGCTACGCCGCCTGCTCCGAGCAGGTCGCCGATGCCCTGACCAAGGACTGCTCGTATCTGGAGCGCAACTCCGACGAGCGGATTTACTGTGAACGGCAACTGATGAAGTCGGCCCTGGACATGTGCATCCGGATGCCCTGCATCGAGGCGCGCGAAGAAGGCCGCATCGATCGCGTGTACCCCTCCTACGAGTAGGAAAATCATGAAGAAGCTCCTTCTACTTACCCCATTCCTGTTCGCCTCTGTTTTCGCCTGCACCGAGAACGTCACCCTGAAGCGGGACGTGCTCTCGTTTGAGGTCTCGTTCGTGACCCCGCCGACCTGCGGCCTGGAAACAGCCGACGCATGCGTCTTCTCCCTGGCCGAAAACTCGTTCACCGCGCGGGTCCGCATCCGGGCGCTCAATGAGAACATGGAAGTCGCCCCGTCCTTCTACAACTCCATCGTGGTCACCACCGTCCCCTCGGGCATGTTCGTGTCCGGCGACGATGTCCACCTGCTGCCCGACAACCGCAAGGTGCTCGTCCTGGCCATGTCCGCAGGTGTCTGGGAGGGCGACATCACCTTCCGCGGCTCCTTCGGAGCGCTTCGCCTGATGGTCGAGGACATGGGCTACGAGCCGGCGTCCAACGCCGCTAACGCCGCCTGCGCCTCCCTCTATCCGGCCCAGGGATGCTACGCCCCCGACGACGACAATCCGCTGCCGGGCTCCGGCGCCGTGGGCGTCTCCGACCTGCTCTTCTTCGACAACCCGCGGCTGGCCGACGTCCAGCGCCCCTGGGATGAGAGCCTGGTCACCAACGGCAGCTCGGACAAGGAAGCCAGCCCGTTGTCGGGGTTCCGCGTCACCATCGACGGCGATCCGTACCTGGGCACCGCCGCCTGCGCCCCCGGCGAGAGCCGCCTCGTCGTCACGGCCATCTCCGTTTCCGGCTTCAACATCTCCGATGTGTGCGATCCGGCGTTCCCGGACTACGCCCACCTCTACATCTACAACTTCAACACGCCTGAGGAGACCAGCCGTGGCGACTGCATCCTGTCGATCCAGGGCGCCATCGACGAGTTCCAGGGCTACACCGAGATGAAGAACCCGCTGTGGGAGGTCGACCGCTGCGAGACGGGCGACGCGTTCTGCACCGTGGGCGAGCCCAAGTGCACGGCGTTCCTGCCTGACCCCGTCGTAATCACGGCCACGACCCTGGGCAACCAACTGGCCATGGAGAAGCTTGAGTCGGCCCTCGTCGAGGTCACCAACGTCATCAGCTCCACGGAGTTTCTGCGCTGCGACGCCAACGGCGACGGCGTCATCGACTACGCGATCCCGGAGGAGAAGAACTGCAAGTACGACTGCGGCGACGAGATCGGCTGCGTCGTCAAGGAAGACTACGACATCTACTTCACCTGGACCGTCGACGTCGGCGGGGTCGAGGTGGGCGTGGTCTCCCAGGGCATCGTGCCCTTCGATCCCGAGGCCGAGGGCAACCTTGGACTGCCGATCTACCGCGTTCGCGGCATGCTCAAACAACTGGATTTCGGCGCACCGGAGTGGATCATCCTTCCGCGCGACGCCCGTGACGTCTGCCTCACCCAGGCCGACTGTGAGTAAGTTTTCACTATGAGGAGAATGGAGGTTCCCTTGCGTACTTTTTCCCGCTTCCTTCTGATGTTCACCCTGCTGATTCCCTCGTGGGCGCTGGCCCAGGAAGGGTCCACCGATGCCACGCCCGTCCCCGGCGTGGAGGTCAAACCCGAGACGACTCCGGAAGTCAAACCGGAAGTCAAACCGGAAGTCAAACCCGAGGCCAAGCCTGAGGCCAAGTCCGGGGAGGATGTGACCGACCAGGAGAAAAACATGACCCCCGAGGAGCGATCCTGGCGCCGCCGCCTGCGCCGCGAGCAGCGCTCCATGATGCCGATGCCGGAGTTCCTCGCCCCCGAGCGGTACTTCATCGACACGCGCATCGCCTTCATCCTCGGCGACGACGACTTCCTGCACAGCGCCGGCGAGACCATCATCGACAGCCCGCTGCCGGGCTTCGGCAACCGCCCCGGATACGAGTTGTTCTTCGACAACCTCGACTCCGCCCGGACCGGCCGCGAGAACCAGTTCCACATCGTGCTCTACAAGAAGCTCGCCGGCTACATCCCCGGCCTGACCACCGAGGGCGCGGTCGTGACGCGATATGACTTCTCCTCCTCGCGTGACGGCAAGCTCGCCGACGCGGGCACCTACCTGCTGGTCAAGTACCAGGAGCCCGGCCGAGGCGAGTTCTCGGTCACCATGTTCCCGGTGTCCACGGACCGCTTCCGCCTCGGCTACATGTACGACCTGACCTGGGGCGGCGCCGACACGTTCGCTGCGGCCTCCAAGCAGTTGACCCCTGGCGTGAAGTTCAACTATCGCACGCCCGACATGTACGCGTTCTTCGGCGTCAAGACCGCCCGCGTGCTCACCAACCCGCCCCCGGGATCAAACCAGGGCCGCGAGAGCGAGACCGTCTATGCCATGCTCGGCGGCTTCGGCTGGACGCCCTCGGAGAAGCTCTCCATCGAGGCCAACGGCGGCTACTTCCAGATGGGTGAGAACCCCAACCTCGGCGTCGAGGGCGAGATGGTCCAGCTCGTGGGCGCCTCGGGCCGCATCGCCTACATGAACGGCATGAAGCTCGGCATGAGCGCCGACCTGCGCCTTTTCCGCTCGGATCAGGAGTTCGCCGACTCCCTGCTGACCAAGCCTTCATACAAGCCCGGCCTGCACTACCTGGTCTCCCTCGAAGGCAACTTCATGGCCCAGTCCCTGTCGGATCCGGACAACTACGGCACCACGACCTTCCAGCCCGCCTACGCCGGCGCCCTGAACTTCAAGCTGCAGAAGGACCTCGCGCGGATGACCTTCACGCTGTTCTCCCGCTCCCTGTCGTTCATCCTGCTCAACGTCCCCTCCTATGTGCCTTACCAGGCCATGAGCGGCGAGCTGGAGACCTCCCCCGAACTGTTCGCGGCCGTGGGCGGTGACTACTACTTCCCGAACCTGCACATGACCCTGGGCCTGACCCTGGGCGTGCAGATGCCGTCCACTGCGAAGGTGCACCTGACGACCTCCACGGGCGCCTCCGACGTGGACCTGGGCATCCGCACCATCGTCGTGCGCAACGAGGGCGAAATCTCGGTGCTCCCCGACGGCGAGGACGCCCTGCCGATCCTGGGCTCCAAGCTCAGCCTGAAGTGGGACCTCTCCAACATGATGAGCATGTCGTTCGTGGTGCTCTATCAGCGCGACCCCAACTTCACGACCCTCAAGACCCTCCCCAACGGCACCGCCAAGCGCGAGTTCGAAGACAGCAACAAGTTCGGCGCCGCCATCATCGCCACCGCCAAGTTCTAAGCTGACAAGAAAAGAAGAGACTACGGAAAAGACAGAGGGGAACCGAATGGACGGAGAGTCTTTCATGTCAACGCCCCGTCTTCTCCGTAGTCTCTTCTTCTTCTCTTAATGGTGATACGGCTCGTTGGCCAGGATCGACAGGGCGCGGTAGAGTTGCTCGACCAGCAGCAGGCGCGCGAGGCGGTGGGGGAAGGTCAGGCCCGACAGCGACCAGCGCTGGTGGGCTTTGGCGAGGAACTCCGGGGAGTGACCGTGGGAGCCGCCGATGACGAAGACCACGTCGCGGCCCTCGTGGGCCAGCAACTGCCCGATGCGCGAGGCGAACTTCTCCGACGACACCAGCGGCTCCCCGTGCTCGGTGAGCACGACACGCACGCGCCCGTCGCCGATGGCGCGATCCAGGCGGGCCTCGTCAGGGAACACCTTCAGCGTCAGGGGCACCTTCCGGGCGATGCGCGCGGCGTACTCCTGCACCAGCGGATCAAGGGGATCCGCCTTCTCATGCCCCACACTGTACACGAACCATTTCATGCGACTTCGATTTTACAGTCGGCCCAGGCTTGATCGAGGTGGTAGTAGTCGCGGGTGGCGGGCTGCATGACGTGCACCACGAGGTCACCGGCGTCGAGCAGGACCCATTCACCCTGCTCGCGGCCCTCGACCCCCACGATCTCCTGTTTTTCCTGGATCAACCTCCCCCGGACCTCCTCGACGATGGCTTCCACGTGGCGGCGGTTCTGTCCGGTGGCCACGATGATGTAGTCGGTGTAGCCCACGCGCGAAGCCACGGCGAACACCACCACGTCCTCACCCTTTTTTTCCTCGATGGCCTGCTTGGCCAGTCGCATCAGATCAGCAGAATCCATACCATACTCCTTATTGCAGGTCCGCTCCGCCCGAAGCGGTCACGGACGCAGCAAAATAGTGCCAAACCCGGAAAAACGCAACCGGCTCCCGCGTTTTTTCCACCAAAGGGCCGCCCGGGCCGGTTTGCGGCCCTTGATTTACCCGTCAAAACCCACTAGAGTGCGCGTTTTGCCCCCCACCCGGTCCCTTCGGACCGTCCGCGGGCCCGCGTGAGATCGCATCATCATGGAATATCATTGTCGAATCCGTAATCATGGCCGCCAGCAACTGGAGCTGGAGGTGGACTATCCGCTGGTCCCCAACCAGCCCAAGACCGCCTACAGCCTCGAGGCCCTCCTGTTCACCCCCGCGTCCATGAACATCACCAAGTCGCGCTACGGCGTAGAGGCGTTCTTCAACAATCTGGTGACCTACACGCGCTACACGGTGGCGCCGATGCCCCTGGCGCTGCTGATCGACCCCGACAACGACAAGAGCCCGCTGACCCGCATCACGCGACGGCTCGACACCACGCCGATCCTGACCTCGAAGGACCAGGAGGAGCTGGTCTACGAGATCAAGACGCTCTCGAACATCTATGCGTTCCAGCTGCGGCGCCGCATCGCGCTCATCGGCGAGAGCATGGCCCGCATGGAGCCGGCGTCGCTGATCGACACCACCGTCGAGCAGTTCGTCACCAACATCGGGCTGGTGCTGGAGCGCTACCGGGGCCTGCACACGCGCTTCCTGGAGCCGGGCATCGACGAGTTTTTGCGCGAGGCCTACCGCTGGACCGACGAACTGATGAGCTTGGTCACCGAACGCGAGCAGTTCGCCCTGCACCGGGATCTCGTCGCCGCCGGCTACGCAGGGACCGCCGCCGCGGTCAATACCCAGCTCCACAAGCAGGAAAAATATCGCCTGGCCATGCACTACCCGTCGGTGGTCTGCGCGGACACCCCCATCCAGAACGAGGTCGCCCTGTACCGCAGCCACATGCTCAAGAAATGGAGCGAGAGCGCGATGTACATGGGCCGCACGCCCAACCGCATGGCCTCCCAGGTCGGCCAGGTGCTCATGGGCATCGCCGCGGGCGCGGCCATGGCCTTCGCGGTCACGGCGGCCTTCCTGACGGACCAACTGTTTGCCACGTACAGCCTGCCCTGGGCGCTGATGATCATCCTGGCTTACGTCTTCAAGGACCGCATCAAGGAGATTTTGCGTGCGTTCTTCATCCGCTACGTGCCCCACCTGGTATCGGACCGCATGGAGGACCTCATCGACCCCGCCATCGAACGCAAGGTCGGCGTTTCCCGGGCCCGGGTGCGCTTTTCCGACGCCCGCGCCGTGCCCGCCGACGTCCTGCGGATCCGCAACCAGACGACCAACCCCTTCCGCCACGTGCTCAAGCCCGAGAACGTGATCCACTTCCAGAAGGAGATCCACCTCAACTCCCCGCGACTGGCCGACGCCCACGCCCGCCTGGAGTCCATCACCGAGATCATCCGCATGCGCCTGTCGTCCTGGTTCACCATGCTCGACGAACCGCTGGAGAGCCGCGACCGCATCGAGGGCGACGAGGTCATCTCGGTCGAATGCCGACGCGTCTACCACGTGCACCTGGTGCTGAAACTTTCCGAGAAGGGCAAGGAAGACCAGGCCTCGATCTATCACTACGTGATCATCATCACCCGCGACGGCATCGAGCGGATCGACTCCGCGGACGGTTGACAGCCGTCGCTTCGACGGCATCGAGCGGATCGACTCCGCGGACGAACGGTAACGCGGGCGACGTCTGATCCACAAAGAAAACGGAAAAGGAAAAGACAGAAGATTTTTACCACGGAAAAGACGGAAAAGATTCCCCGCACCTGTCCTCGGTCACGTCCCCTGCCCGTTCGCTGCACCTGTCCGCGCTGACGCCCGACCTGTCCCTGGTCAGGCCTGCTCCCGGGTTTTGCCTCCATGCGTAAATCCGGTGAATTTCAACCAGCGGCCTCTTTCAAGTCTAAAAAAATCTTGAAAAGGAAGATGCGAAAGATTAGGATTTTTTCGTCAATTCCCCACCCACATGGAGAATCCGATGAAGAACCATCAGCTTCATTCCAACAGCAGATCATATTTTGCGGCCAAGGTCCGACGCCGTCGAGGGTGAACTGAAATGAGCAATTGACTGGAGCTTCAATGCGTCTTTCTGTCCTGATCCTTTCGTTGTTCTTCGCCTGGACCACTCCGTGCGTCTTCGCGCAGGAGCCCTCGTCTGGGGAAAAAAGTGACGGTGCATCGGATAAGGCCGCGCTGCACTACGAGATTGCCGAGAAGTACTACCGGCTGGGGGAGTTCGCACAGGCGCTGGAGGCGTACCAGAAGGCGTTTTCCCTGGTGCCCCGGCCGGAGTTGAACTTCAACCTGGCGCAGTGCCACCGCCAGCTGGGGCAGTGGGAAAAGGCGGTGTTCTTCTACAAGCGGTTCGTCTCGGCGCTGCCCGAGGCCGAGCAGGTGGCGCTCGCCAGCCGGTTCATCCAGGAGGGGGAGACCATCCTTCGCGGGCAGGAAAAGAAGGCAGCAGCAGAGCGGAAAAGACGGATGGGACGGATCACCCTCGTGACCCGGCCCGTGAAAGCCCTGGTCTTCGTGGACGCAGCGCTCGACCGTCCGGCGGGGACGACGCCGTTGACCCTGGAGCTGGCGCCGGGCCGGCACCGGTTCACCTTTAGGGTCGGGGATGAGCATGAGCGTGTGGAGGTGGTCGAGGTGCTCCCGGACAAGAGCGTGACCCGAACGGTAACGCTCCTGACGTTCTACTCCGGGCTGGAGAAGGACACGCAGGTCCTGTCGCGGCGCCTGAACGCGTGGGGTCTGCAGGTGCGCTTGATCAACGCGCTGTGCAGGTCCGGCGTCTGCCGCTATGACGAGGACTATGACGGTCCCCGTGAAATGCCGGCCATGCTCGCCTATGGCGGCAGCGTCGCCCTCCTTCGCCATCTCTTCACGTCACATGACCGACAGGAGGACCTCGTCAACCGGAGACGTCGCTTCATCACCGTGGGCGCGGAAATCCAGTGGGTCCGTCAGATACTCAACGAGGTGCCGGGCCCGGTCACGGATCTCCACGTGGGCACGCAGGTGCGGTTCACCTTCTACCGGGGATCCATGGTCTACGCGTTGGTGGGTGGAGGTCTCGCCCGGCACGAGAGCCGGCACAACCCGGAGCACCAGACGGTGTCCGGAAGCGGCGCCTACGTGAAGACGGGGCTGGGGTTCTCCACGCCGCTGGCGCCAGCGGTCAGCCTGGACGTCGGGATCTCGCACCTCTGGAATTTCTGGAACGATCCGGCCATCGCCCACGACCTGCTGAACCTCGTCGAGTTCGGCGTTGTCTACTCCTGGTGATCGCATGCGGCAGCATCTCTCCTACCCTCTCTTTCGCGGCCTTCTGGCGATGCTGCTCTGCCTGCGGGTGGTCGCGCTCCCCGCCAGCGCCGTCGCAAGTGAGGACGGAGCCCGGGAGCATTACGAGGAGGCCGAGAAGGCCTACGCCATAGGGCGCTTCGAGGAGGCCCTCAAACACTACCTGCGGTCGCTGGAGGTTCGGGACGTGCCCGCGCTGTACTTCAACATCGCGCAGTGTCACCGCCAGTTGAAGCAGTGGGAGCGCGCTCTGTTCTTCTACCGGCGCTTCCTGTCGCGCTCCACGGACGAGACCCAGAACGCCGTGGCCCAAAAGCACATCGCCGCGATAGAGACGATCGTCGCCCGCCTCGCCCGAGAGCGGGCGCTGGCGTTGAAGCGCGGCACCGGAAATGTGACCCTGTTCACGACACCTGCGGGCGCTTCGGTCTGGGCCGAGGGGACCGAACGGTGTCGGACGCCCTGCACGCTGGAGTTGGTCGCGGGACGCCAGGTTTTGATCCTGAGGCGACCTGGTCACTTTGATGAACGTGTGGAGCGCCAGGTGCGCCCGTTCATCCATGAACTGGTCACGCTGTCCCTGGACCCCGATCTTCCCGTGGGGCGCCGTCCCCCGATCGTGCTGCTCGAGCAGCCCATCGGGCTCTTCTCCTGCCTCGCGGGGTCCTGCGACAAGGCCCACATCGGGCAGGTGCGGTCCTCCGCCACCACCGGTGGGGAGGACGCCGGCCCAGCGATCGGGGCGGGCGTCCTCTTCTATCCACGGCGCTCGCGCTTCCACCCATTTCACGCCCAGGTCGGATTCGGCCTCCACTGGATGATGGAGAAACTGGGCTCGGGGATCGACTCCCTCACCGCCCACCACACCGGCCTGCAATTGCGTTTCACCCTGCCTATCACTGCGCCGTTTCTCTCCTTCGTGCATCTCGACTTCCAGGGCGGCTATACATATGTGGGGCGCTCCGAGTTCTCCGACCGGCTCCACGAGGAATCCGCCCATGGGGTCCACTACAGCACCGGAGTCACCTGGGACCTGCCGGTCGTGGCCTTCGGTCGCCTGGGCGTCACCGCCCGGCTTCAGAAGACCTTCCTGTCTGAGGATTGGCTCGAGTCCCGCGGGCTCTTCGTGGGCATTGTCTGGTCGGCCGCGATCCCGCACAACATTGAAAAGAGGAACCTTGAGAGCGTGGAGGGAGGGCGATGAAACGGCCCGGAGGTTGGTGGATCTTCATGGTGCTCTCCATTTTCGTCGGCACGTACGGAACGGCGCCGGTCCGGGACGCCCGTGCCCAAAGTACCGGGGATCCTACCACCGCGGAAAAGGCAGCCGTCCACTACGAGGTCGCCGAGAAGTATTACCGCATCGGGGAGTTCTCCCAGGCGCTTGAGGCTTACGGGAAGGCGTTCGCGTTGACCCGGCGCCCCGAACTGAA
>PHAZ01000330.1 GCA_002841825.1 Deltaproteobacteria bacterium HGW-Deltaproteobacteria-22 | reverse complement strand
GTCCTCGGCATCACCACGGCAGTGGGCCTGGCCGTGGGCGGTGACCACGCCTGCGCGCTGCTGGCCGACGGAACGCTCCGTTGCTGGGGTGACAACAACTACGGCCAGCTTGGCGTGGCCAGCGCGGGGCTTCCTGAGAGCCCCACACCTGTGACACCTTCGAACTCCAATCTCCTTCATCTGACCGGCGTCTTCGCGGGAGGCAGCCACACCTGCGCGATCATCTACGACAACACGCTCAACTGCTGGGGCAACAACGCTGACGGCCAGCTCGGCGACGGCACGACCACGAGCACCCACTCCCCGCGCGATGTCGTCGGAATGCCGGGCGTGGTCTCCGTGGATGCGGGCGTATGGCACACGTGCGCGGTGGCCATCGGCGGCAACATCGTCCGCTGCTGGGGTCGCAACGAAGACGGCCAGATCGGCGACGGCACCACCACCAACAGCCTCACACCGGTGGACATCCTTCCCTGAAGTTGGTTCTCCCTGGCCTTGCATTTTTCGGTACAGATTGACTCCTGTGATAATCGTCCCGCACCAGCGGGCACCCGCGTCGGCATCGGGGTGGTCGACGTCATGCAGATCCTTGAAGGGGGACCCGTAGTTGGTGTTGCCGGGGATGAATCCCGGTTTTCCGCGCGGGGATAGACTACTGGATCGTGGCGGGCTTGAGGCTGGCGGCGAGGTCCTTGGCGAAGGCGATGATGAAGGCTTCGTCCTTGCCGGGGATGGTGACATAGCAGCTCGTGTCGTCATCCCAGAAGGTGAGCATGACGATGCCGTACTTGTTGCCGACATAGGCCATGCGTCCCAGGCCCTCGACGTCCTTGGCGCCCTCCATGGCCTTTTTTCGCCTCTCCAAGGTCTCCTTGAAGGTGTTATCGTCCCAGGTCGGGCAGTCAAAACTGGCCGAGTAGGACTCCGTGCCCTTCTGGAAGGGGCAGTCCATGGTGCGCGGCTGGGCAGCGGGTTTGCCGTCCCTGACCGCGGAGAGGCCCTGCTTCTTCTGAAGCTCCTCCGGGATCAACTTCGTGCAGACCAGCTTTGGCTCGGGGGCGTCCGCCGCGGGGGCGACGGGCGTCGCGTCCGTGGTCGCCGTCATGTCGCCTTCGGCGGTCGTGGCGGGCATGTCGGCGGGCATCCCGTCGGCGGGCATGTCGGCCACGGGCGGCGTCATGGCCTCGTCGGCCTTCATCTCGGGAGTTGCGGTGTTGTTGGCGGGTTTCTTCGGGTCATCGGCCTTCTTGGAGCAGGCAGCGCCTAACAGGGACAGGGAAAGGATGACGAGTACGATACGGAAATTGCGCATGGGATTGAAAACCTCCTGGCGCAGGTGGGCGCCGTTGCCGAAGATCTCGTCGAAATGGTCTCCGTTGTCAAGATGGTAAAAGTGTCTTTCCGGGGCGGAATATTTATGATAGATTGGCCAAGATGCGTTTATTGATGAAATGTTTCCCGCTGGCCTTGTTCCTCTGTCTGACAGGATGTGCAGCCATGCCCAACGTCAAACCCGTGGACGACTTTCAGGTGGAGCGCTACCTGGGCACCTGGTACGAGATCGCCCGGCTCGATCACTCCTTCGAGCGTGGTCTGAGCCGCGTGACGGCGCAGTACAGCCCGAGAAAGGGCGGTGGCCTCAATGTGGTCAACCGCGGCTACTCGGAGAAGCAGGGGAAGTGGAAGAAGGCCAACGGCCGTGCGTACTTCCGCGGCCGGACCGATGTCGGGTCGCTCAAGGTGACGTTCTTCTGGCCGTTTTACGGTTCCTACCTGGTGTTTGCGCTGGATCGGGATGCCTACCAGTGGGCGCTGGTGTCCGGCGGCACCTCGAAGTATCTGTGGATCCTCTCGCGCACGCCTCGGATTCCGGACGACTTGAAGGCCCGTCTCCTGGAGACGGTGAAGGCCGCCGGTTACGACACGTCGAAACTGATCTTCGTCGATCATCCCTGAAAGTGGTGTTGTCAATAAACGCAGATGACCGCCAGGGAGCGGCCCGCGTCAGGGGCTCCGAGGTTGTAGTTGCAGGAGTACTCCCAGGAGCGGCCCCAGCGCAGGTAATACGTGCCGGGCTGGGTGGGGAGGTTCAGGGTGAAGGTGTAGGTGTTGTTGGGGGCAGCGTTGACGTTGTCGCGGCAGTACTTGAAGCCGGCGTTGGGATCGGTGTCGGAGGCAGGCGGGGCTCCGGCGAAGAAGCCCCAGTAGAGTTGGACGCGGCAGCCCGTGCAGCCCGAGGCGACCGCGTCGTAAGCGTAGGAGCCAGAGATGGTGACCGTGGAGCCCGCCGCCCCTGTGGCGTATCGTGTGGTGCTGCCGGCCAGGCTGGTGTTGGTGAAGGTGACCCACGTCTCGTCGGTGTTGCTCGGAGGGATGTATCCAGGCCAGGCGCCGGCGCAGGCCCAGGTGTTGGTGGTGCACAGCGGGCCGCAGAAGTCGTCGGTGGCGTTGGCGGCGTTGGTGTTGCCGTCTTCGCAGGTCTCGCCGGGGTCGAGGACGCCGTCTCCGCAGTCGGAGTGACAGCCCGAGGTGTCGAAGGCGCAGAGGCCAGAGCAGGTGAGGCCGGCCGGGGCGGCGTAGCCGAAGGAGGTGCAGTCACGGCCCTGCAGGTCGAGGGGCTCGCATTCCTCGTCACAGCGCACGCTGCCGTCGCCGCAGGCATTGGCGGGGCCGGTGCAGTCGGCGTTGCAGGTGCCCGAGCACTCGTCGGTCCCGTCGTCGTCGCAGACCTCGTCACCGTCGACGCTGCCGTCGCCGCATACGGGAGCGTAGCAGCCTCCCAGGTCGTAGGCGCACATGACGTTGCAGGCGAGATCGCCGATGCCCAGCCCCAGGGATTCGCAGGTCTCCGAGCCGAGGTCGTCGCCGTCACAGTCCTCGCCCTGGTCGAGGATGCCGTTCCCGCACGGAGGGGGACCCTCGCAGGCCGTCTCGTCGAAGGTGCAGTCGTCGTCACAGGCCAGGGTGCCCCCGTCGTAGCCCAGCGCAAGGCAGGTGGCCTGGTTGAGGTTGTCGCCGTCGCAGTCCTCGCCATGGTCGAGGATGCCGTTTCCGCACAGGGGCGGTCCTTCGCAGGCCGAAACGTCGAAGGTGCAGTCGGCGCTGCAGCTCAGCGTGCCTCCATAGTAGCCCTGAGTCTGGCAGGTGAAATCGTTGAGGTCGGGACCTTCACAATCCTCGCCTTCGACGGCCTGGATCACCCCGTCTCCGCAGAAGGGATCCGGGTTCACCGGCGAGAGGCCCGCGGTGTCGAAGACGCAGCCGGCGGTGACCAACGGCAGCAGGCAGCAGGCGGCAAGGCGGGACAGGAAAAGGTTTCGGATCATGATCTCTACTCCGGGATCAAGTTAGCATGCGGGCTGGGGCGCGTCAAACGGCGGGGCGCAAACGGGTTCGGTGGATGAGCCGCAGGATGGATCGTTCCTCGAGGGGACCCGTCACGGATGCTTGGGGCCGGGCTCGGACACGTCAGGAGATGGGGTTTTTGCGCACGAGGG
>PHAZ01000329.1 GCA_002841825.1 Deltaproteobacteria bacterium HGW-Deltaproteobacteria-22 | reverse complement strand
CGGCGCCGACTCCGCGCGGCTCCGGGCGCAGACGGCAGGGCAGGTGCCCATCCGGGCGGCCGTGGCCGAGGCCATGCGCACCGAGTGCCGCACCAACCACCAGTGCGCGTTCGACCGCTTCTTCTACTCGCAGTTTCTGGCCATCGCCGCCAAGAGCGTCGTGATGCCCGCCACCCCCGAGGCCCGCGTGATGTGGCCGCCGTACACCAAGGCCCTGACCGCGATCATCCGCCGCAACGCTCGGATCCGTGACGCCCTGTCCGAGGCCGACTGGGAGATCTCCCGGTACATCGGCGCCTGTGCAGGAGGTGCCCGATGAGTCTCTGTCTTCGATCCTTTTTATGCAGCCGTCGCGGGGCCCTGTGGTTTGGTGCCGTTGGCACGGCACTTATGATCCTGCTGGGCCTGCTGATCGTCGAACGCGTCCAGAGCCGCGAACAGAAGAACGGCATGGAGCGCCGCGCCCTGGAGACCCTGGGACAGTTCACCACCGGCACCCCCGCGGCCCAGTTGCCCGGCGTGGAGCGCGCGTTCGTGCTCAAGCCCGCGAACCTGCCGCACAACCTGGTGCGGTTCTCCTTCGTGTCGGGCTGGGACCGGATGAAGCCGGATGCGCAGTTTGCCGGAGAGTTGACGGATCCCTCGACCCGCCGCCTGCATGATCTCGCGGCCGCGGCTGTCTATCGCAATTCCTACGAAATCGCCTGGGATCACAGCGGTCCCGTCTCCCTGGTCATCGCGGCCTGGGCCGGCAAGGACCACGCCTATGTGGTCGTGATGCCCCAGAGCGTGCCGCCGCCAGCCTTCCCGTGGATGCCGTTTTTGATCGCGGGCTTCCTGGCGCTGCTGTGTCTGCTGCTGATCCCCGCCTCCTGGGCGCCCCTGGCCGCGTTCACGGCCGCCTTCGTGCCGCTGCTGGTGTTCCTGGCGGGCTACCGCATCACGCCCTATGAGGGCACGGGGAGCCACCTGTCGGCGTTCGGCGCCGGGATGGGCCACGGCACCTTCCGCTGGTTCTTCGCCGCCGCCGCCCTCGTGCTTGCGGCCGCCGGCGCTGCCTGGAAGCACGGCATCGCCGGGCGCTTCTTCACGGGCCTGCGCGAGCACCGAGTGGCCATGACCTACGTCGTGCCGGCCATGATCGGCATGCTGGTGCTGGTGCTGGTCCCGTTCGCCGCGGGCCTGGCCCTGGGCTTCTTCTCGCACTGCAACGGCAACTTCGCCTTCGTGGGCCTGCGCAACTTCTGGGAGATCCTCTCCGGCGGCGGCGCGGCGATCACCCATCCGCTGAACTTCTGGTTCACCCTCGGCGTGACCCTGATGTGGACGCTGTTCAACGTCGTGCTGCATGTCGGCATCGGCCTGGGCCTGGCGCTGCTGCTCAAGGATCCGCTGCTGCGCATGAAGGGCGTGTACCGGGTGCTGCTGATCATCCCGTGGGCCATGCCCAACTACATCACCGCCCTCATGTGGAAGGGCATGTTCCAGCAGCAGTACGGCGCGATCAACGTGCTGCTGGATTCCCTGGGCATCGGCTCGATCTCCTGGTTCTCCACGTTCTGGCCCTCGTTCATGGCCAACGTCATCACCAACACCTGGTTGGGCTTCCCCTTCATGATGGTCGTCAGTCTGGGGGCCCTGCAGAGCATCCCGACCTCGCTCTACGAGGCCGCCGAGGTCGACGGCGCCTCGCGCTGGCAGCAGTTCCGCCTGATCACGCTGCCGCTTTTGCGTCCGGCCCTGTTCCCGGCCATCGTGCTGGGCAGCATCTGGACGTTCAACATGTTCAACATCATCTACCTCGTGTCCGCCGGTGAGCCCGGCGGTTCCACGGACATCCTGATCACCGAGGCCTACCAGTGGGCGTTCAAGCGCGGCGAGCGCTACGGCCTGGCCGCGGCTTATGCGGCGCTGATCTTCGTGGTGCTCCTGCTGTACTCGAAGATGGCCAACCGGCTCACGCGGGCCGGGGAGGACATGTGATGAAACAATCCGGCCGCACCCGGCTCATTCTGACGCATACGTTTCTCATATTCTTTACGATCCTCACCCTGTATCCGGTGATGCTCGTGGTCAAAAAATCCCTCACGCCCGGCGACCACTTCGAGCGCACCCTCAATCCGGTGCCCACGAAGGTGACGCTGGACCACTACAAGGCCGTCATCGGCAGCAAGGACAGCTCCGGCCGCAGCCTGTTCGGTCGCCAGCTGCTCAACTCCCTGGTGGTGGCGCTGGCCACGACCCTCGTGGGCATGTTCCTGGCGGCCACGGCGGCCTACGCGTTCTCGCGCTTCCGGTTCCCGGGGAGGGCCATCGGGCTCTCGATGTTCCTGGTCGTGCAGATGTTCCCGGCCACGCTGATCATGATTCCGCTCTACGTGCTCCTGGACAAGATGGGGCTGCTCAACTCGGTGGCCGGCCTGGTGCTGGTGTACTCGACCACGGCGATCCCGTTCTGCGTGTGGATGCTCAAGGGCTACTTCGACACCATCCCCAAGGAGCTCGAAGAGGCCGCCTGGATCGACGGCGCCACGCGCTTCGGCATGTTCTGGCGCGTGGTGCTGCCGCTGTCGCGTCCGGCCCTGGCCGTCACCGCCCTGTTCTCGTTCATGACCGCCTGGAACGAGTACATCCTGGCCGAGACCTTCCTCAACGAGGAGACCGCCTACACCCTGCCGGTGATGCTCCAGCACTACGTCGGCTCCCACTCCACCTCGTGGGGCAGCTTCGCGGCCGGCTCCGTGCTCGTGTCCATCCCGGTGATGGCGCTCTTCTATGTGCTCCAGAAGCACCTCGTAGGCGGCCTCACCGCCGGTGGCGTCAAAGGATAACCACGCCCGGTCCCTCCGGGCGTCACCTTTTTGGAGTGCGGCCACTCGCTTTGGAGTGCGGCTTCTCGATAGTCCTGAAAAGAAACACAACCAAAAAACTCAACCAGAACGGAGGAAAAGCAGAACAACCCGCCTGGGACGAGGGTTTCCGCGTTCAAGTGTTCGCTCGGAAAAAGGCCGTTTAGCACCGGCCAGTGTCGGATATTCACGACAAACACGACAACAATTCTTGTCAAAATCTGACGGCCGAAACGGCCCCACGGGGCAGGGAGAGAACACCATGAAATCAGCCTGAATGAGATCGTCAACAACTGAAGTACACTCGCCCCACGGTCATGGATGACATGGTCGACGCGGCCGGATCTTCCCCGAGGGCGAGAGTTGGTCCGCATAGCATCAGGCGCCGAAAACTGTAGATCTACAAGGAAAATGCCTGTAACGCGGGGAATAGACAAGCGAAAGCAATTCAACGTCAGAAATTCGCAGTAAAATCATGCGAAAAAATAAATAGTGGCAACTGCTGAATAACATTAAGAAAAATTGTGGCCAACAGGGCCTTGTTGAGGAGTTGCGGATCGCGAAAAGGAGAGGAACCAGTGGCGGAATCGTCAATCCTGATTGAATTTTCCTTGATTTAGCTGGACTCTGAAAAAAACACAAAAAATGATCTTGTAAGG
>PHAZ01000328.1 GCA_002841825.1 Deltaproteobacteria bacterium HGW-Deltaproteobacteria-22 | reverse complement strand
TTATAGCCGTGACCGGTGAACAGGAAGCAAAGCGGAAGCAAAGAGAAGAAGAAGAGGCGGCCCCGAGTGGCCGCAGTCCTATATGTGGAGAAGAGGAAGAGGCGGCCCGGAAGTCGGACCTGTCGGACCAGTCGGACCGGGCCGCCCGGGAGGAAAAGAACCAAAGAAGAAGAACCCCGAGCCCGGCGGCGCGTTTCCGCCCGCCGCGGAATGACCCTTGACCTCGGGCCGAATATGCGGAAAATTCATTGTATCTTGCGACTTTTTCCGAGCCTCTCCCGATTCTTCAAGCGCACCCCCATCCGCGTGTGGCTGATCCTCAGTTATTCGGCGTTGTTCATCGGGGTCATGATTCCCCTCGCGATTGGACTGAACATCCGGCTCCATTCGCTGCTCGAGGAGAACATCGAGGCCCAGCTCGAGAACGCGACGGTCAACACCGTGAACATGGTCAGGCTCGCCGCGGAGACGTCCATCAAGCAGCACCTGCGGGCCATCGCGGAGAAGAACGTGGAGATCGTCCGGCTGTTCCACGAGGACTCCCTGAATGGTCGCATCACCGTCGAGGAGGCCAAGCGTCAGGCGGCCCGGATCCTGCTGAGCCAGAAGATCGGAAACACCGGCTACATCTATGTGCTCGACTCCACGGGCCAGCTCCAGGTGCACCCCGAGAAGGTCCTGCTGCACAAGGACCTGCGCGACTTCCAGTTCATCCGGGAGCAGATCGTGCAGAAAAACGGCTACATCGAGTACGAGTGGAAGAACCCCCAGGACACAGTGACCCGTCCCAAGGCCCTTTACATGAGCTACTTCGAGCCCTGGGACTGGATCGTCTCCGTGTCCTCCTATCGCGAAGAGTTTGCCACGCTGATCCATGTCGACGAGTTCCGGCAGCAGATCCTGGCGAACCGCTTCGGGAAGAGCGGATACACCTATGTGATGGACTCGCGGGGCAACCTGATCATCCATCCCGAGTTGACCGGCAACATCTATGACGCGGTGGATTCGTCCGGACGACGGTTCACCGAGAAGATCTGCAACGAGAAGAACGGGAGCACACGCTATTCCTGGAAGAACCCGGGGGATCAGGAGGAACGTGAGAAAATCGCGATCTTCCGATACCTGCCCGAGCTCGACTGGATCATCGTGTCCACGGGATATCTCGAGGAGGTGTACGCGCCGCTGACGACCATGCGCGACGTGCTGTATGTCGCGATGCTCGTGACCCTGATCCTGCTGATGACCATCAGTTTCCTGATCAGCCGCATCATCTCCCGTCCCCTGCAGACCATCATCACGGCCTTCGCCCAGGGCGCCGCCGGCCAGTTCAAGACCAGGATCCGGACCCGCGCCACCGGCGAGATCCGACAGATGGCCAATTATTTCAACAAGTTCATGCGTGAGCTGGACCAGTACGGTCGTTCCCTGCGCAACGAGATCCGCCAGCGCAAGAACGCCCAGCGGGACTCCGAGAAGAGCGAGCGGCGCCTGCGCATGATCCTGTCCTCGGCCAACGAGGGGTTCATGGAGGTGGGCTCGGACCGCCTGATCCTCGACATCAACCCGGAGATGGCGCACATCCTGGGCCGTCCCACAGCGGAGATCCTGGGGCGCAAGATCTTCGAGTTCGTGGATCCTCCCAGCGCCGAGCGCATCCGCGAACACCTCGAGCTGCGCAAGATCGGCCTTCGCAGCTCCTACGAGGCGACCCTGCTTCGCCCCGACGGGTCGCGCGTCATCTGCCTGTTCAACGGAGCCCCGATCCTGGACGAGAAGGGGCGCAAGGTCAGTTCGTTCGCCATGATCACGGACATCACGGTCCGCAAGCTCGACGAGGAGGAGGTCCGGCGCGTCAACGAGGAGCTCGAGCGCCGCGTCGAGGAGCGCACCTTTGCCCTGCAGCGCACGCTGCAGATGGTGCAGGATGCGCAGGAACACCTGGTCCAGTCGGAGAAGATGGCGGCGCTGGGCCAGCTCGTGGCCGGTGTGGCGCATGAGATCAACACTCCCGTGGGGGTGGGCGTGACGGCGGCCACCCACCTGCAGGAGAGCACGCTGCAGGTGAAGGCCCTGTTCGACACCGGCACGCTCACGCGCGCCGAGATGGTCAAATACCTCAACCTGGCTGAGGAGGGCAGTTTGATCCTGGTGTCCAACCTCAAGCGCGCCGCGGACCTGATCGGCTCCTTCAAGCAGATCGCCACGGACCGGGCCAGCGGGGACGAGCGTCGTTTCGTGCTGGCCGAGTATGTCCAGGAGCTGCTGCTTTCGCTGCGTCCGCATTTAAAACACACCGCCCACAAGGTGGACGTCGAATGTCCGCCGGATCTGGCGATGCAGGGATCTCCAGGCGCTTTTTCGCAGATTCTCACCAATCTGGTGATGAACAGCCTCACCCACGGTTTCGAGGGGGTCCCCGCCGGCAGGATCACGATCTACGTCACCCGGCACGAGGACGCAATTATCCTTCAATATGGGGACAACGGCGTGGGAATACCTGCCGAAAACCTGGGCCGGATCTTCGATCCTTTCTTCACGACCAAGCGGGGGCAAGGAGGGAGTGGACTCGGCCTGCATATTGTATATAATCTGGTAACGCGTACCTTTGGTGGGCGAATTCAGGTTGAGAGCGTTCCGGGCAACGGCGTCCTATTCACATTGACGTTGCCGGCGGGAGATGATCGCGATGACGGATGACCTTCTTCATTTTGCCGATGAGCCTGAAGGCAGACTGCCCCAGGAAGACGGAAGTGGATGGAAAATCCTGATCGCCGACGATGACCGTGAGGTGCATACGGTGACCCGGCTGGTGCTGCGCGATTTCCAGTTCGAAGGACGCGGGCTGCAGTTCTTCTCGTCGTTCTCGGCGGTGGAGACGCGGGAGATCATGCAGGACAACCCGGACATGGCCATGCTGCTGCTGGACATGGTCATGGAGACCGAGACGTCAGGGATCGATGTGGCCCGCTTTGTCCGCGAGGAGCTCGGAAACCACTTCGTCCGGATTATCCTGCGCACCGGACAGCCCGGCCAGGCGCCCGAGAACCAACTGATCTCCCGCTACGACATCAACGACTACAAGGAAAAGACCGAACTGACGGCCCGCAAACTGTTCACGGTGACCACGGCGTCGATCCGTTCGTTCCGTGATCTCCAGACGGTGGAGCGAGCCCGGCGTGGTCTTGCCCAGATCGTCAAGTCCTCAAGCCGCATCTTCGAGATCCAGAGCTTCCCCGCCTTCGCCCGCGACGTGCTGGTGCAGTTGTCCCAGTTGCTGCAGGTCGTCGGCGATCCCCTCGACACCCCCGGCTCCGGCGTGATTCTCCGGATGGGGCCGACGGGCTGGTCCGTCGCCGCCGGAGTGGGGCGCTATGCGGGAGCCGAGAAGACCGAGGTGGCTCCGAACGAGATCACGGATGCCTGTTCCCGGGCCCTCGCGGAGCGCTCCCTGGTGTTTCTCGACCACCGGTTCGTCGGCTACTTCAAGACCCGCAAGAGCATGGAGATGCTGC
>PHAZ01000327.1 GCA_002841825.1 Deltaproteobacteria bacterium HGW-Deltaproteobacteria-22 | reverse complement strand
TGCCCGGCGCGAGCCGGTCGTCGTCGTCCCACAGCACCTGGGTGGTGGCATACAGATCGGGGGACGCCGTGGGATAGGGGCACTTCTCGCCCGAGCCCTCCTCCTCGCAGTCCCAGTCACACGCGTCACCGGCGGTGTCGCAGGGCGCGGGATGCCACACCTTGCCCGGGTCGATGACCCAGTGCACGGTGATGCCCTGCCGCAGCAACTGGAAGAGCAGACCATACGCCTGGAACAGGCCGTGGTCCTGATACGTGAGGTCCATGGGGATGATCAGGGCGCCGGCGGAGAACTGCCTCACCTCGGCGTGGGCCGGCGTGGCGACCAGGAATGCGGCGAAAAACACGATCGGCAGGATCCTGCGATGGCTGGGCATGGTTCACCTCCCTTGCCTTATTACTATAGCGGCTCTCCAACCGGGAGGCATGATAATTTTAAATTGAGGCTATTTCTTCTCGGGGGGGACTTCACAGCAATACTGCAGTTCGGGCGGGATCTCGCCGTAGTCGCACTCGCAGCAGACGCTCTCGCAGGGGTCCACGCCGTATTCCATGTTGCTGCAGCAGATCTCAAACGTCTCCGGCGGCAGGTTCGGATCGGCGCAATCGGCGTCGGTGCAGGGATCGACCCCGTAGTCCATGTTGTTGCAGCACTGATCGATGTATTGCTGCGGGACCTGGGGGTCCTGGCAGTCCACGAGGTGACAGGGATCGCTGCCGTAGTCCATGTTGCAGCACTGCTCCCAGTCGTAGATGGTCAGGTCGGGGTCCGAGCACTGCACGTATTCGCACGGGTCGCTGCCGTAGTCGCAGTTGCAGCAGGCATCCTCGCAGCACTGGTCGTAGGTCTCCGGGCTGATGTCCACGGCGCAGCACTGGACGTCCTCGCAGGGATCGACGCCGTAGGTCGGCTCGACCACGGGCGGGACGCATGAGACGCCGGCGCCGGCGAACAGCATCGCGGCGGCCGCGGCCACCTGGTTCTTCATGCGTCCCAGCGGACTCTTGCGGGCGCGCTCGGCGAGCATGTAGTAGCAGTACGGGTTCTCGGTGGTGGTGCCGCTGACGGCGATGGACACGCAGTGGGCGCCGCCGCGGCAGGTGCGGCCGTGGGCGCAGGTGGCACAGGCGCCGGTCAGATCCGTGAGCGCAAAGCGCCGGTTGTAGGCGAACAGATTCGGGTCGGTCCAGATCTCGAAGAGGGAGCGCTCGCGCACCGAGCCCTCGCGGAAGGTGTGGGGGCCCTGGCAGCCGCTCTGCATGCTCAGGCAGCCCTTGATCCCGCCGTCGCTCTCGATGCCGATGCCCAGCATGCCGGCCTGACAGCCGCCCCAGTGCTGGGGGGTGCCCTTCCAGCTGGTGGCGCGCAGCGGGATGTCGTAGACGCTGTGGAAGCCCAGCGAGTCGCCGATGCCGACCTTGACCGGGCCGCGCTCGGCGAGCCGGTGCAGGCGGGGCAGCACGTAGAGGATCTCCCTGGGCTCGATGACCCAGTCCTCGTGGTCCCCGAGGTTGCCCATGGGCTTGCCCAGTTGCAGCCGCCAGCGATCCACGCCCATGGAGACGCACAGGTCGTAGATCGTCTCCAGGTGGGGCAGGTTGAGCTGGTTGATGGTGGTCATGATGGTGACCGGCAGCCCGGCCTCCTGGATGGTCGCGACCGCGGCGCAGGTTCTGGCGAAGGTGCCCGGACCGCGGATGGTCTCGTGCACGTCGGCGGGGCCGTCGAGGGAGACCGCGGCGTTGGAGAGACCGCACTCCTTCATGTCGCGGGCCATCTCCGGCGTGCAGTGGACGCCGTTGGTGACGATGTTGGGGATCATGCCGGCGGCCCGGATCGCCCGGGCGATCTCGCGCCAGCCCGGATGCAGGGTGGGTTCACCGCCCGAGAGGGTGATGACCTCGCAGCCGAGGGCGGCAAGGTCCGCGACCACCGCCAGGCACTCGTCGGTGGTCATCTCGTCCTCGCGGGCGACACCCGCGCGCGAGCCGCAGTGTCCGCACCGCAGGTTGCACGCCAGCGTCAGTTCCCAGACGCACATCCTGGGTTTGTAGGGAAAACGGGCGATGGTTTCGAGTTGCTCCGGGGTCATCGTGCAGGTCTCCTTCCATTGAAAACAAGGTCAGAAGAAAACTAGCATGAGTCCGACGGACGCACCAGCGCCCCGGTGAAGATTTTCAACCTTTTTCAGCGGCGGCTCTTCCGGCGGGAAGGGGCACGGCGCTTGGGCTCGCGCGGCTTCTGCACCGACGGGGAGAGGGTGCGGGTCGTGTCGACGTTGCGGGGCTTGAGATAGGCGCGGTTGTTCCAGCAGCGCTCGCGGGCCCGGGGCGTGCGTTTCTTGTAGCAGACGTACCATTTCCACCAGTTCTCGAAGGCGGGCTCGCCGGGGAGCGGCTGATCGGCCAGGCGTCCGCCGTGGCGCGGGCGCATCCAGTCGATGCGTCCCAGCCCGTCGATGTGGAAGTGGTTCTGGTGGCTCCAGTCGCTGTCGGGGGTGAGCATCAGCCGGAAGATGTCGGCCTTCTCGGCCTGGCAGATGATCGTCCGCAGGATCTTCGCCTCGGGGGTGGAGGGCTTGCCCACACAGTTGTCCTTGGTGCCGTAGGCCTTGCGCCAGTCCCGCAGCACGACGAGCTCCCGTCCGTCGTTGAGCGTGACCGAGCGCACATCGACGGCCAGACCGTGGCCGTGCTGGCTGATGATGCGCCGGCCCTCGGCGGGGCGGTAGGTGCTGGTGTAGGTGACGCGCTTGACGTTGTTGGCGGCCAGGATCGGCGCGAACCGGAGCAGGGAGTACACAAACTTGCAGTCGATGTTCATCGCGCCCTTGGGATCCCAGGCGTAGTACCACTCGACGCCGCCGATCTTGCCGAACACGTGCACGGGCGTCTCCACGCCCCTCTTTCCCGGAGCCGCCTTCACGTCGATGCCGCGCCTGACCAGGTCCCGGATGCACGCGGTGCCGGTGAGCACGGCCACCTTCGGGACCACCGCGGTGGACCCTTCATCGTCCTCCACCGGGCCGTCGGCCTCTTTTTCGTGGTCGGCATCATGCTCGTCGTCCTCGTCGTCCTCCTCGAAGATGTTCCAGTATTCGGGCTCGATGGACGAGCCGTCGGCCAGGGTCGGGTCCATCTCGGCGGGCAGGGAGTAGGGCTCACCGGGCCAGGTGGGCGGCAGGGGAATGGCGGTGAGCAGAAATAATGCGATCCAGTGCATGACGGCTCCAAACTAGTGGATTCTCCGGAAAATTCCAGCTGTGTTTGATCTACGGAAGTTAACGGAAAAAGCAGGAGAGGAAGAGTTTTACCACGGAAAAGACGAAAAAACGGTGGGTGGGGGGGAGTTACCGGGAGATGTAATTCTGAAATCAGCAGTTGGAGTCGGGTTTTCGGAAGATGTGTTTAGAGAACCCGCAACTGTAGTCGCGTTTTCGGAAGATGTGTTTACGGAACCCGCAACTGTAGTCGGGTTTTCGGAAGATGTGTTTAGAGAACCCGCAACTGTAGTCGGGTTTTCGGAAGATGTGT
>PHAZ01000010.1:3840-34865 GCA_002841825.1 Deltaproteobacteria bacterium HGW-Deltaproteobacteria-22 | reverse complement strand
CTCGTGGTGACGCCGAGGTCGTCGAGCTGTTTCTCCATCGGGTTCCAGAGATATTCCGGCAGATACCCGATGAAGCCCTCGCGGATCAGGGTCTTGATCTCGAGACGGGTCAGGATTCCCTGTACATACAGATAGTAGGCGACTTCTTCGATACACTTCATCCCGACGTTTTTACCACCGAACTCGTTTCAATGATAATATTTGGTGCGTCAGATGCCTGAGTACCGTGAGGGCATGCCTGTCGGTGCCGTCACAGGGCACCGAATCACTTTATCATGCGTCCTTGCCTGTCTGTACAATCGGGGCAATCCGTGCTAGTAAACTGTCAAAGGGGTGCTGTCATGAAAAAACTCCGGATCACAGGTGTGCTTGGGCTGGGGCTGTTCCTCCTGTTCTCCTGCGCCAAGGGCGCCAAGGCGCCCGAGTTGTGCGGAAACGCCGCGATCGATCCGCTGGAGGGCTGCGACGACGGCGCCCGTGTGGACGGAGACGGTTGCGATGCCGATTGCGCGGTCGAGCCTGGCTACATCTGTACCGGCGCACCGAGCACCTGCCTTGAGTCCTGTGGCAACGGGACCCTCGACGCGGGCGAGGACTGCGACGGCCCCGGCGAGACCGCCACGTGCAACGTCGACTGCACCACCTCACGCTGCGGCGACGGCATCCACAATGCGACGGCCGGCGAGGCGTGTGACGACGGTGGACAGACCGAGTTGTGCAATCCCAACTGCACCCTCGTGGGCTGTGGAGACGGCGTCACCAACACCTCCACCGGCGAGCAGTGCGACGGCGGTGGGGAGACCGCCTCCTGCAACACGAACTGCACCTGGTCCTCCTGCGGCGACGGCATCACCAACGGGACCGCGGGCGAGGACTGTGACGATGCCGGGGAGACCGCCTCCTGCAATGCGGACTGCACGGTGTCCTCCTGCGGCGACGGCACGGCCAACGCGACTGCCGGCGAGGGTTGTGACGATGCCGGGGAGAGCGCCTCCTGCAATGCGGACTGCACGGTGTCTTCCTGCGGCGACGGCACGACCAACGCGACCGCGGGCGAGGACTGTGACGGTGGCGGCGAGACCGCCTCCTGCAACGCGGACTGCACGGTGTCCTCCTGCGGCGACGGCACGACCAACGCGACCGCGGGCGAGGCATGTGACGATGCCGGCGAGAGCGCGGCCTGCAACGCCAACTGCACGATCTCCGAATGCGGAGACGGGATCCACAACGTCACCGCAGGCGAGCAGTGCGACGACGGCGATGACATCGACGGGAACGACTGCTCCAACGCCTGCACCAACAACATCGTCTGCCTGGATCCGCTGACCACGCCCCTGGCCGGTGGCAACGGCTGGGCGGGCAGCATGTTCGACGTGGTGGCCCAGCGCAACGTCACGATCACCGGCTTCGCGGGTTCGTTCTACGCCGGCGCACAGACCGTCGAGATCTGGTACCGGACGGGCACCTACGTGGGGAACACCTCGGGCATGACGGGTTGGACCCAGCTGGGCACGACCTCCATCACCGGTCAGGGGAATGGCGTTGCCACGCCGATCCCGATCAACCTTTCCTTGCAGGTCAATGCCGGGCAGCGCGTGGCGTTCTGGGTGACCTGCCAGGGGACCTACGGAAGCGGGAACATCTACACCAGCGGCCCCACCGCGGGCACGTTGCTGGCGTCCAACGCCGACCTGCAGATCTACTCGGGCGTGGGAACCTATTATCCCCTGAGCAGCGGCATCTTCGCGGATCGCTCCTTCAACGGCGTCGTCCAGTACGATTGCCGCTGAACCAGGGGCGCCGCCCGACGGCGATGGCGTCCCGGGATGACATGGCAGCGGCGCGGATTCCAGACCGAAGTCATTTTCATGAATCAAGAAATGCAACCCGTCAGGAATGGGCAAGAAAAAACAATTGATCAATTTATTAAAACTATTACGCTCATGGATACAGGAGGTCCAATATGAAAATGAACATCCGCATGATAAGCGTCGCCCTCATGTTTCTGCTGACCACGGCCTGTGGTGGAAAATCCGGGGACAAGGCCTCCGGCGCCCCGACGGCGGCCGACCCCATGGCCGCACAGATGGCAACGGTTCCGGAGATGGCAGCCGACCCCATGGTACCGGAGATGGCGGCCGACCCCATGGCACCGGAGATGGCGGCCGAGCCCATGGCGCCGGAGATGGCAGCAGACCCCGTCGCCGCCGGGAGCGGCATTCCGGAGGAGAAACTGCCGGCCGTGGAGACCATCGTGTTTCCAAAGCCGAAGATGTACAAGTCCATCGAGCTCGACCGGTTGCAGGCCAAGGCCGTGTATCTGAAGCTGCACGCCGCCGTTGAGGAGGCCGCGCAGAAAAAGGAGAAGCTGGCCCTGCGCCCGCTCCTCGAGGCCGTGTCCATCGCGCCCAAGGGCGCGTGCACCTTCGGGATGCGAGCGGAGCTGGTGGATCCGGTGCCCCTGATCAAGGGGATGCCCGTGATGCATGAGAAGCTCGGCTACGGCTTCATCGTGCACTTTCTCAAGGGCGAAGCCGGCGACTGCTCGGCAGAGAACTTCTGTGCCATCAGCGTCGCACCGGCGGCCGGGGACAAGTACCAGATCGTGGCCGAACCCCTTCAACTGAACCTCGGCCCCGGACCGGTGAAGCTCCAGTCGGTGGTGTCCTTCACGCCGCCGAACTGGTTCGTGTTCCTCGAGGGGATCACATTCGAGAGCGCGGGCACAGGATACTGCACGGCCGCCGATGCTGCAGCCGCGGGAGGAACGGGTGTGACCAAGCGGCGCGCCGCCCTGCTGGCCCTGGTGCAGGGACGCTTCCGGACGACCTTCAACGGCTACATCGGCGAGGACAGCGACAGCGAGACCGAGGGAAAGCGCAAGAACGAGTACCGGACCGCGGTGAGCCTGTACGAGGACAAGTCCGATCCCACAAAGAACTTCCATTACTACCGGCAGGAGCGGAAGTGGTTCTTCACGAAGTTTGAGGAGGAAAAGGACGCCCGTTCCACCGTCACCAAGGAGGAGCTCGAGTGCAAGTTGATCAACGCCGAAGGCGCGCTCGTGTTTTTGCCCAGGGACCGGCAGGCGTTGCTCGAGGGCATGGATCCGAAGTTCAAGAACTGCAACGTCGCCGGGCAATACGTCCAGAAGTGGGGCGATTAGTTCGGGGGTTCAGCTTGACGGGTCGGGCGGGCATGGTTTAGCATGCGGGCCTGGCGTCTGCATGTTCGCCTGTTCGGATCCGGTCGGAGGCATTTCCCATGACGGAACAAGTCATCTACATCGACGAGTTCAAGCAGTACATCACACGGTTCCAGACCGACGTCGGGAACCGGGAATTCGGGGAATACGGCTCCTGGAACGGGTTCGTTGTGAAAAAAATGAACTTTGATGAGTTCGTCGCCAAATATGAGGAATTCCGCAATCTGGAGCGGCTCTACGCCGACATCCTCGAGCGCGGCGACACTGTCAACGACGCGATCTTCCGGACCCTGCGCGAGCAGGGCGCCAACCTGCTGATTGAAGTCTGATGACCGACGGTTCCATGCACGCCGATTATGCCAGGGGACGCGACGCGGATGGCCGTGGAGCCCGCGCCGAGCTCGTGTACCGGTATCGCTTCCGTGCGCTGGCCGCGGTCCGCAGCGCGCCGATGCTGCGTGGCGGCCGCCTGCTCGATCTGGGCGCGGCGGAGGGTCGCACCCTCGGCGAGATGATGCGTCTGGGTGGTCCCGCACAGGCCGTGGGCGTCGAGATCTCCACCGATCTCGTCGAGATGGCGACCCGGCTCGGTTTCCCCGTGATCGCCGGTGACGTGCAGGATCTGCCCGCGGAGATACGTGCCCGCCGCTTTGACGTGGTCACGGCCATGGCGGTGCTTGAGCACCTGCCGGATCCCGCCGCGGCCCTGAGATCAGCCTTCGAGGTGCTGGCGCCCGGAGGGCGGTTGATCGCGTCTGCGCCGAGCCCGTTCTGGGATCGGCTCGCGGGTGCTTCGGGCATCCACAAGGAGCAGGCGCACCACGTTCAAGAGGTCGACGGCGCCTTCTTCCGGCGACAGGCGTCCGAGGCGGGCTTCGTACGGATCCGCACCCGGCCGTTCATGTTCGTCGGCACGGCGTTTCTGCCCTACCTGGGCCTGGTTCCGCCCGTGGAGCTTGCGCAGCGGCTCGAAGCGCCGTTCTCCCGCTTCCCCTTCTCTTCTCTTTTCATCAATCAGTTGTTCATCGCCGATCGTCCGTGAGGGCACCTGCTGTCAAGCAAAGGGTTCGGCGACAACTCGTTCCCTGCGTCGTGGTTTTGGAGGTCGTCGTCAGGGACCTGCGACGAGGACAGGAGAGAGCACCTTGAGGTCTGTGGTGCCGAACTGACCCTGGCCATTGGCTCCCCAGCAGGCCAGTTGGCCCGGCTCGAGCCTGACGCAGGTGGCGTAGGTGCCTGCGGCGAGTCCCTGCACCAGCCGGTTGCCGGGCATGGAGATCTCAAGGGGGGTCGTGACGGTGCTGGTCGTGCCGTCGCCGACCTGTCCGCTGTTGTTGAAGCCCCAGCACCAGATCCGTCCGGTCGTGGAGACGGAGCAGCCATGGCCTGCACCCACGGCCACCATCGACATGGCGATGCCGGCAGGTTCGGTGCGCAGGGCCGGGAGCAGCCGAACGGTGTTGTCCCCGAGGCCGAGCTGGTAGGCGTCGTTGCGGCCCCAGCAATACACCGCGCCGGTCGTCGAGACGGCACAGGTCGAGGCCGAGCCGCAGGCCACATCCGTGAACGAAACGCCCGGCAGGACGACGGGCATCGGCGTCGTGCGGTTGGTGGTGTTCCCCAGACCCAGCTGGCCGGAGTCGTTGCGGCCCCAGCAGTACACCTGCTCATCGGTGCCGATCGCACAGTTGTACTGGAAGCCGGTCGCGAGCTTGTTGAACTTCACACCGCCGGAGGGCATGGACACTATATTCGGTTGCGATGAGCTGCCGGTGCCGCCGGTGCCGAGCTGGCCGCTGCTTCCGGCCCCCCAGCAAAAGGCAGATCCATCCATTGCCAGCCCACAGGAATGATCATAGCCGACGGTGATCGAGGTGAAATAAACGCTGTTCGGCATCCACACGGCCACGGGTTCGTAGGAAAGGGTCGTGGTGCCGTTGCCGAGCTGGCCGGAGGCGTTGGTGCCCCAGCACCAGGCGTTGCGGTTGCCGTCCAGGGCGCAGGAGTGCATGTCCATCGTGGCGATGTCGATGAAGGTCAGGCCCGGCCAGATGGTGATGGGCATGGGCGTGGCATAGTGCTGCTGCACGGGTTGTCCCACGCCGCCGTCGGACCCGCCCCATCCGAAGGCGGTGCCGGCCGAGTCGATCAAGTACACGGAGTTGGCGCCGAGGGCGATGGCCCCGATCCCCCGGCAGGCGGTCGTGTCGAAGCCGCAGCCTGAGGTGCAACTGACTTCGCCATGCCAGGTTCCCAGCTCCGCGCAGGTGGTGGCCACGGGAACCAGAGGATCGCAATCTTCAAACCCAGCATTGAGCTCCCCGTCGCCGCAGAAGCCCGAGCAGGTGGAAAAGTCGATCTCGCAGGCGTCGGTGCAGGAAGGGTTCCCCGACCAGCGCCCGGCGCTCTCGCAGGTGAAGGTTCCGGGCACGGTGGTGTCGCAGGCCTCGAACTCGGACTGCAGGATCCCGTCGCCGCAGGTGCCGGAGTCTTCACACCCGGATGTGTCATAGTTGCATTCCTCGTCGCAGGCGAGCTCGCCGTCGTGATAGCCGAGGCTCCTGCAGGTGGCGAACCCCAACTGAAAACGATCGCACTGCTCCACGGCGTCCTGCAGGATTCCATCGCCGCAGCGGCCCCAGGAGGCGCAGTCGGAGAGGTCGAACTCGCAGGTGGCCGTGCAGGACAACTGGCCCTGGCGGTAGCCGAGGCTCTCACAGGTCGCAGCGCCGAGCTCGGTGCCGTCGCAGGCCTCCCCTTGATCCACGCGTCCGTTGCCGCAGGTCAAGGTGGCCTTCCCGCCGGAGTCGTCACAACTACCATTGATGAGGAAAAGTAAACTGAAAACCGACAAGAAAAGGGAGTTTTTCACGGGCAATCCTCCTGGGTGGTTCGTAGGTTCGCCGCTACCGGCCGGAGATCACCTCCGGCGTCGTCGCAGAAGCACCAGGGCCAACGGGAACAGGGGCAGCCAGATTCCGGCCGGCGTACGACCCCCGCCCGCACGGCAGGAGCATCCGGAGTCGTCAGCGGTGGTTCCGTCGGGATCCGGATCCGGATCGGGATCCGGGAGTCCGGTGGTGCGTTCCGGATCGGGCAGGCCGGGAGCGACCGTGCTCGGCTCCGCACAGCAGGTCGGGGCCTCGGGGTTGGCCCGGGTCTCGAGGGCGATCAGATAGGCGCCCGGACCGAAGCCGATCATGGGAACGGAGCCACGATAGTCCCCGCGCTGGGGGCAGTCGGCGGTCCCGCGGCAGAAAAGCTCGCCCATCAGATAGCGGTTCTCGCGGCTCTGGGCCAGAACCCAGTCCAGCAGTGCATCGCGGCGCTCGGTCTGGCCGGTGATGGAGTACGCCACGCTCATGCGGAGGTCGACGAAGCACCACTCCTGCTGGTCGTACCAGTCACCGTCGTCATTACGGTAGTAGCCGCCGGGACCGTCGGGCGTGCCGTCGAAGAAATCCTGGTGCCAGCGGGCCAGCGACGCGGTGGTGACCGGGTCGTCGATGGCGAACGCGCCGAAGTTGATTCCCTCCACGGCCGCCAGATCGAGGTACCCCGAGCCGCTGTTCAACTCCTGCAGGCTCCCGGCGAGCACGCCGCCGGCGTCGACGAGGTTGTCACGCATGCCGCGCCGCAGCCGCGAAACGGTCTCCTTGTAACGCCCGGCGGTGTCGGACTCTCCCATGAGCCCGGCCAGGTCGGCGGCGCCGCAGAGGCCCGCGACGGCCATCGCAGAGGTGTAGGTGAAGTTCTTCTCGTTCCCGTTCCAGTGGCGCTCCCAGATCGAGGAGTCCGGCGAGATCAGGAAGGTGGACTCCTGGGTGAGCCCGACCAGGACCTCGGCGACCAGGTCGCGGACCGCCGGCCAGTGCTCGTGCCACCAGGTGTCATCGGGATCGGCGAGCACCGTCTGGGAGAAGGCCCACAGGAAGAGGCCGAAGTCGTCGAACTCGATGTTCGGACCCTGGGCGTTGTAGTCGGTCTCCTCGCGTCCGCAGCCGTAATAGCGGCAAACGGAGATAAGGTACTCGAAGCCCACGGCGTGAGCGTATTCGCCGCTGCGTGCGCGCAGCATGAACGACAGGGCATCACGGGCCTCGGGGAGGTAGCCGTGCCGCGCCAGTCCGACGATGGCGTAGGAGGCGTCGCGGACCCATGCGACGTTCCAGATGCCCTCGCCGGGGGCGGGGCGGGCCTTGGGCAGCGCCGCCAGGATCTGCCCATGGGGGGTGCGCCCGTCGATGTTCGGCTCTCGGACCTGGGCCATGCGCATGACAGCCAGCCCCTGGCGGACCAGGTGCTCCTCGTCGGTGCTCAGGCCGGCGGGCAGCAGGGCACGGCCCTGGAAGGCCGTCCAGTCGGCGCGTGCCTCGTCGAGGAGTTGGTCCGGGGTCTTGCCCGTCAGCATGGCCTCCACGTCGGCGATCATCGCTGCGGCCTTTTCGGCGGGTGCGGCGACCACCAGAATGGCCACGCTGCTTGTGGCGCCGGCGGCCACGCCCGCGGGCAGGTTGAACTGGAACCCCAGCGCGAGATCATCGCCCGACACCGGATCGTCACCCAGTTGATAGTTCGAACCATCGAGCATGACCTGCCAGGGGCTGCCCGGCCCGGCGGAGCCAGCATGGAAGCCTGCGGGGACCTCGACGGGGCGCAGGTAGAGCACATAGTCTCCCGCACCGGATTCGATCCAGCCGTTGCCTGCGCGGGTGATGGTCTCGGCCTCCAGCCGGTCGGCCCCGGAGCCCATGCGGAAATTCATCAGGGAGAAGAGGGCGCACGGAGGAGCTTCACCCTCAAGCTCCAGCATGTACACGAAGCCCGGATGGTCCAGCCCGAAAGGCGCAAACAGATACTGGCGCAACAGCACGTCCCCGGTGTCGGTCGGGGCCGTCTGCTCGGTGACGATGATGTTGGTGCCGAGCTCGTACTCCACCCTCGACTCCGTGCGCGTGTTCATCCACACGGCCTCGCCGGTGCGGATGCCGAAGTACATGTCGTAGGCCAGGTTGGGGGTGAACGCGGTGTCTGCGTCGCACTGCTTGTATAGATGTGGAAAGAAGGCGGCCACCTTGTGGTCTCCCTCATGAAAACTGTAATGCACCGATCCCAGGCCGTTGGTGGACGGCAGCTCGAAGAAGGACGGATGCGGGGTCTGCGCAGACGCGAGCGTCGGAGCGAGGACGAGGGCGGCGAGGAACAGTCCGGTCTTTTTCATGATGTTTCCATGTTCGTGGTCAGGGCCGTTGGATCAGGGTCATGGCCTTGGGCTGATTGGTCCAGCAGAGGAAATCCGCGCGGCCGGCGATGGGGCCCGAGACGCAGGTCTCAACCGGTGTGACGCTCGTGCGCATCAGGGGATGGAGGAGCATCGCGTCAGCCCGTGCGTGCAGCATGCGCAGGGTCAGGCCGTCGTCACAGACCAGCAGGGTGTCGATCAGCGCATCATCATCGAGGTCCGCCGACACCAGTTGCTCGGGAGTACAGGGTATCGAGAGGGTCTCATGGGCCGAAAGCGTGACCACAGGTCCCGGCTCGACGGAGAACAGGAAGGTGGAGACCGTGGAGGTCGCCGCATGGGCGACGATCAGGTCCGGGGCGCCGTCATCGTTGGCGTCGGCCAGCGCGATGGCGGTCGGGGGTGCGCTCAGGAAGCCGATGGAGAACACCGCACCGGAACCGGACCCGTTGCCGATGAGCATGAACACTTCCAGGTTGGAATCGATCACGACGCAGTCGGTGTTGCCCAGGCCCAGGATGTCCCCGCAGAGCATTCGATCGGGAGACGAGCCAATCTGGACGGCCGCTCCCAGGGAGGCACCCTGGGCTGATCCCGTGAAGAACTGGATCGTGGCCGTGTCCTTGAGCAGCAGGGCGCCGTCTTCCCAGGCGTCATGGTTGAGATCCAGATGGGAGACGGCGGCGCGGACATTGAGTCCGGGCAGAGCCACGGCGGTGCCAGCGGTGAGATTGCCCAGGCCGTCGTTCTCCAGCGGCGTGATCAGGCTCTGGCCGGAGGTGGTGACCCAGACGTCGGATGCACCATCACCGGCGGTGTCGAAGACCAGCGCCTGTCCGGCGTTGGGGAACGCGCTGGGGGATATGCCCGAGAACTGCCCGGCGCCGGTTCCCGGCAAAACCAGGATCTGACCGTCGGTGGTCAGGAGCAGACCGTCGTTGTAGGCGTCGCCGGTGAGGCGTGCCAGCGCCGAGAAGTGCGGCAGCGCAGGCAGGCTCATGGAGGCCGGCAGCGGCCAGGAGGCCTTGTCCAGGCCAAGGCTGCCCGCGACCGATCCGCCGGAGGTGATCGGCATGGACTGGAAGTCCAGGAGGAAGTCGGCGAACGTGATCCGGCCCGGATCCGTGGGCCAGGAGTAGGATGCCGAGGGGGTCAGCGCCCCCTGGCCGTCGTTGAGGAACAGGCGCAGGCTGCCGTCAAAGGCGATGAGCACATCGTGGGTCCGGTTGCGATCCGCGTCGGCCACCGCGATCATCCTGGCGTTGTAAGGCAGGTTGGTCACGACGGTGTCCGGATCGAAGTTTCCGGAGCTCTTCTGGATGTAGAGCGTCAACTGCGGCATGGCCGGATAGTTCATGGCGCGCAGCAGGACGACGTCGGTCAGGCCATCGTCGTTGACGTCCTTGAGCACGATGTGGGTCGGGCGGTCGGCCGCGCCCAGGTAGCGCGGGGTGGCGAAGGTGCCGTCGCCGTTTCCGGAGAGCAGGAGGACCAGGTTGGCGATCTGGCACGAGATGGCCAGATCGGGGGTGCTGTCACCGTTGACAAGGCCCACTGCGATGGAGACGGGTCTTGAACAGGTTGTGACCGCGGGCTGAAGGGTGAAGGTGCCGGTGCCGCCGTTGCGCAGCACGATCAAACTGTCCGAGTAGGGAAGGATCACCGCGATGTCGGCAATATCGTCACCGGTGAAGTCGGCGGCGACGGCCCGCGTCGGATTGCCGGTGCCGGTGGTGGTGCGCACGGGGGCGCCGAAGAGACCGCCGCCCTGGCCGGTGAAGAGGGCCACTCGGCGCTGGGTGGTCTCCAGCACGGCGAGATCGATGACGCCGTCGCCGGTGAAATCGGCCGCCATGGGCGCCACGGGACCGGCCAGGCCGGTGCGGCTCCAGGTCGGGAGGAACGCGGCCACGGCAGGATCATAGAGGAACACGTGCAGCGAGGTCGCGGTCGTGACGAGCAGGTCGGGATGACCGTCCTGGTTCAGGTCGGCCACGGCCACGTCGGTCCCTTCGGAGCCGGTCGGGAAATAGACCGGGGCGCCCAGGCAGAAGAGTCCGGAGTCGGAGATGCCGTCGCCGCAGGCGGGCAGCCGGCAGACCGAGCGGCAGGCGCCCGGGATGGTGTCGGAGTTGGCCGCGCCGTCGTCGCAGATCTCGCCGCGCTCGGGCTGCAGGACGCCGTCGCCGCAGCCGGCAGTGCAGTCGTCGTCGCAGGCGATGTCGTTTCGCTGGTTGCCGTCGTCGCAGATCTCCACGCCGGCCTGGAGGATGCCGTCGCCGCATACGGCGCTGGTGCAGGCGTTGGTGCAGTCGTCGGTGTCGTCCTCGTTGCCGTCGTCGCACTGCTCACCCGGATCGACGATGGTGTCACCGCAGGTGGGCAGGATGCAGTCGAGCCGGCAGGGTGAGCCCGGTTCGTTGCTGTTGAGTACCCCATCGTCGCAGCCTTCGCCGGGATCGACCACGTTGTCGCCGCAGCGTCCGGGCCTGCAGTCGGTGCGGCAGGTCGCGCCCGGGTCGTCTGAGTTCAGCACGCCGTTGTCACAGACCTCCCCGAGCTGGGCCTCGAGGATTCCGTTTCCGCAGCCAAGGATATCGGCGTCGGCATCCGGGATGTCGGCGTCGGCGTCGGCGTCGGGCTGACCGCCATCCGGCAGAATGGTGGGGTCGAAGTCGGTGCGTCCGCACGAAAAGAGGAGGGCTGAAAAAGCCATCCAGAGAGCAAATGTCAAACATGAACCCAATCGCATGATCACCACTCCCGGCAAATACCGTACAACGGTTTTGACCACGATGTCATATCACGGATTTTAATACGATGCAAAGGCCATGATTATCAATGTGGCCCCAGGGTCATCGGACCCGCGGAGCGTAAGACGTACCCCACACATGGACTGAAAGATTCATCATTATTTAATAGGGATGAAGTGGCAGGGGACGGAGTCGAACCGCCGACACGCGGATTTTCAGTCCGCTGCTCTACCGACTGAGCTACCCGGCCGCCCACCGGTCCGAAAAACCGGCGACGCGAAGCTGTATACAGTTCTCCGGCCCCGAAGTCAAGTGTTTTTGGAAGGGTCCGGTGAAAGAACTGTTGATTTTTTCCCATTGATGTAGACTACTACCCTTTGCGGTGACGGAGCGGTTCCGGCTCATCCCAATCGAGGAGATTTTTCATGAAACGTTTCATTCTGGCCGTAATGCTGCTTTCCCTGGTGCAGTGCACCACCAAACAGTCCGACAAGCCTTCGACGCCCCTTCCTCCGCCGACCAATACCACGGACCCGGTGCAGCCGGTGCCGTTGGAGCCCGAGGTGGCCGTCTCCGCGCTGCCGTCCGACCTCAAGGTCGAAGCGCTGGCCGAGAAGCAGATGATCTCTGTGAACGTGGGGCCCGTCGTCAACCAGATCCAGCAGTTGGTGGCGGCATCCCTTCCCCACCTGGCCTTCATCCCGGGTATCGATCAGATCTCGGCGACGATCCCGGCCATGGTGCCGCAGGTCTTCGGCAAGATGGGACGCGAGATCGTACGCGACATGGTTCCGCATCACTGGCGCAGCCTGCTCGACATGGCCGATCTCTCCACCGGGATCTACGTCACCTACGTGGCGCGCGAGCCCAGGGGCTACACCTCCGTGGTGCGGTTCTCTGCGGAGAGCACCGAGCTCGAGGCCCGGCTGTCGCGCGGCGATCTGGGCCAGTTCCGCAAGACCTCCTGGGGCGGCCGGCTGTCTTTTGCCGGGCACATGAACCACAAGGGCGCCCGGGATCTGTTCATCGCCTTCGATCAGGACCGTGTCCTGCTCAGCGAGGATATCCGGCTGCTGCACCCCGCCATGGAGCTGCTGCGCAAGCAGGTCGCGGCTGTGCCGGCGGGTTTTCCCTTCTTCGCGATGGTGCACAACCTCGACCGCAACACCGACCTCTACCTGAACAGGATTTCCCGTGAATTCAGCACCTCCGAGCGCCGTGAACTCGAGCCGGTCCTGCGCATCCTCAAGCCCGAATTCGAGAGCCTCAAGCACCTCGCCTTCTCCGCCGGCCTCGACGGGAACCTGGCGCTGGTGATGGACATGCACGCCCGTGCCGTGGACAATCCGACCGGTCCGATGGTGAAGGCTGCCATGACGCCGGTGGACATCGGGGATCTGGCGCCGTTGCTGCCCGGCAAGCCGATCCTGTTCGGCCTGGACAAGAGCTCCCTGGACTTCCTGCGTCCGCTCTACAAAAAACTCCAGGGAGAGCTGCTTCGCTCCCGGGCCTCGGTCCGCAACGCCGACGAGGCGCTGCTGATGGGGCAGTTCAGTTCGGTGATCGATCTCGTCGACAAGTTCTTCGAGTGGTCCGCCGACTCGCAGGTTGGCATGTGGTCGCTGCGCAAAGGCCAGATGCACCTGGGCGGCATGCTGCAGTTGAAGCAGGCCTCATCCGGCAAGGACATGATGGATTCGGTCGACAAACTGATGAAGACCTGGAACCCGAAGACGATGCTGGCTTTGCTGTCCCCTGAGGCGAAGAAGGAGCTCGCCTGGCTCCCGAAGGTGCTCGAGATCCGCACCAAGAGCACGCAGTTCGAGAAGCGTCCGGCCCTCGTGGTGACCATGAAGTTCAACTGGAAGAACGTGCCCAAACATGTCCAGAATGAGCAGTTGACGATTTTCTCCCAGTTCGTGGGCAAACAGCTGGAGTTCGCGCTGGTGCACGACTCCGGCCGCATGTTCCTGATGGCCGGTGCCCTGTGGAAGGACGAACTCAAGGACATCATGGCCGCCCGCGGCAAGCTGCCCGATCCCCGGCTGAAGAACGCCTCCGAGAGCACCATGAGCCTGTCGGCGTTCGACCTCAACGGCTTCTCCACGTACCTGTTCGGCGAGATCCTCAAGATCAAGTTCCCGGACCCGCTCAGCAGCGACGCGAAGGCCTTCCTGCAAGCGGCCATCAAACATTTTGGCACGATGACGGGCTATTCATGGATGACCTTCTCCGCCGGCCTGCAACCGGATCGCCAGTTCCGGATGCGGTTCACCATGGAGAAGGAAGCCTGGCCCCTGTGGGTCTCCTGGGGCTATCTGATGTCCCGCGTGCTGTAGCCTCCCGGAGCCGGAATGCGTCTTCTGCCGATTGTTTTCGCGCTGATCCTGGTCCTGCCGTCCGCGGCGCGGTCCCAGTCCCGCCGGGGTGTCACGGTGGAGGCCGGTCCCACCGTGACGGACTGGGGTTCCCGCGTGAGCGCGGCCTACTTTTTTCACCTGACCGACCAGTGGGTACTGGACCTGGGATTGGCGCACTCGATGTGGTTTCCCCGAGAGCATCCAGCCGGACAGGTGACGGGAAACGGACACGTGCGCTATTTGATCGATGTGCTTCGGGTGGTCCCCTCGGTCTTCATCGGGGTGGGCGCAGGAAGCCTGCTCTCCGGAGCCACGTCGGTGACCGAACTGGAGTATGGCATCTCGGCTGATTACATGATTTCCCGGCGGTCCCATGTCGGGCTGTCGGTCAGCGGCGTGACCTCGGTGTTCGGCACGGAGGTCACCGACGACGACGGCGTGGCGCGCGCCTCGATCACGCGCATGCTGGTGCTGCTCCGCTTTCAGTGGGTTTTTGGAGAAACATGGTAAACAAACAGATCTTCCTTTTCCTGATTCTGCTTTCCTGGTCCTGCGAGAAGCATGAGCGGTCCGAGTCCGTGGTCGCGCCCACCGCAGCGCCGCCGCCCGAGCAGGCGGTCCGCCACGAGAAGGATCCGACCACCCCGGAGATCCTGCAGCGGCCCCAGGCGACCCAGCTCGCCTACGTGAAGCAAATCCTGGTCACCTACGATCGGACCAATCCTCGCTTTCAGGTGCCGGTGCGCAGCATCTCCGAGGCCATCGCCAGAGTGCATGAGGTAACTGCGGAATATAAAAAAGGCGTCTCGTTCGATGATCTGATGAAGAAGCATTCCGACGATCCCGAGACCGGTCCCACGGCCGACAGCCTGTTCATGGAATCCGATGGGACGCCGGGATCGACCCGTCAGCTCGCGCTCCGGCTGGCCGTCGGCGAGCTCGGGGTCGTGCAGACCGGAAACGCCTATCACATCATGCTGCGCGTGGCCGCACCGGTGGCCGTGGCGAGTCCGGACTCCGCAGACATCCTGGCGCGGGAGCCCGTGACCAAGAGCGCGGCCTTCAAGTCCCTCAACATCGCTTGGCGGGGTCTGAAGCAGGTATACCTGACGCAGATCACCGAAGGCGCCCTGGGACGCTCGCAGGCGCAGGCTGCCCAGCTGGCGACCAGTGTGCTGACGCGATTGCGCGCCGGTGACAAGTTCGACGACCTGATCACCCAGTACGGGGAGAAGATTCCCATGCCTGAGGAGTCGCATGCCCCCCACCAGTGGGTGCTGCAGGCCATGAAGGAAGACGGCCATGGCGGTCACGACGACCACGCCGGTCACGACGACCACGCCGCGGCCCCGGGAAAGGCCCGGGATGCGGGCGGGCTGCGCGAGGTTCCCGAGGTGGGACAACTTTCCCTTCGGCTTCAGGTGGGAGAGGCGGGAATCGTGACTAGCCGCTACGGTTACCACGTGGTATTAAGAATGCGTTGATGCCCGGGAGGGCATTGTGACGGCACCTTTAGTGGTGCGGTGCATACAAGGAGTTCTATCATGCGTAAGTGGTTTATCCTTTCATTATCGATTTTCTTCTTCTTTGGGTGCGATCCGGAAAGCAAGACCAAGTCCGAGATCTGCAACGACAACATCGACAACGATGGCGACACGTTCGTCGACTGCGCGGATCCTGGTTGTTTCGGCCAGGCCGGCGGCCCGACGGGGCAGTTGTGCCAGTCCCAGGAGAGCCGCTGCGACGATGAATTCGACAATGACGCCGACGGCAATGTCGACTGTGCCGACTCCGACTGCGCCGCCTCCTGCGGTGCCGTCGAGGACTGCGACAACACGACCGATGACGACGGCGACGGCGACATCGACTGTGACGACGCCGACTGCGTCGCGGACCCCGCCTGCACCGGTGGTGAGATCTGCGACAACACGACCGATGACGACGGCGACGGCGACATCGATTGTGACGACGCCGACTGCGTCGCGGACCCCGCGTGCACCGGAGCCGAGATCTGCAACAACACGACCGATGACGACGGCGACGGCGACATCGACTGCGAAGACGTCGACTGCCTCGGTCAGCAGGGCGCTGGCGGCCTCTGCCAGGCCACCGAGACGGCCTGCGACGATGAGTTCGACAACGACGCCGACGGCGACGTGGACTGCACCGATGACGACTGTGCCGGCGACGCCGCCTGCCAGGGCCCGGTGGAAATCTGCGCCACGGTCGGTGACGAGGACGGCGACTCCCTGCCGGACTGTCAGGATCCCGAATGCAACAACCAGACCGGCCCCGGCGGCGGCACCTGCCAGACCACCGAGACGTCCTGCGCGGATTCCTACGACAACGACGGCGACGGTGACTCCGACTGCGCCGACTCCGACTGCGCGGCTGAGTGCATCACCGCCGGCTCCCTGGTCATCACCGAGATCATGAAGGATCCCAACGTCGTGGCCGACACCGAAGGCGAATGGTTCGAGGTCACCAACACCTCGGTGGCCACCATCGACCTGGGCGGGCTGGTCATCTTCTCGTCCTCCTCCGGCGGCGAGGAGACCCATGTCATCACCGGTTCGGTCCCCGTGGCCGCCGGCGCCCGCATCGTGCTGGGAATCTCCGGTAATTTCGGACTCAACGGCGGCGTGACCGTGGGCTATGTGTTCACGGGCATCACCTTCAACAACACCTCCGACGATCTGGTGGGCATCCGCACCGCCGGCGGCACCGTGATCGATCAGGTTGCCTTCCCGGCCGCGACCTTCCCGGGCTTCGCCGGATGGGCCATGCAGCTGGATTCGGCCCACACCACCGCAGCGGACAACGACACCGCCGCCTACTGGTGTCCGTCCCGTGTGAAGTACAATTCCTTCGACATGGGCACCCCCGGCGTGGCCAACCACACCTGCGCCCTGGAGTCGGCCTGCAACGACTCCAACGACAACGACGGCGACGGCACCGTCGACTGCGCCGACTTCGGCTGCGCCCACGCGGCGAACTGCTCCACGGCCGCCGCCCCCGTCGCCGGCAGCCTGATCATCTCCGAGATCATGGCCAATCCCGGCGTCGGCACCCCGAGCTACCAGTACGAGTGGTTCGAGATCTCCAACCCGACCGCCGGCCCCGTCGAGCTCAACGGCCTGACGATCTGCGACGACACCCCGACCCGCTACTGCTTCCTGGCGCACTTCGGCGTCTCCACCCCGCTGGCCGCCGGTGGCAAGGCCATCTTCGTCTCCGACAACACCGTCTGGTCGGGCTTCTCCGGCACGCTGTTTGCTTACGGTCCGGCGATCCAGCTGGGCAACGCCGCCGACGCGGTCCAGGTCTACTCGGGCGTCACCCTCATCGACGCGGTGGTCTTTGACGCCGCCTGGCCGTTCGCCACGGCAGGCCGTGCGGTCCAGTTCTCCACCTCGGCGACCCAGGACAACACCGCCAACGACTCAGTGGCCAACTGGTGTGTGGCGATCAATGAGTATGATGCCGTCAACCACCTGCTGGGCACGCCCGGCGCGGCCAACCGCGACTGCAACGTCTCCGAGACGATCTGCAACAACAACCTCGACGACGACGGCGACGGCCAGGTGGACTGCGCCGACACCAACTGCCTGGGCCAGACCGGCTCCCTGGGCGAGGTCTGCGAGGCCACCGAGACGACCTGTGACGACGGCTTCGACAACGACCGCGATGGCCAGCTCGACTGCGCCGATCCCAACTGTGCCGGTCTGATGGGCCCCGGCGGCATCGCCTGCCCGGTTCTGAACACTGTTGATCTGACTGGCTATTACGTGGAAGTTTACCAGAACGGCGCCCTGAAACAAACCTATACGCTGAATGGGACGTACCAGAAGGGCAAGTACATCGTGGTTGCGCGTCAAGCCGTCGACGTCGCTGCGTGGGCTGCCGCTTTCACGCCTGCGCTCACGGCAGTGGAGACCCAGAACGTCGTTGAGCTTTTTGACACCAATAATACCTGGCAGATGAACGATACCGGCGATGATTCCGCAGTCCTCTACAATCCATCGGCCGTGGAGATTGACCGTGCGGCCAATCCTGCCAACAAGATTCGCACCCGCCAGGCGGATGGCACCTGGGTAGATGGTACGACCACCGATGGTGCCCAGAACGCTCCCGAAGCCATCACTGGATATACACACCCGGTGTACTGCTTCCAGATTGCCGAGGCGGCCAGCACCATTGACTTGACCGCGTGGGCCGGCAACTACGTGATGCTCTACATCCCGAACAATTAGTCCTCCATAACTTGAATCTTCATTCGAAACGCAATGTGCATCCTGCACCCTAATTGAGGTTTTCGGACCCACATTCCGGCCGCTGCAACTGACCGTCAAGTCTCCCTTGAAAATCGCCACGGGTCGTGCCATTGTTTCATGCGTGGGCGCTGAGGAAATTATTCTTCACGTCCGGGTGACGCCCGAAGTGCGATCACCGATTTCACTCCCAGGAGTATGTCATGTCGAAGAAAGTCCTGCTCGCGACGGAAAAACCCTTTGCCAAAGTGGCCGTGGAAGGCATCCAGAAGATCTTCGATGCCGCAGGCTACGAACTCGTGAAACTGGAAAAATACACGGACAAGGCGGATCTCCTCAAGGCTGTCGCGGACGTGGATGCGATGATCATCCGCTCCGACAAGGCCTCGGCCGAGGTCATCGCCGCGGCCCCCAACCTGAAGATCATCGTGCGCGCCGGCGCGGGCTTTGACAACATCGATCTGGCTGCCGCGACCGCCAGGGGCATCTGCGCGATGAACACGCCTGGCCAGAACTCCAACGCCGTGGCCGAGCTGGCCTTCGGCTTCATGCTCTTGCTGGCCCGCAACAAGTTCACCGAGGGAAACGGCTCCGAGCTGCGCGGCAAAAAGCTCGGCATTCACGCCTATGGCAACGTCGGCCGCTTCGTGGCGCAGATCGCCCGCGGGTTCGGCATGGAGGTGTACGCCTTCGATGCGTTCGTGCCGGCCGAGAAGATGGTCGCCGAGGGTGTGAAGGTCTGCGCGACGGTCGAGGAGATGTACGCAGCCTGTGATGTCATCTCCCTGCACATTCCGGCCAATGAGCAGACGAAGAAGTCGATTAACTATGATCTTATGTCAAAAATGAAGAAAGGTGCCATGCTCGTCAACACGGCCCGCAAGGAAGTGATCGACGAGGAGGGCCTGAAGGCGATCCTGGCCGAACGCGAGGACCTGAGGTACGCCACCGACATCGCCCCGGAGTGCCACGCCGAGCTGGCCGAGAAGGCCGGCAACCGTTATCACGCCACGAAGAAGAAGATGGGCGCGGAGACCTCCGAGGCCAACATCAATGCCGGCCTCGCGTCCGCCAACCAGATCGTCGCCTTCCTCGAGAAAGGCGACCGCACCTTCCAGGTGAACAAGTAGACAACCGGCGCCGGACGCTGCCCAGGCCTCAGCGTTCAAGTAAAAACCTTCCAGGAACAAGGGAAAATCACACAATTCCGGGCACATTCCCAGGATTAAGGGTTGACAACCAATTTTCGGTTGTGTTTGATGATGCCGTCCAGAGGAGGTCTTTCATGACGAAAACCGATATCGTTGAGAAGGTCTATGCCAATGTGTCCGGGTTGTCCAAGAGGGACGCGTCGGATCTGGTGGATGCCGTGTTTGATACCATGAAGCATGCGCTGGAACGCGGTGAGAGCGTCAAGTTGAGCGGCTTCGGCAACTTCTCCGTCCGGGTCAAGCACGCCCGTCCGGGCCGCAACCCCAAGACCGGTGAGAACATCGAGATCGCGGCCCGCCGCGTGCTCAGTTTCAAACCCAGCCAGATCCTGAAGAAGCAGTTGAACCAGTAGGCCGCCTTCGCGGTCCAAGGAAGTGGGCATGTCAGACGTGCAAAGGGAAGTTTCGCTGGAGCGGGTTCTCGACATCGCCGACGAACTGAATCAACTCAAGGACATCGACACCATCCTCGATCGCGTGCTGCTCGAGAGCCGCAGGCTCTCCTGTGCCCGCGCCGGCTCGATCTTCCTGCGCGAGAACGGGCTGCTGCGGTTCCGCTACGTGCACAACGACGACCTGTACGCGCAGGACTCGAACAACAAGCACATCTACACCAACCTCGAGGTGCCCATCGACGAGAAGAGCATCGTCGGATACGTCGCGCTCACCGGGGAGACGCTCACCATCGAGGACGCGTACCGGATTCCGCCCGAGGCACCCTATCACTTCAACTCCTCGTTCGACGTGAAGACCGGGTTTCACACGCGCAGCCTGCTCACGATTCCGCTCAAGGCGGCCCAGAACCAGGTCATCGGCGTGCTGCAGATCATCAACTCCACCGATTGCGCCGGGACGCCCGTGCCTTTTTCGCACCATGACGAGATGCTCGCGACCGTTTTCGCAAGGCACGCCGCCGCCGCCATCGAGCGCGGTCTTATGACCCGCGAGATGGTGCTGCGGATGATGCAGATGGCCGCGCTGCGGGATCCCAAGGAGACCGGCGCGCACGTCCAGCGGGTGGGCGCGTACTCTGCCGAGATCTACCACCGGTGGGCCCTGTCCCACGGGGTGAGCATCGACGAGATCCGCAAGCGCAAGGACCTGATCCGGCTCGCGGCGATGCTGCACGACGTCGGCAAGGTCGGCATCGCCGACAGCATCCTGAAGAAGCCCGCCAAGCTCACCGAGGAGGAGTTTGCCGTCATGCGGTGCCACACCGTGTTCGGCGCCGACCTCTTCTCGCACGCCGGCTCCGAGCTCGACACCGTCTGCCGCGAGATCGCCCTGCACCACCATCAGCGGTGGGACGGCCGCGGTTATCCCTGCGAAGCCGTCGACGCCGAAAACCTCGTGCCCACCTGCGCCGGAAACCCCGGCCTCGCCGGCGAGGACATCCCGTTCGTGGCCCGGATCACGGCCATCGCCGACGTCTTCGACGCGCTGTGCTCCTCGCGCTCCTACAAGGAAGCCTGGTCCGACGACCGGGTCCTCTCCATCCTGCGCGACGAGCGCGGCAAGCAGTTCGACCCCGAGTTGATCGACGTGTTCTTCGACCTGCTCGACGTCATCCTGGCCATCCGTGACAAGTTCGTGTAGCGGACGGACCGAGAAACCCGCATCAATCAAGGCAATTCCCGTAGTGGTCGTGAAGCCCGACGACGCGGTACGTGTCCGCTTCATGGATCTTGTACCGGGATAATCGAGGAAAACCGCATCATTGCAGGAAATTTTCGATATTCTGATGTCTCCGGTTGCGTTTCCGCGGGAAAAAACAGAGACAAACTCCAGATTGACATGGATTACGTTCCCAGGGACACTCCCTGACGGAGTCGAACACCAGATGAAAACAAGACCGCGCTATTTCCTCGACCTCTTCTCGCCTGAAACACATGCCCGCTTCTCGGCTTCCGATCGGACGGTCTCCGGTTTCCGCGAACGACACCGCAAAATTGCCGCGACGTTGAAGCCGGGTGACTTCCTGGTCTGCTATCTGACGCGCGTCTCCCGCTGGGTCGGACTCCTTCGGGTGGAAGAACGGGCTGTGGATGATCACGCACCCATTTTCACGGAAGGCGACGACCCGTTTTTTGTCCGGTTCAAGGTCACGCCGGTGGTCTGGCTGGCCCCAGAGCAGGGCATCCCCATCCATGATCCCGAAGTCTGGTCCCAGCTTTCGATGACCCGCGAGCACAAGCACAACTCACTGGTTTGGACCGGCTTTTTTCGAACAAGTTTGAACCGGTTCGACGAACAGGATGGTCATTTCCTGGAGGAGATCCTGCGCCGGCAAGCTGGTTCACCGAAGGCCTACACACTGACGGATCACGAACGCAAGCGGCTCGTCACTCACGTCGTAAAACGCACGGACGGCCCGATCTCCGTGGTGGTCCCCGACGATGATGACCAGGAAGAAGGACATCTCCTCGATGCAGGCAAATCTGTTCCTGTCGAGAGCCGAGAGTCGATTCGTGTACAGGCGATGCTTTCGAAGATCGGCGTACTGATGGGATTGAAAATCTGGCTCCCGGTCAATGACCGGTCTGCTGTCTTCCGTGAGTGGCATCCGTCTGAAGAAGAACGACAGGCCGTTCTCGATTCCCTGCCGCTGAACTATGACTTGACCACCTTGGGGACCATCGAGCGCATCGACGTCCTCTGGATCAAGGGCAGGTCGATCATCCGGGCGTTCGAGGTCGAGCACACCACGGCCATCTACTCCGGGTTGTTGCGCATGGCAGACCTGCTCAGCCTCCAGCCGAACCTCATGATCAAGCTTCATATAGTTGCGCCGGAGATCCGCCGAAACAAGGTCTTCGAGGAGATTCGCCGTCCGGTCTTCTCTCTTCTGGAACCGCGGCCGATGGCCAAGTCATGCACCTACCTGTCCTACGACAGCGTGCGGAAAATCGCCGAGCTGCCGCATATCGCGCACTTCTCCGACTCCGTGCTGGACGAGTACGCGGAGGAAGCCGAGTAGACGACTGCCCGAAACCGCTGGGCGCTTCTGCTCACGCAGTTTCTGAAGTCATTGGCCGATTGTGAGTTCCTCGTTGACCTGCACACGGTCGCCCACTACAATCATTGCCACTGGAGAACGACACCATGAAGAACAGAACCACCCTGCTGATCGTGCTCGCCGTGTGCCTGATGCTAGGCGGCTGCGACACGAAGACCAAGACCGTGGATTCCTGCGGCGACGGGTTTGTGGATCCCGGGGAGCAGTGCGACGGCAGTCAGATGACGGCGACCACGTGCGTGGAGTTGGAGTACTACGAGCAGACCGACACGCTGACGTGCCGGTCCGATTGCACGTTCGACCTGTCGGTGTGCACGGGAGGGCGCTGCGGGGACGGCACGATCCAGGCGATTCACGGAGAGCAGTGCGACGGGGAGAACCTGGCCGAGACGACCTGCGCGGAGCTGGGATTGGGCGGAGGGGCGCTGGGGTGCAAGGACGTATGCAAGTGGGACGTTTCGCGCTGCGAGTTGAGCGCCCAGTGCGGGGACGGCGTGGCGTCGAGCCCGTATGAACCCTGCGACGGGACGGACCTGGCCGATCAGACGTGCGCCGCGCAGGGCTTTTTCGCGGGCGCGCTCGCCTGCAAGGCGGACTGCACGGGGTTCGACACGTCGGGGTGTACGAACTGCGGCGACGGGGTGGTGGATGACGGGGAGGTGTGCGACGGGGAGAACGTGGCCCAAGAGAGCTGCGAACTTCGTGGGTGGTATGGCGGAGCGTTGGTCTGCACTTCGGATTGTCTGTCGTTCGATGAGGCAGCCTGCGAGGCGGCTGGACGCTGCGGGGACGGGATGATCCAGGCGACGTATGATGAGTCGTGCGACGGTTCGAACCTGGGAGGGGCGACGTGCCAGAGCCAGGGATACTCGCCGCGCGGCGGGACGCTTTCGTGCACGGCGGCGTGTTCGTTCAACGAGACCGCGTGCATGGCCAAGAGCGCGGACGCAAACCTGACGTCCTTGACGGTGACGAGCGGGACGCTGACGCCTGCGTTTTCGGCGACGACGACGACGTACACGGTGACAGTTCCGCTGGCGGTGACTAGCCTGACGGTGGCGGTGACGGCGGCGGACGGGCCGTGGGCGACGGTGGCGGTGTCGCCGTCGCAGCCGATGACGCTGTCGCTGGGGGCCAACCCGGCGATGGTGACGGTGACCGCGGAGAGCGGGGAGCAGAAGGAGTACACGGTGATGATCACGCAGGCTGTAATGGACTATGAGTCACCGTACATAGGGACGCTGATCTACGTGCCAGCGGGGATGTTCCAGCGGGATGATATGGTGACGAACCTGAGCGTGGTGTCGGCGTTTCGCATGAGCAAGTACGAGATCACCCGGGCCCAGTGGACGGCGGTGACGGGGTGGGCGGACCCGAGCAACACGACGTACTCCTCCGGCACGAGCGACCCGGTGCAGATGGTGAATTGGTACGACGCGATCGCGTTCTGCAACAAGTTGAGCCTCGCCGAGGGGTTGACGCCGGTGTACACGGTGAGCGGCGTCGATTTCACGACCCTGACGTACGCGCAGATTCCGACGAGCACCAACACGAACTGGAACGCGGCGACGGCGAACTGGGCCGCAGACGGGTACCGTCTGCCGACGGAGATGGAGTGGATGTGGGCGGCGATGGGTGCGGACACGGGTGCCCCGGGCGTGACGAACACGACAGGGTATGCGAAGGCGTTCGCGGGGAGCACGGGATCCAACCTCATCGACAACTATTCCTGGTACACAACCAACAGTTCAGACGGGACGCATCCGGCGGGCTCGAAGCTGCCCAACGAGCTGGGTTTGTACGATCTGAGCGGGAACGTCTGGGAGTGGAACTGGGACTGGAATGCTGCCTATCCTGCGGGTACACTGACGGACACACGGGGGCCGGCCTCGGGCAACGTCCGCGTGGGTCGCGGGGGCAGCTCGTTCGACCCTGGGTTCTACTGCACCGTGGCCGTCCGGAACTACTATAACCCGAACTACCGGGACGGCGACATCGGTATTCGGGTTGTCCGCAACTGACCCCAGCATGCACCTCCCCGACCGCCAAACTTTCACGCGGACCGGGGTCGAACTGCCCGTCGCGCCTGGCAACTTTCACGCAGAACTTTCACGGGAAAGCGTCCAAATGGGCGTTTTTCAGGGCGAACGAACGAGAATTGACAGGACCTCTGCGGGCGTGAAATCTCGTTGATACAGCAGGTGAATCGCCAAATTCCCAAGCGGATCAAGAGTTTTTGTGACTACGTCCGAAACCCCGCGACGCGAGAAGTTCGTGTAGCGGAGCCGCTTCAACACTCTTCTACTTTTGGCAGCTTTTCAGGAACAGGGTCCATGCGGCGGGGTTGCGCCAGGGGCGCGAGGCGGCCGAGGGGGCGCGTGGGCAGCGCGGGGCGGCGGTCCCCTGGGACGCGGAGAGGATCGAGAACAGCGTTTCGAGGTAGGGTTCGGGGAGCGGTCGGCGGGCCAGCTCCAGGAACACGTGTGAGTCGGCGGGGCGCTCGAACGCGGCCAGGGCGCGCAGCAGCCAGGTGCCCGCCGTGAGGTGCTCCTCGAGAAAGGCGCGGGAGGCCTTCGGGGAGAAGAACTTCTTCACGCGGACTGCGACGGCCCCGGCAGGATTCTTCTCCTTTTTGGCGGCGAAGAGCTGGGCCAGCGTGGAGAACGCCTCGTCGGCCAGCTTCGGGTCGGCGAAGAGCTTCAGCAGGTCGGGGCGAAGGGACGCGTAGCCGCAGGTCTTCACGCGCTCGAGCAGCGGATACCACAGGTCGTCGGCGGGATCGGCGAGGACGGGGCGGGCCATGTCGGCAAACGCCGGGGCGCAGCGATCCGAGAGCAGGAACAGGGCTGCGCGCTTGACCGGGGTCCAGGGGCTCTTTGCCAGCGCCACGAGCTCCGGGAGCAGCGGTGCCTTGGCGGGCCACTGGGCGAGCAGGACCAGTTGGGCGTCGGGCCGCGGTGTCCTGGCCAGGCGGGCCAGGGTCTCGGGCGCCGGCATCAGGTGGAGCAGCGTGCCCAGCGCCTGGAGCTTCACGGCCGGTCTGTGCTCGGAGCGCAGCAGGCGCTTGACGGGATCGGCCAGCCGTGGGTCGGGCACCTTGGCCACGGCCTGCAGGAACAGAAGCCGCATCCGCAGATCCTTTTTGGGCTGCCACCGGGACAGGCAGGCCACGGCGGCGTCGCGGACCTTCCCGCCCTTTCCGATCCAGTGCGAGAAGACGAACGGCGTGTCGAGGAGCCGGGGGCACCAGGCGGCGATCAGGGCTTCGCGATCGGGTTCGCGCACCTGATCGCGAACCAGCGTGGTCAGGGTGGGTTGCAGGCGCATGATCTCCAGGAGCATCGTCGGGTCGGGAGCGCCGCCGGAGAGCCACAGGGGCAGCAGCCGCGCGAGGTAGGCCGGATCGGAGTCCGGCCGCATGCGGGCGACGATGGCCTCCCGGGCGTGCGGCAAGGAGAGGGATTTGCCCAGCAACGCCACGGTCTGGGGGTCGGCCCACGCCAGGATCTCCAGTTGGACGGGCACGAAGGCGGCCACAGGACGCCGGGCGATCTCGCCCGCGATCAACTTGCGGGTCTCCACGTCGGGGGTGTCCCAGGCGGCCAGCAGGCGCGCGTCAGGGATGCCGGGGAGCGCCGGCCGCACCTGTGCGGGCATCAGGGACCGGTCGGCGATGCCGGCGAAGATCCCGCCGATGGGATCCGCGGAGAAGTCGAGCTCGGTGAAGATGGTGAGCTCCGAGATCGCCAGCGGCTCGGCGCCGGGCCAGACGCGCTCGACCGTGATCTCGAGACAGCGGGCCTCGAGGGCCGTGTCGAAGGACACATGCCAGGGGATGCGCAGGGAGCCGGGGACCTGCAGCGGATCCATGGGCAGATCCACGCGGACGGTACGCCCTCCGGCGGTGACGGTGAAGGTGCGCAGCCGGGCGTGGCGTGCGAAGGCTGCTTCATCCTGTCCGTTTCCTGGCAGCACCGAGATCGCGCGGATCCGGCGCAGGGTCGTGGGCAGGGACCAGAGGAAGGTGACGCCGGGTCCTGGACTCTCGGCCGTCCATGCGGAGGTCGCATTGTGATCGATGAGGCGGACCGGCGCGGGGCGCTCCTCGAAGCCGGGATCCTGTGGCTCGATCACGACCGGCGGCGGGGCTGCGAACCAGGGCCGGCGTTTGGCCTGCGGCGGTGGTCCCTTCACTGCAGGGACGCTGACGGCACCGGCAGACAGCGGCGCGGGCCGGTGCGGCGAGGGTTCCCAGCCGGCCTTCCCCCATCGCTGCCGGTTGACGGCCACCGGGCGGTCGTCGCAGTGATTGGCCAGGGGGCTCTCCTGGTGGATCTCGCCGGTGGCCGGCAGGAAGAACCACGGGTGGGCATCCTGCGGGGTGCCCGTCCTGGCCAGGGTCACGGTTGCGGGCCACTGGACACGGAACAACCACTGGGCGGTGTCGGAGGCGGCATGCAGCAGGCCGTGGGCGGGCGCCCAGGTGCAGCGGACGGGGGAGAAGCCGGCCGGGGCCGGAAACGTGGCAGCGCGCGCGCCTGAGCGGATGGACACGCCGGCGGGGGTGACGTCGAGCGTGAGGTTCGCACCGCAGTCAAGGGGCGCCGAAAGCAACATCAACGACAACAGCGTGAGCATGACTACTCCTGACCCGCGGAGGGGGGCGGAACCGGTTTTTCCTGCATCGCCGGTGGGGGAGTCTCCGGCTTCCGGGCCGGCCCGGGCCCCGGCTTCCCTGTCTCCGAATCGACGAGCCGGTTCACCAGCCGGGCGGCGATGTAGCTGGCCTTGGTGCGCCACTTCTCCGGGCTCACGATCAGGATCGCGAACGCCCAGCGTGGGGCCTCGACGGGGGCATAGCCCATGAACCAGGTATACAGGAGGACCTGCGGCTCGGTGCGTCCGAGGGTGCCGGTCTTCCCACCGACGGTGATCCCGACCAGGGGCTCGTCGCCCTTGAAGAAGCCCTCCCGTGCCGTGCCCTGGGTGACCGTGCGGGCGAGCATCAGGCGAAGCCGGGCCATGGTCTCCTCGGGCAGGCTGGAGAACACGGCAGCGGCGGGCCTGGGCAGGTCCACGGGGTCCTTGTTCCTGTCGATGGCCAGGCGAAGGACATGCACCGGTGGAACCTTTCCGTTGCCGGCGATGAGCGCGGCCAGCCACGCGGCATGCCAGGCGCTGATCGTCGCGTGTCCGAAGCCGGCCGCCGCCAGGGGCAGCGCCATCGGATCGGTGTCGGCCAGCTTGAACCGGCTCTTTTCGACGGTGAACTCGAAGGGCAGATCCTGGTTGAAGCCGCAGGCCTGCGCGACGTCCTGCAGCCGGCGGACGTCCAGGTGTGCCCGGGCAAGCTTGCCAAGCACGGCGTTGGTGGAGTTGGCCAGCGCAGCCTCCAGGTTCTCGCAGACCGCGTCGGCCGGGGGCGGCTCCTCGAGGTGCTTCGCGGTGATGCCGCCCTGGCCCCCCGAGTAGCACACCTCTTTCTGCGGATCGAAGCCAGGGGTCGTCATCAGGGCGATGGCAGAAACGGTCTTGAACAGCGAGGCCGCCGGGGCCCATGGCTTGAGCGTGAGTTCGCCCATGGTGAGGCGCGGTTCGGCCCCGCTGGATCCGGCCAGTGCGCGAACCTCCCCGTCTGGCAGGTGGATCACCACGGCGGCCGCGTACGGCAGCTCGTAGCGTCCGAACTCCTGGGTCAGGAAGACCTGCAACTGGGGATCGATCGTCGACTGCACCATCACACCTGAAGGCGTGGACTGCCACAGGGCGCCATCCTTCTCGGTGAAGCGGAGCAGGTCCAGCTCCGAGGTCCAGGTCGCCGGGGGCTTCTCCTTCTTCGGTGCATCGGACAGATCCAGCCGGGTCGCCGGGGGTTTCTCCTTGCCGGGATCGGGCATCAGCGCGAGCGTGATCAGGATGCCCGCGAACGCGATCAGGAAAAAGAGTACGGGAGCGGTCCGGTTCTTCATGGAATCCTAGGGCGCTTCCTCTTCCGGGCTGCGTGACCACTTGTAGGGCAGCAGATGCAGCAGGTCGTGCTTCTTCAGTCGGTAGTACAGCGTGGAGCGGTTCATGCCGAGCAGGCGGGCGGCGGCGGCCATGTTGCCCGAGGAGGCCTCGATGGCCTTGAGGATGCCCTTCTTCTCCTCGTCCTGGAGCAGGCCGGGCAGGGGCCGGGGCTCCATCACGGGAGGCGGGGTGATCTGGGCGGTGCCCTCCTGGGGGATGGCCGGATTGAACTGCAGATCTTCACCCGTGAGCACGCCTTCCGAGGAGAGCACCATGGCGCGCTCCACGAGGTTCTCGAGCTCGCGCACATTGCCGGGCCAGTGGTAGCCCAGCAGCTGCTCCATGAAGTTGTCCTCCACGCGGAGGATGTACTTGCCGGTGATCGGGGAGAAGCGGGAGATGAAGTGCTGCACCAGCTGGGGGATGTCCCCGGGACGCTCGCGCAGGGGAGGGAGCTCGATCGGGAACACGTTGAGGCGGTAGTACAGGTCCTGGCGGAAGACCGACGAGGACACCAGGGCCTCAAGGTTGCGATGGGTGGCGCTGATCACCCGCACGTCGACCTTGATCGTCTCCTCGCCGCCGACGCGTTCAAACTCCCGTTCCTGGAGGACGCGCAGCAGCTTGACCTGGATCTCCGGCGGGATGTCACCGACCTCGTCGAGGAAGAGCGAGCCACCGTCGGCCAGCTCGAAGCGGCCCATGCGCCGGGCGACGGCACCCGTGAAGGCACCCTTTTCGTGGCCGAACAGTTCGCTCTCCAGCACGCCCGGGCTCAGCGCGGCACAGTTGACCTTCACGAACGGGCCGTCGCAGCGGGGCGAGTTCAGGTGAATCGCATGCGCCACGAGCTCCTTGCCGGTGCCGGTCTCACCGCGGATGAGCACGGTCGAAGAGGTCGGCGCCACGCGTTCGATCTGATGGAGCACGCGGGCGAGCCCTTCGGAGTCCCCCACGATGTTGCCGAAGTTGAACTCCTGGTGGGACTTTTCATCGAGATAGCCGGCATAGGCCCTGAGTTTGGCCTCGAGACGCTCGTTTTCCTCGCGCAGGTGGTAGATCTCCTGCACCTGCAGGATCACTGATTTCAGTTCCTCGGCGTTCCATGGCTTGGTCACGAACCGGTAGATGTGCCCCAGCCGGATCGCCTCCACGAGCACGTCGACATCCCGGTAGGCGGTGAGGATGATCGGCAGGGCCTGCGGCCGCACACGGCGGGCCTCGCGCAGGAACTCGAGTCCGGTCATCCGGGGCATGCGCTGATCGGAAATCACCACGGAGATCGGCTTCTGGCGAAGGATCTCGAGACCTTCCTCGCCCGACGCCGCGGTGAACACGGTGAAGGATGACCGGAAGTTGAACCGGAACACGTTGAGGTTGTCCTCTTCGTCGTCCACGTACAGGATGGGGTAGTTCCGGGCGTCCAGGGTCACGGGGTCATCACCTTCTGCGGACGCCGCGGGCGGAATCCGTTGCGTGCATAGTAGAAGAACCCGCGCACAATGGAAAGCGGAGAATTTACTGCACGCAGGTGAAGCGCTCGCAGTTCGAGCTTCCGTCGGTCTGCGTCACGCAGGTGTAGCCGGGGGCGCAGTCAGCGGCGTCGGTGCAGAGCTTGCGGCCGCAGTAGCCGCTGGTGCAGGACATGCCTTCAGGGCAGGGGTCGCCGGCGCTGCAGGACTTCAGGCAGTAGCCTGCCAGGCACCGGTTGAAGCCGGAGGGGCATTCGACGGGGTCGGTGCAGCCGCGACAGACCCCCGTGGGAAGCGAGGGGGCGCAGGTCAGCGCGCCGCCGCAGTCTCCGTCGAGCACGCACTGGAACGGAACGCCTGGGTCGACGCAATAGCCGTCGAGGCAGGAAAAACCGGTGGGGCAGAGGTCCTGGGCATCGGGCACGCAGTTGCCCAGCTCGTCCTCGATGAAGCCTTCGTCACACGTGCAGACTGGGCCGGCCGGGAAGATCTCACAGGTGCCGCGGTTGAGCCCGGTGCAGGGGTTGGGGTCGCAGGAGTTCACACAGGCGCCGTTGATGCAGGAGGCGCCGGGATCACAGGCGCCTTCCGGATTGTAGGGAGAGCACACCGTGTCCATGCAGGGGACGCGCGTGCAAAAACCCGAGCCGTCGCCGTCCGGATCGACGCACAGCGTGCCATGGACGCAGTCGGGATCCGAGGTGCAGACCGGTGCGGTGCAGAATCCAACACCCATGGCGCATTGTCCGAACTCGCAGTCCTCGGGAGCCCCGCATGGAACGCCGCAAGTGCCGAAGGGGCTGCAGGAAAATCCAGTCGGACAGTCGTCGGGCTCGCCCTCCCGGCAGCCCGTGCAGAGACCGCCGAGCAGGGTGGGGTCGCAAGTGGTGAGGTTGCCCTCGGCCGGGGTCAGGTTCTCGTGGCAGTCGAAGTCGGCCAGGCACTGGGCGCCGTCCTCGGAGGGTGGAACACAGACGTCGGCGGTGCACGTGGTGTCGGTCGGGCAGGTCTCCCACACCTCGAGCTCGCAGCCGTCGCCGGTGTCGGAGAAGCCCGCGTCGCACTGGCACTCATATCCGGGCTCGGCCGCGATTTCGACACAGGTGCCGCGGTGCAGTCCCGCTGTGGCGCAGGGGTCGGCGTCGCAGGCCCCCGGGTTGTTGATGTTGTTTACATTGTTGATATTATTTACATTGTTGGAGTTGTTGGACGCGGGGTCGTCATCGCAGGCGACGATCACCAGCGCGGCGAGAAGGAAGAGAAGGCACTTTTGCATGGGATACTCCTGGGTCTCCACGTACGGGGAGAGCGAGGAAATTATTGTGCACATCCGGGGAAATGCAAGCATAAACGGCCTGTCGTGCGGCAACGGCGGGCCCGGCAGCGGCCATGTTCATTTCCGGGGGTTCTGAAAAACGAAGGAAGGGGGTGAAAACTATCTGACGCGGCGGCGCAGGGAGAAGAAGAGGCCCACGGCCAGCAGCAG
>PHAZ01000010.1:0-3799 GCA_002841825.1 Deltaproteobacteria bacterium HGW-Deltaproteobacteria-22 | reverse complement strand
CCGCGGAACAGGAGCAGCCGTCCTTCTTTGCGGGGGGCTTCTCGGTGCCGCCGTCGGTGTCGGCATCGACGTCCGCGTCGGTGTCGCCGTCGGGGCCCGCATCGGGGTCGACGATGGGATCGGTGGACACCGTGGCCTCGACGTCCAGCGTCGTCTGCGGGCAGTTGGCGTGGGTCACGCTGAAGTACACTTCCTGGCCGGTCGGCAGCGGCGGCGTGTCGTTGATCGTCCAGACCAGCTCGGCGGTGGTTGCGCTCAAGGGCGGGTCAAGGGCGTTTGCGGGCCACGCGCGGTCGTAATTCTGAATGCGAGGCAGCATCATGCCGCCGTAGACGTTGACGAGCTCGTACTGCACCATCTGGCCGCCACGGCCATACACGTTGTACTGCAGATCAGTGCCGCCCATGGGCGTGAATTCGAAGGACAGGGTGAGGGAAGTGGCGTTCTCGGGCACGATGACCTGGTACTGGAACATCGTCGTAATGTCGACGCCCATGTAGTCAAGCATTCCGCGCAGCTGGGCGCAGTCGCCGCCCATGGCCTCGCCCAGGGTGTCCATGCCGAAGTTGGTCACGCGGCGCGGTTCATCCAGGGGGAGCCAGCGACCGCAGATGTCCAGGCCCTTGGCTTCGATCACGGTCTGCACGGCAGCGATCTGATTGGTCGTGACATCACCGGCGGTCTCCATGTCCTCGAGGGTGGAATTCGGCGCCCAGCGCGACGCGGACCTGCCAGTTCAGCGCGCCGATCAGTTCGCCGTCCATGTGCTCCTCACCGACCATGTCGTCGGGGCAGACCTTGTCGTTGTTGGAGAGATCGCGGGAGGCGCCGGGCTGGATCATCTCCAGCGAGTAGGCGCCGATGACCGGGGAATCGTTGAGGGAGGCCGGGAAGTAGTCGGCCAGGCCCTCGTGCAGGCCCAGGGGCATGCGGTTGATGCCGTACTGGTCGGCCTGCTGGACGCCCAGGTCGATGGCGCTGTGGGCCACCACGGAGTGGGTCATCTCGTGCATGACCACATCACCGCCGTAGGCCAGGTCGACGTTGGTGCCCTGGCCCACGAAGAGGCCGTCGTTGCCGTTCTGCAGGGGGGTGTAGTAGGCGTTGTCCATCGGGGTCTTGGTGCCGCCGGTCTCGGAGTGCACGTTGGCCACGACGGTGACGTCCACCGGCGGGGTGTAGCCCAGGGCCCGGAAGTGGGCGTCCATGCGATCAACGTGGTAGTACAGGTTCACGGCGGCCGCGAAGTCGGTGTAGTCGAGGGTCAGGACCGGATCATAGAGGAAGTTGCCCGTGGCGTCGGAGGTGGCAATCTCCTCGACTTCCATGTTCTCGGGATCGGGCATGCCCTGGTTGTCCGTCGCGGTCACGCAGTTCCACACGTGGCCGGCGCGTCCCACGAGCGAATCGGCGGACGTCAGGTTGGCCAGCTCGACGTCGATAGGGTCCGGGGTGCGGGCCGGGTCGATGCCGTACACGCGGCCCTGGGCGTTGAACCAGGCGCGATCGATCAGGATCACGTTCATGGTGAACGCGTCGACCAGGACGTGGAACTTTTTCAGCCCCACCCATGCGACCACGAGGTACGCCAGGCGCGCGGGCCGGCCGGGGAGCAGCACCAGCGGCGGATCCAGATCCAGCGGCAGCAGGGTGTTGAGTGTGTTCTCGGCGGCCAGCACGGCCAGCTCGGGAGCCTTCGGTGTGCCGGCAGGCACCGCCAGGTCCTTCAGCGGCTCGCCCCACACGTGGGTGACGCGACCCTGGAGATCCATCTCGACCTTCAGGTTATGGCCGTACACCGGCACGCCCTGCACGTTCTGACCGAAGACGACGATGTGCCGCTTGGCAGCCGGTACGCGTGCGACCGCAGCCAGTTGCTTCACGTCCCACCCGAAGCGGGATGCGTTGCGCTGCAGGAATGCCGCGGCTGTGACCGACGGAGGCAGGACCGAGGCGGACTCCCCCTGGATGCGTCGGACCGACCCCTGAGCAATTCCGGAAATGGTGAGTGTCATCGTGAACAGGAGAACAGAAAGATGCCGCATGCGAAACCTCCGTTGCGTGACATTGCATACCGCGAAGAACCCATTCGGTGCAAGCTGACAGTCTTCGTTGGCTTCAGAAAAATGAACGGGGGGTTATTCCCGGGGGGTGGGGCAGGCGGCCAGGCAGTCATCGGGTGTGTTGAGATTTTGGAACGGTCCCGGATCCAGGACCGGAACCTGCCGGATGCACGCAGGTTGCTCGAACATGGCCTGACGCAGCCCGTCATGCGGCATCGACGAGATCCAGCGGCAAAGTGTATGCCGTTTAACAATCAAGGGATGCCCTGTGCAATTTAAATTAACAGGAACGGCCCCATCGCAAGATCCCAGTTCATTGGCCAGTTGTTGCAGGGTTTCGGGTCGGATCAGGGGAAAATCGACCGGCCAGATGCAGTATGTCGCCTGAAAGAGGGCTTGTGGGGCCGAAAGGGCTGCTTGAATCGAGGACAGCATATCACCGTCCAAGTTGGTATTTATACAAACATCAGGAAGATAGTGAATAATGTCAGCAAGGATGGGAATCTGACTTTGCGTGCGCAGGACCCACAGCGCGGGCCACCCGAGGGTATGCAGGGTGTCTGCAATGTGGGTGGCGAACGCACTGCCCTGGACGCGGGCGAACACCTTTGGTCCGCCCATGCGGACTCCGGCGCCGGCTGCCAGCATCAGGACCAAAGGAGGCGAAGAGCCGGGAAGGGTGTGTGTGATGGTGATCACATCCACGGCTGCAGGGGAAGTCCGGCACGGACCGCGATCAGTTCAGCGACGACCGAGACGGCGATCTCCGCCGGCGTCTGTGCGCCGATGGGGATGCCCACGGGGGTGCGCAGACCCTCGACACGGTCCGCAGAGATGCCCGTTTCCAGCAGTTGTCGCTTCATGCCCAGGGCCTTCTTCCGGCTGCCGATGACCCCGACGTAGGTGAATTCATGCCGCAGCAGGCATGCGGCGGCCTCGGCGTCGCGGGCGTGCTGGTAAGTCATGACCAGCGCGCAGTGACGCGCCCCCACCGTCAAGTCGGTGCACAGCGCGGGGAACTCGCCGATCTGCACACGCACGCCTGAAGGCCAGGGGAAATCGGCGACCTCCGGACGGTCGTCGAGAATCTCCACGAGGAATCCGGCGGAGAGGGCCAGGGGGGCCACCGCCTGCGCCACGTGTCCGCCGCCCGCGATGGTGAGCCGCCAGGGAGAGTAGGGTTCGAAGAACAGTTGGACCTGTCCGCCGCAGGACATGTTGAGGTCCTTCTCCATCGAGAAGGTCCGGGTGAAGGCCGGCTGGCCCGACTTCAGCAGCTCCTGGGCGAGTTGATGGGCCGTGTGCTCGAGGTTTCCTCCACCCACGGTGCCGTGCTGGGTTCCGTCGGCGTACACGGCCATCCTGAATCCCGTGCGCGCCGGCGTGGAGCCGTGGGCGTCCACGCACGTCACCAGAACGAAATCCTTGTTCTCGCGGGCATCTTCGACGAGCTTGGCGAACAGTCCGAACTGCATGGTGAATCCTTCCCCGGGGGCACCCGGTGCAGGACAAGACAGATAAATCGCCCGACGTATGGATGCAAGCTGAAAAGGCGGGGGGCAGGGCGGCTCTTTGGTGTCTGCAGGGCAAGATTATTATGGGCACAGGCGAATGATGAATCGTTCAAATGGTTGTGAATCCCCATTGCGGCTCGGGGTCCTGTCGTCCGACCGGTCCGACGGTCGGCTGGACACCCCCGTCGTTTGCTAACGCAAGCCGCCGGGGGGCCCGGCGGG
>PHAZ01000326.1:3838-7354 GCA_002841825.1 Deltaproteobacteria bacterium HGW-Deltaproteobacteria-22 | reverse complement strand
CGGTGAGGAAGAAGGCCGGCGGGCCCTATCTGCCGCCGCTGCCAGTGCCTGAGAAGGTCGCGATGCCGGACTTTCACGGCCGCAGCCTCGCAGGCTCGCTGGAACTGATGAGCGAGAACCATCTGAACTGCCAGGTGATCGGGCACGGACAGGTCGTCTCCCAGGAACCCGAACCAGGCGGACCGATCAACGCGTGCAAGCTGGTGCTGGCACCGGGGACGGTTCCCGGACCGCCGCTTGAAAACCCGGAAGAGAATGAGTGACATGCCGCATGAGATGAGCCTTCTCGACTTCCTTGAACAGAATGCGCTGACCTGCCAGGGACTGACACCGGGCCAACTGGAACGATTGCGGACACAGTCCGTGCGGGGGGTGACCGCCGACTCCCGGAAGGTGGAGCCGGGCTTCGTCTTTCTGGCGCTGCGGGGGACCACCACCGACGGACATGACTTCCTGGCGCTCGCCCGGGAGAAGGGCGCCGCGCTGGCGTTGGTGGATCACCCCGTGGAAGGGGTGGACCTGCCCCAGCTCGTGGTGGACGATCCGCGTGACCAATGGGCGCCTCTGGTTTCAGCTTTCTGTGGACATCCCGAGCACGGCATGTCGTTTCTGGGCATCACCGGCACCAACGGAAAGACGACGACGACGACCCTGCTGTTTTCCGTGTTCGAGCGGCTGGGCTTCACTCCGGGGCTCATCGGGACCATCGCCTACCGCTTCCGTGACCGGGTGGAACCCTCGAACTTCACGAGCCCGGATCCCGAGATCCTGTATCCGCTGCTGGCCCGCATGAAGGCCGCCGGTGTGGACACCGTGCTCATGGAGGTCTCCTCGCACGCGCTGGCACAGAAGCGCGTCCACGGCATCCGGTTCTCCGCGGCGGTCCTGACCAACCTCACGCAGGACCACCTGGACTTCCACGGTACGATGAAGGATTACGCCGCCGCCAAGAGCCTGCTGTTCTCTGAGCATCTGACGCCGGGCGCCAGGATCGTCGCCTGGACCGGCAACCCGCACCTGCGGGAGATCATCCATCCTAAGTTCCATGTGCTCGGGTACGACGCCGATCCCGGGCCCGGAACGGAAGTGTATGTGACCAACCTCGTGCACTCGATCGACGGTCTGCGCTTTCTCGCACATACACCCGGCGGCAGCGTGGCCGTAAGTTCCCCACTGATCGGGGCACACAACGTGCAGAACCTGCTCGCGGCGCTGTCTGTGGTGCATGCGCTGGACCTGCCGCTGCCTGCGGCGGCGGCCGCGCTGTCTGATGTCACGGTCCCGGGCCGGCTCGCCCGTGTGCCCGCCGGGGACGTGCCGGTGTTCGTGGACTATGCGCACACCCCCGACGCGCTGGACCGCGCGCAGTCGGCGCTGCGGCCGCTGACCCGCGGCCGGCTGATCACGATCTTCGGTTGCGGTGGTGATCGCGACCGCACCAAGCGTCCCCTGATGGGCCGGTCGGTGGAGCGCTTTTCGGATCTGGCGGTGGTGACCTCCGACAATCCCCGCACCGAGGATCCGTCCGCCATCATCGGGATGATCCTCTCAGGGATGGGTCCGGAGCGGATCCTGGCCGACGATCTGCCGATGGCCGTGCGGGGCATCCTGGTGGAGCCCGATCGGGCTGCAGCCATCGCTGCGGCGATCGCGGCCGCAGGACCCGGTGACACGGTGCTCATCGCGGGCAAGGGTCATGAGGACTATCAGATCATCGGCACGATCAAGCATCACTTTGACGATCACGAACATGCCGTGGCCGCGCTGGATCGCCGCGCCTAGGAGTTGAAACCATGTCACGCAGGCTCTGGGATCTGTCGGCGCGTTTGGGCGCGCAGTGGATCATGCCCCACCGGGCGTTCCCTGAAACGGATGCGGACCTGCATCCGGACTCCCTGCCGGCGACCTTCACCCGGCTGGTGATCGACAGCCGGGAGGTCACGCCCGGATCGCTGTTCTTTGCGCTGCCCGGGGAGCGCACCGACGGCCACCGCTTCGTGGCAACCGCCTTCGGGAAGGGCGCCTGTGCTGCCGTGGTGCAGCAGGAACCCGAGGAGGAGTTGTCCGGGCCGTGCCTGCTCGTGGAGAGCACCCGAAGTGCCCTTTGGGAGGCGGGAAGGATGATCCGGGAGGACCTGGAGCGTGTCCGCATGGTGGGCATCACCGGCTCGTGCGGCAAGACCTCCACCAAGGAGTTTGCAGCCGCGGCGCTGGGTTTTCTGGGCAAGACCACGGCGACCAGGGGCAACGCCAACAATGATCTGGGCCTGCCGCTGACGCTGTCGCGCTTCGATGGCGACGAGCAGTTCGGCGTGCTCGAGATGGGTATGAACGCCTTCGGCGAGATCGACGCGCTGGCCTCGGTGGGGACCCCTGAGGTCGGCATCGTGACTTCGATCTTTCCTGCGCACCTGGAAGGCGTGGGTTCCCTCGACGGGGTGCGCCGCGCCAAGGGGGAGATGGTCGCGCACGTGCGGAAGGTCTGGATTGTACCCGACACCGAGCCGGCCCTGATCCAGCTGGGGCGCGACCGGGGCCTGAGGGTGCTGACCTTCGGCCGGACGCCTGAAGCGGACTTCCGCGTGGTTTCGCTGGACTGCGGGATGGAACACTCGGACCTCCGGCTGTCCTGTCCGGCCGGCGAGTTCGACGCCCGCATTCCTGTGCCCGGCGCGCATCAGGCCGAAAACGCGCTGGCTGCGCTGGCGGCGGTGTACGCCCTGGGACAGCCACTCGAGCCCGCGATCCTCGGCCTCGAGGAGGCGCAGTTGCCGGGGTCCCGTTCACGGATCCTGCGGGTCTTCGGCGTCACCGTGTTCGACGACTGCTACAACGCCAGCCCCGGATCCATGACGGCGGTGTTCGGCTGGATCGACAAGGTGCGCACCGGTCCGCTCCACATGGTGCTCGGCGACATGCTTGAGCTGGGGGACACCTCGCCCAGGCTTCATCGCGAGGCCGGCGCCCAAGCCGCCAGGCTTTCACCGGCATCAGTGCTGTATGTCGGCGAACATGCCTCCGCGTTTGCCGAGGGCTACGGCTGCCCGGCCAACTTTACCGCATGCGGATCCCCCGAGGATGCCGCCGACGAGCTGCTGCCGCATCTGGCACACGGTGACTGGGTGCTGGTGAAGGCCTCCCACGGCGTGGGGCTGCACCGCTTCGTCGAGCGTCTTCAGGAGTTGACCTCCTGCGCCTGCACCTGAGTTTCCAGCCTGTTATCTTGGTAAAAACCGAAGGGTCGCCTTGTTGTCCTTGACGACGATCTGGATCTCGACATCGGAGCAGCCGTGTGCCTGCTTCACCTTGGGAATCTGGCTGCAGATCGTGGCGAAGAAGCGGTCCGGCGTGATGCCCTCGAGGCTCTCTCCCGTGGACAGTCGCGCGCGAACGAAGTTCTCATAGGCTCGACGAAGCGCGGGATCGGAAGAAGAGGGTGGAGGTGATTGCGGATGGGACCCTGCCGGGCCGACTGAGGCAGGGGTGCCGGCGGACTTCGGGGATGTGTCGTCGGTC
>PHAZ01000326.1:0-3616 GCA_002841825.1 Deltaproteobacteria bacterium HGW-Deltaproteobacteria-22 | reverse complement strand
CGGTTCCAGTACTGCTCGTAGGTGCGGAACTTCGTCTCCATGCGCGACAGCAAAAACTTCATCGCGGTGTTCTTGGGCGGGTTCTCCTTGAGCACGCGCAGCTCTATCTGGATGCTCTTGCGAAGCAGGACGGGCTCGAATCGCTCAAGGCCGAGGAAGAACTGCTCGAACACCACCCGAAGCTTGTCAATGCTCTGGTCGAGCAGGCTCAGCCGGGTCTGGAGGGCCTTGTTTTCCTCGAATGACATGGGTTACTCCGGCCTGTCCGAACCCGGCGGCGGGACCGGATCCAGGGCAACCTGCATCTCGATTTCCTCGACCACCGGCAGGGACGGATTGGACTGCATCTCGCCGAGCAGCCCCGCCTCGCGGGCGGCTTCCTGCAGGGTGCGCGCCCGCTGCAGGTTCTTGCGCTCGACCGCCTCGACGAACAGCGCGAAATACTCAACCGCCGAGAACAGCGACAGGATCAGCGAAAGGTACAGGATGAACAGGCCCATGCGGTGGAAGTCGAGCATCCAGCTGGTGCCCCACATCGGATAGGGAAAGTGCACGAGCAGAAAGGTCAGGCCGAAGAACTGGAACGCGGTCTTCTGCTTGCCGCTCTCGGAGGCCGCGATCACGACGCCCTCCCCCATGGCCAGGGCCCGCAGCCCGGTGACGGCGAACTCGCGCACCAGCATCAGGATCAGCAGCCAGGTCGGGATCAGTTGCATGGCCACCAGCGTCACCATCACCGAGAGGGTGGTGATCTTGTCGGCCAGCGGATCGAGGAACTTGCCCAGCAGGGTGATCTTCCCGGTCCTGCGGGCGAGGTAGCCGTCGAGGAAGTCGGAGAAGCCGGCAAAGATGAACAGCACCGATGCGATGTAGTGCGACAGCGGCGTCCCGCGGTCCAGGAACACGAGGATGATCGGGATCAGCACCAGCCGCGAGAGCGTGATGAGGTTGGGCAGGTTGCCGACCTCCTCCCGGAGCGACCGGATGCGGAAATCGCTGACCTTGCGTCTTCGCACGAACTTCAGTTTCAGGATCCGGGGAACCTGGGACAGGGCGCGGACGGCGACGTTCTTGGGGGCGGGTTCGGCCGTCATGACTGCAGCAGCAGGCTCCCGCTGCCGGCGACCTGGATGAATGAACTGTGACTGTACTGGGCGACCACGTAGCCGTCCCAGCCGACGAGCCGGTCGATGGAGGCGATGAGGTATTCCTCCTCGGGAAGCGGCACGCTGTACAGTCGTCCGGGCAGCTGGATGATGACCGAGCCGCGTCCGCGGAAGGAGATCAGGGGGACCTTGTGGGACTCGCCGCGCAGCCAGCCGTTCTCCCACTTCAGTTCCCCCGCGAAGGCCACGACGCGCTCCTCCATGATGTAGAGGGGGCTGTCCTCGAGGTTGAATCCCATGAACATGCATTTCTCGGTGGGGACCAGCGAGACCACGCCGCGTCCCTGGCACTCGACCAGGTCGCCGGTGACCTCGGAGGTGATCTTTCGATCGCCGGCCTGGCCGCGGAAGCGCTCCTGCGCGGGCACGATGGAGAGCCCCATGTGCCAGCACAGCACGAGCTTCTCACGCACGAACCAGGAACCGTTGACCGGGATCTTCACACACTCGGGGGTGAACACCAGGTGGGGCCCGGGGTGGATGTCGAGCACGCACAGCCGGTCCGTGGCGCGGCTGTCGCGCTGGGTGACGCGCGAGACCGGACTCGGTGTGAGTTCGCTGCCGGGCATCGGGGTCATGTCCTCGTCGATCATCATGCCTTCGTCGACATGTTCAGGCTCGGGTTCCTCGTTGAGCACCGGCGTCTGGGTGGCCGGATGGGTGGCGAGCACCGAGCGGACCGACGAGAGCAGCTCGTTGAGCTCCGGCGACAGATCCACGACGTTTCCGATCATGGGCAGGCCCAGCATCCGGCGGACCTGCTGGTAAAAGGACACGGCCTCCTGGTTGGAGGGATCCGAGAGCACGGCCTGTTCCACCTCGGCGTAGCCCAGGTGGATGTCGCCCTGGGCGAAGTACTCGCAGCCGAGCTTGAAGTGCAGCGCCGGCTCGCCCGGGAACTGCATCAGCAGCTGCTTGAAGATCGCGGTCGCCGAGGCGTGGTCCCGCTGGGCCACCAGGATGTTGGCCAGCAGGGAGAGCGCACGCGGCTCCCCGGGGTGGCGCGCCAGGGCCTTGTCGATGCGCGTGCGCGCGCCGACGATGTTGCCGGCGACGTAGAGTTCGGTTGCATCCAGCAGCAGTTGGTCGAAGGTGACATCGGGCGTCATGGGTGCTATTCTTACACCAACTCGCGCCCGAGCGCTTCACTTTTTTGGATGGTGGGCGATGTGGACTCTCTTGGTATTTCAACTGCTGTGGACTCAGGCCGTGGTGGATCCCCTCGGCGAAATGGTCGCCCGCAACTTCGTGGATCACCTGGCCAACCGCGACCTGGACAGGACCACGGCCCTGCTCTCGGCGAAGGTGAACTTCGACGGGAAGGTCGTCGAGGGTGAGGAGGCCAGGTCCGCCTTCCTGCAGCGCACGTTCGCCGCGCACCCGGCGTCGATCCGCTTCTCGCGGGTGACCGTGATGACCGGTCCGCAGGCCGTGGCCCGGTTCGGTCGTCCGCCGGCGCGCCTCGGGACGCTCAACCTCGACCGTGCGCTGGTCGTGCTGGCGCGTCGCAAGATCGGCGGGCTGGTCCTGGTGCTCGAGGAAGAGGACAGAATCCCCGGCCGCTGGCGCGTCGTCGCCCTGACGGACTGACAGCGGTGGTCAGGTACGACGATAACTTCTGAACCCCGAGGGGGTCCTGAAAACGCTGAGGCAGTGCGCTGGCGGTTTGGACCCTCTGTGTGACGGGTGCTGCGACCTGTCTTCATCACACCTTTCCCCCCTCGGGGATAGTACCCTCCGGAGACCAAAACGTGCATGGAAGTTCCCATACCCACAAGAAGACCGACATCGCGAAACAGCATGTGGTGACCGAGATCGCACTGACCACCGCCAACCCGTTCTCCACCTGGGCCAGCCTGCGCGAAGGCGAGAAGATCCTGATCCCGGTGCGCACATGACCCGTGGCACGATCGCAGCTCTCGTCGGGTGTGGGCTCATCCTGGCCTGCTCCACTCCCGACAAGACCAACCCCGACAAGTCCGCATCGCCGCGCGCGCTCCAGCCCACGTGGCCGGAGAAGAGCCAGCCCATGAACCCCTGCAGCGAACCCATCCGGAAGTTGATCCTCGAGGGAGATCTCAGCACGCCGCTCGCCCCCGAGTGCCAGCGCGCCGACGTGATCGCGGTTCTCGGCGAGGGCACCGAGGGGGCCGGCAAGCTGTCGGGCAAGCCCCACACCTGGCTCCTCTTCCCCGGGCCCGAGCAGGGTGGCAGCACGCGCGCCTGGTTCGAGAAGGACACGCTCCTCTTGCTGGTCGTGACCAAGCCGCGCATCAAAGGCCCGATCTCCGTGTTGCTCGCCCAGCTCGGCGAGCCGGAGGGCGATCTCGACAGCCGGACCACCGACTTCGACCACTTCGTCCGCGACCGGGTCTACGCCGGCAAGGGGATGACCCTCACCGTCGGCCGGCCGTTCAAGGGAGACGCCGAGCCGGTGGTGCTGGCCGCCT
>PHAZ01000325.1 GCA_002841825.1 Deltaproteobacteria bacterium HGW-Deltaproteobacteria-22 | reverse complement strand
TTCATCACGTTGAACGTGACCGGTGCAATATATTATCAGAACTCGTCGCCAACTCAACCCCTTTATTGGACTTTTCTCTTGACAATCGGCCATCAAAACAGAGGATATGGCGCGAAAGGCGGCGTGATGGACTCGATCTGGGCACCCTGGCGGATGGACTTCATAGAAGGAAAGACTCAGCGCGAAACCGGCTGCGTGTTCTGCAACCGCGTGGCCATGGAGCGCGGGCGCTGGCGCGAATACGGCATCCTCGACGTCGGTGGGGACTCGATGGTTTTGATGAACCGGTATCCATACACCAACGGACACCTGCTGATCATCCCTCGCCGGCATGTCTCGGATCTCATGGAGCTCAGCACCGATGAGTACGTCCACCTGAGCCATGTGCTGCGCGCCTCGGTGGACCGCCTGCGGGACGCCATGGGACCGCAGGGGTTCAACATCGGCATGAACCTCGGCGCGGCCGCAGGCGCGGGCATCGCCGACCACGCGCACTTCCACATCGTTCCGCGCTGGAACGGCGATCACAACTTCATGCCCGTCATCGGCAACGTCCGCGTGATGCCTGAGTACCTCGCTGCCACCTACGACAAGCTGGCCCCCCACTTCGCCGGTCTCTGCGGCCAGTAGCCCTTTCCACTGATAATTGTCAAGAAAAGCAGATACTATTTTTCGAGATCGCGGCCGAGCTGGGAGAAGAGCTTGCGCATGGTGTCGAGTTGCCCGGTAAGGCCATCGACCAGCACGGCCTGGCGCGCCACGAGCAGCTCAAGATTATGAATCCTGACTTCGTCGGCGTCGAGCTGGCGGTGAAGATCCGCGATCGCCCCGTTGGAGTCAGGCAGTGCGTTGACGATCAGGCGGACCTGATCCGGCGTGAGGATGGGCACGGGCACGGGCACCGGGGTCGGTGGCGCGGCCTCGTCGATGGGATCGGTGACCAGCTCGACGTGCCGCACGGGCCCGCTGAGATCGAGAGACATATATCTCTCGGTCACCGCCGGCGTCGCCGACGCGGACTCCGGGGAGGGTTCGGATCTCACGAGCGCTTCGGCGCGGTCCTCCTTGGGCGGAGCCGCCTCGGGTTCGGGCTCGCTGACGGTCTCGAACTCGCCTGACACAGTGGGCTCCGGCGGTACGGGTTCATCGGCCGTCTCGGCCTCGATCTCCATCTCGGCGCCCGCTTCTTCCGCTGCGCCCGCTTCTTCCGCGGCGCCCGCTTCTTCCGCAACGCCCGCTTCTTCTTCCGAAGCAGCAGTTTCTGCGATTTCGGGTTCCGCAGGAGTTGGCGGCCTCGCGAGGGGATTGTCCTCGATGATCTCCACCACCGGCGTCAACTCGGAGGAATCGGCGCGATCCACCTCGTCCGGGCTCGGCACCGCGCCGCCGATCTCGGTCGAGCGCATGGGGGAGGACATCGCCGCCCCGGCTGCCGGAGTCCCCGGAGCCACGGAGGCAGCCTGACTGGCGTCCTTTTCGGCACCCTTTTCGGCGTCGCGGTGCTCCTTGAGGATGGCCTCGGAACTGAGCATCTTCGAGAGCAGCGAGTCCCCATCGAGGGCCTCCTGGGAGGTCTCGGGCTGTTCGCGTGAGGTCGATGGGTCCAGGTACGCCTGAACATGCTTCATGGTCAGCCGCGTGATCAGGCGCAGCGTCTCGAGGATGCCCTGCCCTGTCGAGGCGGAGGCCTCGATGAACGGCAGGTGTTCGGCGTGCAGCGAGATGGCCATCTCGCGGGTGGACATGGTGTTGGGCAGGTCCTTCTTGTTGCACTGAACCACGACCGGGATCTCCTCGAGGTCGCGGCCCGAGAGCGCCAGATTGTCGCGCAGGTTCTTGAAACTGTAGAGGTTCTGTTCGACGGCCTCGCGCTGCGAGTCGGCGATGAACACGATCCCGTCCACGCCGCGCAGCACCTGCTGGCGGGTGCGATCATAGCGGATCTGGCCGGGCACGGTGTACAACTGGATCTTGACGTCGAAGCCGCGGATCTTGCCCAGGTCCAGCGGCATCCAATCAAAAAAGAGCGTGCGATCGCCGCTGGTGTCCAGGGACATCAGTTCCCCGACGCGCTCCTTGTCGAGCATCACGGCGAGCTTCTCCAGATTGGTGGTTTTTCCGGACAGACCCGGACCGTAGTAGACGATCTTGACCTGCAGGCTTTTCGTGAGGGCGCTGACCAGCGGCATGCATCGACTCCGTGGGTGATTAGGCCGGCCCGTGACTTCCGACCGGGGCGACGAAACAATACCCTAAAGCGGACCTAGCAACCAAAGAAATTCAGTTCGCGATTGAAATCTTCCCTGTAACTGTCGATATTTTCGCCGTAGGCAGCCAGGAGCTGGTGGCGCTGCAGATCGAACTGAAAGGAGCTGTGCTCGCCGAACACGCGATTGAAGACCACCGCGAAGTTTTCTCCCTTCTCGTCCTGCATCAGCACGAAGGCATGACGCGGAACCTCGGGGATGGTGAGGTTGAAGTCGCACGAGGGGCAACGGAACTCGACCAGGGCGCCCTTCTCCATCTTCACGGCCTCAGGGAACTTGGCGCCATACTGGCCCAGCGCCGCAGGCAGCCGGATCGGAAACGAGAACTCGAACTTGTCCCCGGACAGGAAGCCCTTGAGCTCGACGTTGAGTTGATCGTTGGTGGTCAGATTCTTCTTGCAATGGGGGCAGAGAAAAGTACTCATCGACAGTACACTCCTGGTGAAGGTTCAAAACCGACCGGAATATGCCACAACTCACATCAAATGTTGAACTTTTTTTCAGGGATTAAGTCGGGCTGCGCGGAAGATGGTTTTCCAAGCTTGCGGCGCGGTTTTCAGCGACTCCAGCCCCCCCATTCTTTCGTTGACAAAGCCCATGCTCCCCCCTATAAACCAACACGGAAAACAATTGCAACATGTCCTTTTTTATCCATTACATCATTCCAGACGAGGTCCAAATGCAAAAACATTTTTTTATTGTTTTTCTTTCTTTTTTCATTCTTTCCGGTTGCGATGATGCGACCAAAAAAACAGCGGATCCAACCTGCACCGACGGTATTCTCAATGGCGCCGAGACCGACCTCGACTGCGGCGGCGACTGCCCCGCCTGCGGTGACGGCCTGAACTGTCTCGGACCCGCGGACTGCGCCAGCGGCGTCTGTCCGGACGGCGTATGCGTGGCCCCCAGTTGTACCGACAATGTTTTCAACGGCGCCGAGACCGACCTCGACTGCGGCGGCGCCTGCGCCCCCTGTGGTGACGGCCTGAACTGTCTCGGACCCGCGGACTGCGCCAGCCGTGTCTGTCCGGCCGGTATTTGCCTGACTGCCTCCTGCAATGACATGGTTAAAAATGGCACAGAGACCGATATGGACTGCGGTGGCGGGACTTGCCCAGCCTGTACCACCGGGCATGTCTGCCTGATCCCGGTAGACTGCGAAAGTTCCGTATGCGTAGGAGGTATCTGCACTTCCCCCACATGCAATGACATGGTCAAAAATGGAACGGAGACCGACATTGATTGCGGTGGCGGGACCTGTTCCCCCTGCGCGTCTGGCCGTAGTTGCCTCTGGGCCGGCGATTGTATCAGCGGAACCTGCAACGGCGGTTTCTGCCAATAACCCTGCTCGCCAGGGCTCCCCGTTCGGGCGTATTCCCCCGTGC
>PHAZ01000324.1 GCA_002841825.1 Deltaproteobacteria bacterium HGW-Deltaproteobacteria-22 | reverse complement strand
TCACAGAGGTGGGGATGGTGAAGGCATAGAGCTTCCGCTCGGCGGGATCGTACATGTTGATGCCGCTGCAGCCGGTGTAGGAGCCGAACCAGATTCGGCCATTGCCGTCCAGGGCGATGCCGTAGGATCCGCAGAGGCCATGGAAGCGCCCGACCCAGGTGTTGGTGTTGGTGTCGAACACGGAGAAGCTGGTGCGGTCGTTGATAGGGGCGATGTAAAGAAATCCCGCAGAGTCCACGACGATGCCGTAGACGGCGTTGGCGTTCTCGAAGGCGCCCGTGGGCTGCTGCACGCCGTTGGCGTCGGGCTGGTAGCGCGGGACGTTGCCGATGCCGGAGTAGAACGGGCTCAGCGCGAACGTCGTGGGGTCGATCGACTGCACGCCACCGCCGGTGTAGCCGATCCAGAGGCGCCCGTCCGGGCCGGCCGCCACGCCGCGGATCGACGGGCGCGAGGGCTCCGGGACCGCGCTGTAGGCGACGCAGTCGTCAGCGCGGGGGTTGCCCGCGGAGTTGATCTGGTTGGTGCCCGATGAGGTCTGGATGCCGGGGGTGCCGTTGTTCATCTCGGGGCAGCTGGTGGCGTCCCACAGGACCTTGGTCAGACGTCCGTCGTCGCGGCCGCCGACCCACATGTTGCCGTCCAGATCCACGGCGGTGCGGCTCGGATTGGCGCCGACCCAATAGATCCCCTCCTGGGTCATCGTGTCGGTGTTGTACTTGGTGACCGAATTGTTGGTCTCGTTGGCCGCCCACAGGTAGGGGGGGATGAACGACGCATGGGTGAGGGTGATGCCGTCGGCGCCGGTCGGGTTGTCCGGGTCACCGCCGGGGATGGTCTCGATGCCGGTGTCGGGGGTGCCCTCGGCGGTCGGATCCATGGGCAGCAGGTAGCAGGACTCGCCGCAGGTGCCGCAGGCGTTGAGCAGCCCGAAGTCGGTGAGGCCGTCACAGTCGTCGTCGAGGCCGTTGCAGGTCTCGGTGAAGGGGCCGGTGCCGCCGATGCAGGCGCCCCATGCGTTGTTCGTGCAGAGCTGGTGCCCGTAGGTGCACACGCCCGCGCCGTCGCCGCACAGGCGCGTGGCGCCTTCGGGACAGATGCAGCCCTCGTCGGTGAAGCCGTCGCAGTCGTCGTCGATGCCGTTGCCGGAGTTGTCGCTGCCGCACAGCTCCGGGATGGGGGTGACATAGCCCACACAGGGCGAGAACTCGTTGCAGGTCTTGGTGCCCCACACGCAGGCGCCGATGCCGGCGGTCTCGGGCGGTCCGGGGTAGCAGGCCTGGGTCTGGTCGCAGTCGCAGCCCTCGTCGATGACGCCGTTGCAGTTGTTGTCCAGACCGTCGTCGCAGAAGTCGGTGGTTCCCACGGTGCCGCAGCCGCCGCAGCCGTTGCGCACGCCTTCGTCGATGAGGCCGTCGCAGTCGTTGTCCATGCCGTCGCACCACTCGGGCAGCGGGTTGACGCACCACGGGCAGCCCTCGTCGACGAGGCCGTCGCAGTCGTTGTCGAGGCGGTCGTCGCAGAGCTCGGTCGAGGGGGTGACGTCGCCTACGCACGCGCCCCAGACGCCGCCGAGGCAGTCACGCAGGCCGCCGCGGCAGACGCCCACACCCAGGGTGTACGTCGGGCCGCCGTAGCAGGGCTGATCCGTGCGGGGCAGGGCGGGATCGTAGCCCGGGACCACGCAGGAGCAGCCCTCGTCGATGGAACCGTCGCCGTTCTCGTCGACGCCGTTGCCCTCGCCGGTGGGACCGCAGTCCTCTGGCGGAATCTCGCCGGAGCACTGGCCGATGGCGTTCAGCAGACCCTCGTCGATGTCGCCGTCGCAGTCATCGTCGAAACTGTTGCAGGTCTCGTCGATGGGGCCGACCTCACCCACGCAGGTGTCCGACCATCCCGTGGGCTCGCAGGTCTGGTAGCCCGTGCGGCAGTGCATCTCGGGAGAGACCGTCAATGGATCTCTGTACGATGAGCAGATGCGGACCTCGCCGGGGTTGCAGGGGCAGTCCTCGTCGGTGCGGCCGTCGCAGTTGTCGTCGCGATCGTTGCAAATCTCGGGCATGCCCGGATTGACGTCCTGCTCGTAGTCGTTGCAGTCGTCTCCGGGTTCGCAGTTATCACCATAACCGTCCTGATCGAAGTCGACACAGGTCAGGTTGTTGGTCACGTTGTTGCTGTTGTTCGTGTTGTTGGCGTTGTTGACGTTGTTGGTCGGCTCATAGACACCGGCCTCACCGGAGCAGCCGAAGGCGAGATTGAACAAGGCAATGGCAAATAATATATGATTTAGTCTCATGGCACACCCTCCCGGGAATGCCATTAATAGTAGTGAAACTTCACCGTCACTGCAAGGACGATTTCGATCCCGCCAGCATCCTTATCCAGGATGCGGCACTCGTTGTCGCAGTGGTTTGTGAACCTGACTTATCCCGTGGATTCACGGCACCGGAGTCGAGGGGTCCCTAACGGTTTTTTTCCAGATTCACCGCGTAGACAGAAGAGCAGCCGGGTTCGTCCATGGTCACGCCCACGAGGCGATCCATGGCTTCCATGGTGCGCCGGTTGTGGGTGATGACCAGGAACTGGGTGGTGCGCGACATCTCGCGCAGCAGGGCGTTGTACTTGTCGACGTTGGCCTCGTCGAGGGGGGCGTCGACCTCGTCGAGCACGCACAGCGGCGAGGGGCGGAACAAAAACAGGGAGAAGAGCAGGGCGATGGCGGTCATGGCCTTTTCGCCGCCGGAGAGCAGCTCCATGGCTTGCATTCGCTTGCCCGGCAGCTGGACCAGGATGTCCACGCCGGTCTCGAGGGGGTCGCCGTCACCCAGGCGCAGCTGGGCCGTGCCGCCGCCGAACAGCCGCGGGAACAAGGTCGAAAAGCGCTCCGAGATGCCCGCAAACGACGCCAGGAAGCGCTCCCGGGACTGTTCCGTGATGTTGAGGACGGCCTTCTCGAGATCCGCGACGGCCTTCTCCAGATCTTTAAACTGGGCGGCAAGCTGGGTGTGGCGCTCCAGCGTCTCCTCGTGCTCATGGATGGCGTTGGGGTTGTAGTCGCTGCGCAGGCTTCCCAAATCCTGCATGACCTCGTCGCGCTCGGCCTTCTGCGCGTCGCCGAAGCGTTCCCGGTAATCCTCCTGATCCATGAGGTTCTCCAGGCGCTCCATCGGGAAGTTGTCGGCGAAGTCCGAGACCAGGTAGGCCAGGCTGCCGTCGAGCCGGGCCAGCTCATTGTCGAGCTCGTTGCGTCGGTTCGTCAGCGGTGAGATCTGGCGTTCCAGTTTCCGGATCTTGTCGCTCTCGGAGTCCCACAGGGTGGTGAGGCGCTCCTTCTCCTGGCGCTTGGCGTCGAGCTGGGCCTTGGCCTGGCCGAGGATCTCCTGCTGGGCGACCAGCTGCTCCTGGAACATGGCGGTCTCATCGGTGAGCTCGCGGATCCGCACGTGGCCCGAGTCGATGGTGGACTGGGCGTCCTCGACGGTGGTGCGGGCCACCTCGAGCTCCTCCTCGAGGCGCTTCTGCAGGCGCTGCTCGCTCTCGATCTTCTGCTTCCAGCCCTCGGCGGCCACGCGCACGTTCTGGACCTGCTCGTTGAGTCCGTCGGCGCGCTGGGCCATCTCGTGCAGTTTCTCGAGGCCGGCGGTCAACTGCTCCCGTTTGGCGCGGGTCTTGCGATCCAGCTCGGGATCCAGCTGG
>PHAZ01000009.1 GCA_002841825.1 Deltaproteobacteria bacterium HGW-Deltaproteobacteria-22 | reverse complement strand
TTTTCGCCGGCTTTCCGCAGGCCCCGGACGCCTGGCAGCTCCGCGTGCTCGAGAGCGTCTTTCTGGCGTACTGCGCGGGCTGGGTGCTCGCGGACATGCTGGCGCTCTCCCGCAGGACCACCTACCGCGCGGCCCTGGGGCGCATCCAGATCCTGCTGGTCGCGACGGCCCTGCTGGTGCTGGTCTTTCCCGCCACCCGGATCTGGAACGCCGGCAGCCCCGTGTGGCATGCGACCGGGAACGCCGCCGTGCTTTTGTACTTGTACTTCCTGAGCCAGACGATCATGCATCAGCGGCTGCTGGATCTCGATGAGATGCTCACCCGGCTGGCGGTGCTGGCCGGCCTGGTCACCGGGATCACCGCGATCTACCTGGGCATGCTGTCGTGGATTCCGGACTCGGACCGGGATCTGTTCCATCTCAACGTGGTGTCGGCGTCGATGATCGTGGTGCTGCTGCTGGATCCGCTTTCGCAGTTCGCCGAGCGATGGATCTTCCGCACGCTGTTCTTCCGACGCAAGGAGCTCGAGCGCCTGCTGCGCGACCTGACGCGTCGGCTCGACGTGCTGCCCGCCTCGGAGAACGCCGCCGCGGACCTGGTGCTCGACCGGCTCATGGACAGCCGGCGCGTGGCGACGGCCTGCCTGTACGTGGTGTCCCCGCGCCAGCCAGACCTGGTGAGGCTGGGCGCCGTGGGGCGCGATTTTCCCCTGTTCGGCACCCAGGGCGCCTGGGGCCAGCTCTGGGAGCGGCTGCAGGTCGAGGACATGGTCACGAGGGAGGACGTCGAGCTGGAGCTGGAGCGCCTGCACCGGGGTTGGCTCGCGCCCCGCGCCCCCTTCGAGGCCCAGGCGGTGCTGCGGGTCCTCGACGAGCTGGCCGCCGACGCCTGCTTCCCGATCTTTGCCCACGAGAAGCTCTACGGCTTCCTGGCCGTGGGCGACGCCGCCCGCAAGAACCCGTACGCCAAGAGCGAACTGTCGGAGTTCTTCAACCTGTCACAGAAGATCGGCGCCGTCTTCACCAGCCTGGATCGACAGAACCTGATGCGACGTCAGGAGCACCTGGCCGCCCTGGGCCAGCTCGCCGCGGGTCTGGCCCACGAGATCCGCAATCCGCTGGGGGCGATCTGGGGGGCCGTGCAGGTGCTCGAGAGCCCCCAGGCCAGCGAGTTGGGCGAGGACGAGCGAGCGGCGTTCTTCCGGATCGTCGCCCAGGAGGTCCACCGCATGAACCGCGTGGTGCTGGACTTCCTCGAGTACGCCCGCCCGGCCAACGACCGCAGCGAACCGATCAACCTGTGTGAAGCCTGCGCGAAGATGCTGCCGCTGCTGGAGACGACCGCCGCGCCGGTCATCGTGAAGCTGGAGCTGCCCGACGATGCGGTGATCGCAGACATGGACCAGGACAAGCTGCGCCAGATCCTGCTCAACCTCGTGCTCAACGCCAGGGACGCGCTCCTCGAGGGCGCCGATGGGACGGGGGCAGGGGAGGCTCCGGCGCCGATCCTGCTCCGCGTGGGCCGCCGCCCCGGCGAGGTCGTCCTGGAGGTCATCGACGCCGGCTGCGGGATCCCGGCCGAGCAACTGGCCCGCGTGTTCGAGCCGTTCTTCACCACCAAGGACCGCGGCACGGGCCTGGGCCTGCCGATCTGCGCGAGGCTCATGGAGTCCGCCGGCGGCGCGCTCGCGATCACCTCGGACGCCTCGGGCACCACCTGCACCCTGAGCTGGCCCGACTTATAAACTCATTCCCTGAGCGAAGGGACTACGCCAGGTTCTCGGGGTTGAGCGCCTCGAGCTCGGGCAGGATGAAGCGGCCGTCCTTGCGGATCAGGATCTCGTCGAACCAGATCTCGCCACCACCGTATCCGGGCGTCTGGATCAGCACCAGATCCCAGTGGATCGCGGAGCGGTTACCGTTGTCGGCGATGGTGTAGGCCTGGCCCGGCGTGAAGTGGAACGAGCCCATGATCTTCTCGTCGAAGAGGGTGTCCTTCATCGGATGCAGGATGAACGGATTCACGCCCAGGGCGAACTCGCCGATGTGGCGGGCGCCCTCGTCGGTGTCGAGCAGTTGGTTGATCTTTTCGGTGTTGTTGGCGGTGGCCTTGACGATCTTTCCCTGCTCGAAGGTGAACGCGATCTGCTCGTAGGTGAAGCCCTGGTAGACCGACGGCGTGTTGTAGGTGATCGTGCCGTTGACCGAGTCACGCACGGGCGCCGTGTAGACCTCGCCGTCGGGGATGTTGCGCAGGCCGCAGCACTTGATCGCCGGGATGCCCTTGATCGAGAACGAGAGGTCCGTGCCCGGTGCCACCAGACGCACGCGGTCGGTGCGCTCCATGAGGGCCACCAGCGGGTCCATGGCCAGGGACATCTTGCCGTAGTCCAGGCAGCACACGTTGAAGAAGAAGTCCTCGAAGGCCTCCGTGGAGGTGCCCGACAGTTGGGCCATGGCGTGGTTGGGGTAGCGCATCACCAGCCACCGGGTGTGGTTGACGCGCTGCTCGGCGTGGACGGGGTGGAACCACTTCTCCATGTAGAGCGCCATCTTGTCGGCGGGCACGTCGGAGAGCTCGCTGGCGTTCTCGGGGCCCCTGATCGCGATGTAGGCGTCCATCTCCTTCATGCGCTCGAGCTCGAAGCGGGCGGTCAGCGCGATCTGCTCCGGAGTCCCATGGAGCAGCAGGTCGCGGATCACGGCGTTGTCCTTGATCGTCACGAACGGGAGGCCGCCGGCGGCGTGGGTCTCCTTGACCAGGGCGCGGGCCAGCTCACGGGCGTCCTCGCCGGTGGCCTCGATGAGGATCTTCTCCCCGGGGGCGATGCGTGTCGAGTATTGGATGCAGTTCTTGGCGAGGGTGGTGATGCGCTGGTCCATCTTGATGTGTCCCCTTCCTGTTGGAGTTGATTAGAGCATTTCGAAGGATTTGCGAAGCTTCGACAGGATCTCTTCGCTGTCTGACCGGGTGAGGTTGAGGGGCGGCGTGATGCGCGTCACGTTTCCCTTGAGACCGCCCTTTCCGATCAAAAGGCCATTCTGTCTGGTCAGGTTCAGGAACTTCGCGTTCTCGTCGCTGGCGGGCTCCTTCGTCTTCGGATCCTTCACCAGCTCCATGCCCAGCAGCAGGCCGCGTCCCCGGACATCACCGATGATCGGGAAGTCCTTCTGGAGGGCCAGCAGGCCTTCCTTCAGGAAATCCCCCTGGACTTTGGCGTTGTTTATTAAATTTTCTTCCTTAATAATATCAATGACTTCCCCGGCCTGCATCGCCTGGAACGGATCGCCGCCGAAGGTGTTGAACTGCAGCTTCCCGGCCATGGCGTCGGCACATTCCTTCTTGGCGATGACGGCGCCGATGGGTGCCCCGTTGCCGAAGCCCTTGGCCATGGAGATGAAGTCCGGAACGACGCCGGACTCCTCGATGGCGAAGAAATGCTTTCCGGCCCGGCCCACACCGGTCTGGACTTCGTCGGAGATGTACTTTCCGCCGAAGCTCTTCACGATGTCGAACACACGCTTGTGGTATTCCACCGGCGGATCGATGAAGCCGCCCACACCCTGGATGGGTTCGGCGATGAAGGCCGCGATCTTGCCGTTGGTGACCGTCTCGATGACGTTCTTCACGTCGGTGGCGCATTCAAAACTGCAGTTGCCGCGGGTCGCCTTGAACGGGCAGCGGTAGCAGTATGGCTCCATGGCATGGACGATGGCCGCCGGGGGCTGGGCCCGGAACTTCCAGGTGCCGTGCCCGCACAGGCCCAGGGTCGTGCCCGTGCCGCCGTGATAGGCGTGCCGCAGAGCCACGATCGTCTGCTCGCCGGTGGCCACGCGCGCGGTCATGACGGAGATCTCGTTGGCCTCGGAGCCGGAGTTCGTGAAGAAGCACTTGCCCAGATCCCCGGGCGCCACCTCCGCCAGACGCTGGGCCAGGCGCTCCATGTAGCCTGTCAGATACAGGTGCGTCGTGTGCTGGATGACATTCCCGTCCAGCATCTCCCTGATCTTCTTCACGATCCGGGGATGGTTGTGGCCCACCGAGATCGAGACGATGCCGCCGATGGCGTCGAGATACTCCACGTTCGAATCATCCCACACCCGGGAGCCGCTCGCCTTCACGAGGGCCAGCGGCTCGGTGTAGTACGGCGTGAGGGTCGGAAAGAACAGATTCTTGCGGATTTCCAGCCAATTTTCTTTGTTGGTTCCCATGGAAGACTCCCTATATTTACAGTTCGGTCATTTTTGAATACGTCTCGGGCCTGCGGTCGCGGTAGAACTGCCACAGATCCCGGATTTCCTTGATCATTTCCAGATCCAGGTCGGCGACGATCAGTTCATCCTGATCACGGCTCCCCTGCTTGAAGATCTCACCCTTGGGGTTCACGAAATACGATTGCCCGTAGAAGGTCCCGATGTTCCAGGGGGCCTCGGTGCCGACGCGGTTGATGCATCCCATGAAGTAGCCGTTGGCCACGGCGTGGGCGGGCTGCTCCACCTTCCAGATGTATTCGGAGAGCCCCGCCACGGTGGCCGACGGGTTGAAGACGATCTCCGCGCCGTTGAGGCCCAGCAGGCGTGCGCCTTCCGGGAAGTGCCGGTCGTAGCAGATGTAGACGCCGACGTCGGCGTAGGCGGTCTTGAAGACGGGGTAGCCGAGATTTCCGGGCTTGAAGAAGAATTTTTCCCAGAACCCCTTGACCTGCGGAATGTGATTCTTCCGGTATTTTCCGAGGAACTTGCCATCGGCGTCGATGACGGCGGCGGTGTTGTAATACACCCCTGTCATCTCCTCTTCGTAGATGGGGACGACGATGACCATGTTGTATTTTTTCGCCAGCTCCATCATCAGGGTGGTCGTGGGGCCGTCAGGGATCTTCTCGGCCATGCCGTACCATTTCACGTCCTGGGAGGGGCAGAAATAGGGCCCCGTGAAGATCTCCTGGAAGCAGATGATCTTCACGCCGTCCCGGGCGGCCTGCTCAATGTAGGGGATGTGCGCAGCGATCATGGCTTCCCGGTGATCTTTGCACGGCCTGTCTGTATTAATTTTGTTTGACAGTTGCACTAAGCCTGAACGTACTACTCTTGACATGATGTTCTCCTTGATTGTCTGCGGATGAATCTTCCTCGACCCTTTTCAATCTGATCGGCACGGCCGTCGCGGATGGCCACCGCGCCGTTGGAGATGACGGTCCTGACCTTGCCCGTCACTTCCAGTCCTTCGTAGGTGTTGTAATCCACATGCTGGTGATGCGTCTTCACGCTCAGGGTGTGCTTCTCCTCCGGATCGAAGAGGACGAGGTCGGCGTCGGCGCCCAACCGGATCGCGCCCTTTTCGGAGAGCCCGAAGATCTCGGCGGGGTTTGAGCACATCACCTCCACGAAGCGCCGCATGGAGATGCGGTTCTTCTTCACGCCCTCGGAGAAACAGATCTCCAGGCGGTTCTCGATGCCCGGCGCGCCATTGGGGATCTTCGAGAAATCGTCTTTTCCGCGGTCCTTCTGGCCGACCATGTTGAAGGGACAGTGGTCCGTGCCGACGACCTGCACCAGGCCGGATTCGATGCCCTGCCACAGGGCCTCCTGATCCTCTTTTTTCCGGATGGGCGGGCTCATGACGTACTTCGCGCCGCCGAAGTCCGGCTCGAGATAGCAGGAGTCGTCCAGCAGCAGGTACTGCGGGCAGGTCTCCACGAAGATCCGCTGGCCCCGGCGGCTCTTCACGGCCGCGAGCTCCAGCACGCCCCTGCAGGTGGTGTGAACGATGTACAGTTCGGCGCCGGCGGCCAGCGCCAGATCCATCGCCCTGCCGGCGGCCTCTTCTTCCGCGGACGCGGGGTGGGCCAGCGCGTGATACTGCGGAGCCATCTTGCCTTCGGCCCTGAACTGCGCCACGAGGGCGTCGATGACGTCCCCGTTCTCGGCATGCACGCTGACCAGCCCGCCATGCCGCGCGGCGGTCGAAAGCAGGCTGGACAGGCCCTGGTCGTCGATCATCAGGGAGCCCTTGTAGGCCATGAAGGCCTTGAACGAGGGCACGCCCGCCTGAATGATTTCAGGGATCTCCAGGCCGATTTTTTCATTGTAATCGGTGACGGCCACATGAAAGGCGTAGTCGGCCACGGCCTTGCTCCGGGCCTTCTCATGCCATTGATTCACGCAACCGGTGAGGGACTCCCCTTTGGACTGGATCGCAAAGTCGATGATCGACGTGGTCCCGCCGTAGAGTCCGGCCAGGGTCCCCGACTCGAAGTCATCGGAGGAGAACGTGCCCATGAAGGGCAGCTCCATGTGGGTGTGGGCGTCGATGCCTCCGGGGAGCACATAGAGCCCGCGGGCATCGATGGTCTCGTCCGGGGTGCAGGACTTCAGAAGGTCCGGACCGATGGCGGTGATTTTTCCGTCTTCGATGAAGACCTCCGTGACGATATCCGTGGAGGGCATGAAAACGCGCCCGTTTTGAATCAGGATCTTCTGCTTCATGACAAAACCGCCTTGATCACGTGGACCAGTGAGGAGAGGATACATCGGTCAGATCTTCCGAAAACCAGCGAATCATCGAAATGTGCTTTTCGGTGAAGAAGTCGATGGACTCGATCTGGCCCTTGATGTCGCCGAAGAAGGAATCCTTGGAGCCGCCGAAGCCGAAGATGCTCATCGGAGCCGGGACGCCCAGGTTGATTCCGACCATGGAAGGCTGGACGTTCTGGATGAAGTGACGGACGGCGGCGCCGTTGGAGGTGAACAGGGACGCCGTGTTGCCGTAGTTGGAGGAGTTGATCATGGCGATGGCCTCGTCGAGGTCCTTGACCTGCATCAGGCCGATGACGGGTCCGAAGATCTCCTTGGTCGCGATGATGGAATCGGGCTTGACGTGATCGAAGATCGTCGGTCCGATGAAGTTGCCCTTCATGGAGGCCAGCGGCCGGCCGTCCAGGAGCAGTTCGGCGCCCTCCTCGACGGCCTTGTTGATGTCGTCGAGGATGCGCTGCTTGGCCGCCGCCGTGACCACGGGGCCCATGGTGGTCTTCGGATCCATGCCGTCTCCGACCACGATCTCGCTGGCATATTTGACCGCCAGCTCCTTCATCTTGTTGTACGCAGGGCCCACACCGACGAGGACGGATCCGGCAAGACAACGCTCGCCGGCGCAGCCGTAGCAGGACTCGACCATGGCCTGCACGGACTTCTCCATGGAGGCGTCGGGCAGGATCACCAGGCAGTTCTTGGCGCCGCCCAGAGCCTGGACGCGCTTGCCGTGGGCCGTCCCGGTGGAGTAGATGTGCTTGGCGACCGGAGTTGAACCGACAAAACTGATCCCCTTGATCCCCGGATGGGTGAGGATCTGGTTGCCCGTGTCCTTGCCGCCGTGGACCATGTTGATCACGCCCTTGGGGAACCCGGCCTCATGGATCAACTCGAACATGCGCACCTGGGTCAGGGGGACGAGCTCGGACGGCTTGATGATGTAGGTGTTCCCTGCGGCGACGGCAAAGGGAAAGAACCAGTAGGGCACCATCGCGGGGAAATTGAACGGGGCGATGCAGGCAAAGACGCCCAGGGGACGCCGCTGGGCCATGCTGTCGATGTTCCTGGCGACGTTGTCCTTGTACTCGCCGCGGAGCAGGGCCGGCAGGCCGATGGCGGTCTCCACCATCTGGATGGCCCGGCGGACGTCGCCAAGGGCTTCCTTGTAGGTCTTGCCGTGCTCCTTGACGACGAGGGTCGCGAGCTCCTCGTAATGCTTTTCAAGGATGGTCTTGAAATTGAAGAAATACTGGACCCTGTCCACGGCGGGGGTGTCGCGCCAGGCCGGGAAGGCGGCGGCGGCGGCCTCGACCGCGGCGTTGAGATCGTCCTCGTGGCCGGTCGGTGTATGGCAAAGCAGCTCCATCGTCGCGGGGTTGATCACGTCGGTGGTCTGGGTCGATTTGGACGGGACGAATTGTCCGTTGATATAATTTTTTACGGTTTCAACCATTAGTGTCTCCTTCTTGGAAAATGCAGGGTTTCATCGGCTTTTTTGCCTCGTGCCAGAGTATCCACGTTCCAAACAACCCTGTCAAGGGTGCAAACCAGCATGCAAAGGCACAATAGTATTGTCAGAATTGGGTGCAGCAGAAGGGTTCGGGGGAGGGCATTTGAACGGTCTGACAAAGTGAACGGTCGGAGGGCTCGGCTACTTCGTGGTGAAGTTCAGCAGGCCGCCGGCGAGCAGGATCTCGCGCTGGCGTCCGGAGAGCTTGTAATCGCACTTGATCAGGCCCACGCCGTCGACCTCGAGGATGACGGGCTCGCCGTTCTCGATGGCCTTGCGGATGTTCGGGGACACCACGGCCGCGCCCTGCGGAATGCGATCGTAATCGCCGGCGTCGGCGAACAACAGCGGCAGGATGCCGAAGTTGACGAGATTGGCAGCGTGGATGCGCTCGAAGGACTTCGCGACCACGGCCTTGACGCCCAGATACATCGGGCACATCGCGGCGTGCTCGCGGGAGCTGCCCTGACCGTAGGACTCGCCCGCGAAGATGAAGTTGGCCACGGCCTTGGCCTTGTTCTCGAGGCAGCGCTTGGAGAACGAGCCATCGACGTTCTCGAACACGAACTGTGCGTACTTGGGCACGTTGGAGCGGTACTTCAGGCGTGCGCCGGCAGGCATGATGTGGTCGGTCGTGATCTTGTCGCCGACCTTGATGGTGACCTCGCCCGTCAGCGCGTCTGCCATGGCGGTGTTGGCCGGGGGATCACCGATGTTCGGTCCGCGGAAGATCGAGGTGCTGCGGCCGGCCTCGTTGGGGAAGATGAACATCGAGTCGTCGATGGTGAACTCGGCGGGCTCGCTCACGGCCGGGAACGGGATGCCGGCGGCGCGCGGATCGGTGAACTCGCCGGTGAGCGCCGCGATGGCCGCGACCTCGGGGCTGACGAGGTAGATCTGGGCGTCTGCGGTGCCGCTGCGGGCCTCGAAGTTGCGGTTGGAGGTGCGCAAGCTGATGCCGGCGCTCTTGGGGCTGAAGTGGTTGCCGATGCAGAAGCCGCAGGCGTTCTCGAGCAGGCGCGCGCCGGAGGCGAGCAGGTCCGAGAGGCCGCCCTCGTCGGAGAGCATCTGCAGCACCTGGCGCGAGCCCGGGGCGATGCCGAGGCTGACGTCGGGGTGCACCTTGCGGCCCTTGAGGATCGCGGCCGTGGTGCGCAGGTCCTTGAGCGACGAGTTGGTGCAGGAGCCGATGGCGACCTGGTCGACCTTCATGCCGGCGAGCTCGGAGATCGGCTTGACGTTGCCGGGGCTGTGGGGGCACGCGGCCAGGGGCTCGATCTCGCCCAGGTCGACCTCGATGATCCGGTCGTAGGCGGCGCCCTCGTCGGCCACGAGCAGGGACCAGTCCTGCTCGCGCTTCTGCGCCTTCAGGAACTGTCTGGTGATCTCGTCGGACGGGAACAAGGAGGTCGTGACGCCCATCTCGGCGCCCATGTTGGTGATGGTCGCGCGCTGGGGCACCGACAGGGTGGCCACGCCGGGACCGCCGTACTCGAGGACGACGCCGACGTTGCCCTTGGTGGAGAGGATGCTCAGCATGTGCAGGATGACGTCCTTGGCCGTGACCCAGGGCTTCAGCGCGCCGGTGAGCTTGGCAAGGTACACCTTCGGGGTCGCGAGGTAGAAGTTGCCGCCGCCCATGGCCACGGCCACGTCGAGGCCGCCGGCGCCGATGGCGATCTGGCCGACGCCGCCGCCCGTGGGGGTGTGGCTGTCGCTGCCCAGCAGCGTGGTGCCGGGCTTGCCGAAGCGCTCGAGGTGCACCTGGTGGCAGATGCCGTTGCCCGGGCGGGAGAACACCAGCCCGTAGCGCGAGGCGATGGACTGCAGGTACTTGTGGTCGTCGGCGTTCTCGAAGCCGACCTGGACGGTGTTGTGGTCCACATAGGAAACGGACAGATCGGTCTTGATCGCCGGAAGACCCATGGCTTCGAACTGGAGGTAGGCCATGGTCCCCGTGGCGTCCTGGGTCAGGGTCTGATCGATGCGGATGCCGATCTCCTGGCCCACGACGTAGTCGCCTTCACGAAGGTGCGCTTTGAGGATTTTTTCGACGATGTTACTGCTCATGTAGTGTTCTCCGTTTGGGTTGTATGAATCAACGCATGGTGATATTCCACCCGGTTTTTGTTCCGGATCCTGAATATCCGCATGGATACGGTTGATGTCAAGCAGGACTTTCGTGTTGCCCGGGGCGGCTTTCCGGAGTTAAAGTGGGATCTGGAAGTGAGGCGCCATGAGTAAAATAGAGAGGGCGGCTTTTCTCGGATATCTGTCAAAAATCGTCTTGACGATCATCGGCGGGCTCCTGATTCTGGCCGTCGTTTCATGCAGCCCTGACGCCACCAGGAAGGGAACGCCCGACGCCGACGTGGACGGGGACACCGACGCCGGCGACGTGTCCGATGTGGTGAACGACGTGGACGGGGAATCCGACGGGGATGTGCCCTGCGGCGATTTGTGTCCGGGGCTGGGGGTCACAGGCTGCGTCGACGGGGGCATCGCCGAGTGCGGGCAGTTCGACGCCGACGCCTGCCTCGAGTGGTCTGCGCCGGTGCCCTGCGAGGGGGGCACGCGCTGCGATCCGGACACCGTCACCTGCCGGGAGCCCTGCGGCGACTTCTGCGCGCCGTTTTCGATCGTGATCCTGCCAGACACGCAGTACTACACCAGCAAGCAGCCCAACGACGCGGACAACACCTACCGGAAACAGATGCAGTGGGTGCTGGACCACCGCGCCTCCGACGGGATCGCGTTCGTCGTTCACGAGGGCGACATCACCAACGCCAACACCACGTCCCAGTGGCAGATCGCCAGCGACGCCCACGCGATGCTCGACGCCGCGGGCATGCCCTACACTGTCACCACGGGCAACCACGACTATCTCCTGAGCGGGGTCTTCGGGCGCTCCGACAGCCTGTTTGACACGTACTTCCCCGCCTCGCGGTTCGCCGCCAATGCCTGGTACGGCGGCTCCTACGGCTCCAGCAACATCAACAACTACAACTTCTTCAGCGTCGGGCCCATGCGTTTCATGGTGCTGTCGATCGAGTATTCCGCGCGCAAGGACGTGCTGTGCTGGGCCGACGATCTGGTGGCATCCCATCCGGATCATCACGTCATCCTCGTCACGCACTGCTACCTCACCCACGGCGGCGGTTATTCGGGCGGCTGCCCGGACCCCGACTACAACGCCATCGGCGCCACCGGATCGGCCGTATGGGACGAGCTCGTCTCCCGGCACAGCAACATCTTCATGGTCCTCTCCGGGCACATCGGTGACTCCGAGTACCGGGTGAAGACCTCCAACACCGGCGCGCCGGTCCACGAGATGCTGGTGGACTACCAGTTCGAGGGCGAGTGTACGGCGTCCTCGGCGGCGTCCTGCACCAACCACTGCCGCATCGGCACCTACCATGGGAACGGCTGGATGTGGCAGTTGATCTTCGACCCGCGGCAGAACTCCATCCGGGCCAGCACCTTCACCGTGGAGGAAGGCAACACGGAGATGTTCCCCCAGGGGCAGCCCGCGTTCTTCTGCAGCGAACTGTTCGACCCGCCGGATCCGGATCAGACCGGCGGCGACTGGTACGCCTCGGACCCTGCTTCCCCTCAGCACCAGTATGCGTTCTCCTACAACTTCGTCGATCCGCCCGCCGTCGGCATCGATTCGATGGGCCGCACCGCCTTTTCGGACCGCACCGTGAACCGGCTGTCCGCCGGGGACCAGTTCGCCCCCGCCGTGGCGCTGTCCCCCGCCGGAGCCTTCGTCACGGTCTGGGAGGACGACAGTTCCTCCACCGACGGTGCGGGTAACTTCGACATCTTCATGCGGGGGTTCGCCCCCGGCGGCTGCGTGGCGTTCTCCGATGCGATGGTGCACGCCGACGGCGCCGGACACCAGCAGGATCCCTCCATCGCCATGGACGCAGCCGGCAACTTCGTGGTGGCCTGGTCCGACGACACCGACGACAACGGGGTCTACCAGATCCATGCCCGCGGCTTTTTCGCCGACGGGACGCCACGCTTCACCATCGCACCGGTGAACTCCGTGGCCACGGGCCAGCAGACGCTGCCCAGCGTGGCCATGGCACCCGACGGCCGGTTCGTCATCGCCTGGCAGGACGATCGCGCCAGTGACGGCAACGGGCAGATCCTCATGCGCGGCTTCTCGGCCGACGGCTCCGAGCGCTTCACCGACCGAAGCGTCCATGACGACGCCCTGGGCGCGCGCCTGAGACCCCGGGTGGGCCTGGACGCCGCTGCCAACATCGTGGTCGTGTGGCAGGACGACAGCGACGGCAACGGCGCATTCCAGATTCATGCCCGCGGCTTCAACGCCGATGGCACCAACCGGTTCGCCCGGATCACCGTCAACAGCGTGGCCGACGGGCAGCAGCTCGAGCCCGCCCTCGGGGTCGCCTCCGACGGCAGTTTTGTGGTGGCCTGGCGCGATGACGCCGACGGCGGCGGCAACTACCGGATTCTCGCGCGCGCCTTCACCGCAGCCGGCGCCGGACGCATCGCCGACTTCGCCGTCTCCGCGGCCGGCGGCCAGCACCGGACCCCGGTCCTGTCGGTGGCGCCCGGCGGCGCCTTCCTGGTGTCCTGGTCCGACGACTCCGACGGCGACGGGAACTACGACATCTTCGCGCGCAGTTACAACAATGATGGCAGCGACCTGCGTGTCCAGTGGACCGTCAACCGGGTGGCCAACGGCCCCCAGCGCTTCCCCGGTGCCGCCATCAACGATCCGGGCACGCAGGTCTTCGTCTGGGAGGACGACGGCGACGACAACGGCACGTACCAGATCCTCGCCCGTGGCTGGTAGCCCCGGGGCCCGTGGCTGGTAGCCCCGGGAAACCTTGCAACTACTTATTGGTTGCCGGCGGAAATCACGTTATATTGTGTCGACCGCAAACCTGGACCGGAAGTCTGTCCGGCAATGACCGCAGGAGAAAAATGCCATGTCCACACTGAAATCCGTCACCACGAGCGCCTCCGAGGAGCGGCTGGAAAAACTCATCGGCGAGCGGGTCAAGCCCGGCGCTGACAAGGCCAGGATCGACGAGCGCATCTGGGACCTGTTCGGCGAGCACTGGTGCATCATGTTCACCGACCTGTCGGGCTTCTCCCGCGGCGTGGAGAAGTTTGGCATCATCCACTTCCTGCAGACGATCTACGAGTCACACCGCCTGCTGATCCCGGTCATCGACAGCCACGACGGGATCTTGCTCAAGGTCGAGGGTGACTCCTACATGGTGATCTTCCGCAACGTGCACAAGGCCCTGGCCGCGTCGCTGGCGATGCAGCGCCTGCTGCACGAATACAACGCCGATCGCGCCCCCGAGGAGAAGGTCCTGCTGTGCATCGGGCTGGGCTACGGAAAGGTCCTGAAGATCGGCGACTCCGACGTCTTCGGCGCCGAGGTCAACGCTGCGAGCAAGCTCGGGGAGGACACCGCCAAGGCCTGGGAGATCCTGGTGACGCTCGCGGTCAGGGACGAGGCCGGGGACTTCCCGGACATCTCGTTTTCGCCCATCGACGAGATCCCGCCGGGGGCCAAGCAGGCCTTCGCGGTCACTTATCAATTGCCGTAACCTGGTCTTTTTCGTCAATCCACAGGTTTTTTTCCCCGGTTTTCCGAAAATATTGCATAAAAATCCCCAGCAAACAAAGGGGTCTTTTCTTCTTGCAGCGAAAAAACGTTAATTTTCTGTAAATTTCCTAACATCTTGTCTGCAAAACTGCTATTAAGGCTGCGTTGGATGGCCCACAGGGTTCCTGAGAACTCCCCGGAAAATTCAATGAGGTTTTCGCCCGCTAGTTAGGCGGGTGGCAAGTAGAGTCCGCTTTTGATGTTCATGTCCACGGTTCCGGTCCAGTCCACGCTGCAAACGCAAGCAGGAAAATTCGGTTCAGGGGCGAGAAAGTGGTATTCACACTTGGATAACAATTTCTGTTCCGGATATGGTTCCGGAACCTTTTTCATTCCTGAAAGGAACTTGTAAGATGCCCCAGACTCTGTTCGTAGGTAACCTGCCCTTTAACACCACCGAAGGTGAAATCCAGAAACTGTTCAGCCAGTACGGCACGGTCATCAGCGTCAAGCTGATCTCCGACCGCGACACGGGCCGTCCCCGTGGTTTTGGTTTCGTCGAGATGGAAGCCGCTGAAGCGGCTGCCGCCGTCGCCGGTCTCAATGAGACCGAATACAATGGTCGTCCCCTGCGCGTCAACGAAGCCCAGGAACGCTCCCCCCGCGACAACAACCGCGGCGGTGGCGGTGGTGGCGGTGGTGGCGGATTCCGTGGTCGCGACGATCGTGGCGATCGCCGTCCCCCGCGCCGCTTCTAATTCCCCCCTCCTTCCTCTTCTTCTCCCTTTCCTACATTTTCAATGAAAACTGAACAGGAACCGACAGTACGACTCCGTTCTGGCAACGGGCCCCGCGCACAGGAGGCAGCAGGCCCGAAGGACTACTCCTCCGTCTCTTCGCGGTAGGTGCCCCAGCACACGACCGAGCCCGTGCCGTGCAACGCACAGGTGATGGAGTGGCCGGCGCCCAGTTGAGTCATGCCGGTCAGTTGCGGGACGGGACCGGCGGTCTTGCGGTCGGTCTTCGTGCCGTCGCCGAGCTGGCCCAGGTCGTTCTTGCCGAAGCAGGACACGCCCCCATCTCCGGTGAGCGCGCAGACATGGAACAGGCCGGTGGCCACGGCCCTGGCGCCGGTGATTCCACCGAGGAGCACCGGCACCCGCGCGAAGCCGTTCTCTCCGATGCCCAGCACGTCGTCGCCGCGGTAGTCGAAGGATCCCCAGCAGGCCACGGCGCCGTCGGCACCGATCACGGCGCAGGCGCCCCCCGGGGAGAGCGACAGGTCCGTCACGCCGGACAGGTTCTGTTCGCAGGCCGGCAGCTCGATCCCCGGGCACACCGAGGACGCCTTCGGGAACAGTTCGGGGGTCATCGCCGAGGCGCCCTTGGGCGACACGGGATCTTTTTCCTCGCCGTCGGCGCCGTTGCCGGTCTGGCCCCCGCGGTTGGTGCCCATGCAGCGCACCTCGCCGCCCTTGAGGCGGGCGCAGAGAAACTGGAAACCGACCTCCAGGGAGACCACGTCGCCGACGCCGGTGAACTCCGTGGGCATCGAGTAGATCGACGTGTACTGCGGCATCACGGGGACCTCCTCGCAGCGGACGCTCCCGTCGGCCAGCGCGCCGCAGACGTGCAGCGGACCCACGCCGATGGTTCGCGCATCCTTGAGTTTCGTCATGGTCTGATTCTTGAGTTCGAGGGGCTCGTTGGTGGCCGGGCCCTGGTTGCCGCTCCAGCAGAAGACCACGCCGGTCTTCTTGCGCACGCAGGTGGTCGTCGTGGACGCGGCGATCTGCACCGCGTCGGCGGCCTGCGGGAACTCGACGGGCTTGTCATAGATCTTCTTCTCGGGCAGGCCCAGCCCGCCCGTGGTGTTGTCTCCCCAGCAGAACACCCGGCCGCCGGCGCGGATCACGCAGGCATGCTGGTCGCCCACGGCGAGTTGTTGGGCGTCATCGATGCCCGGGATCGCGAACACGCCCGCGGGCAGCACCATCGCAGGCTTGTCGGGTGCCGTCTTCGGAAGGCTGGGGTCGCCCTTGGTCTTGCTGGGGCAGCCGGCCAGGACGAGCAGGGTCAGCGGGAGCACGACGTGTAGCAGGTTCTTCGGGTTACGCATGGAAGCCTCCGGTATCTGGAAAATGGCCTCAAAATAGTAAAGAAACGTGGAAGGAAATGCAATGTCCGAAAGTCCGGCGGGAACCGGTGCTGACCTGTGCAGGAGATTGGGATCCCTGTTTCAGGCTTTATGCTGAATCAGGCAACGGATGCAGGATTGGGGTGGCGGCCGGGTTACACGGTCGGCGGGGGGCCTTCGAGCACGCCCTTGGAGACCAGATCCAGGTACATGTTGATCGACAGCGCCATGGAGGCGAGCTTGGAGCGGGCGGAGTCGCCCCGGGAGGTGAGGATCATGGGCATGTCGCCCAGCAGGATCACGCCCGCGCAGACGGCGCCGGACTGGGTGGTGAGCGTCTTGTAGAGGACATTGCCCGCGTCGATGTCGGGCATGATCAGGATGTCGGCGTTGCCCGCGACCTGGCCCTTGTACTTCTTCTCGTGGGCGATGGCCGGATCCATGGCGACATCGAAGGACAGCGGACCCTCGACGATGCAGTCCGTGCGGTCCTTGAAGAGCGCGGCCAGGTCGGCGGCATCGACCGAGCTCTCGATGCTCTTGTTGACGCTTTCGATGGCCGAGATGACCGCGACCCTGGGCTTGGGGATGCGCAGGTTGGCGGCGACCTTGAGGGCGTTCTCCAGGATCTGCACCTTCTTGGCCTGATCCGGATAGGTGTTGACCGCGGCGTCGGAGATGATCAGCAGTTTGTTGCGCCGCGGGATGTCCATCACCACGCAGTGGGAGATCAACTGCCCGGGCTGGAGCTTGCCGCTGCCCTTGAGGTACTTGAACACGGCGCGCAGGATCTCCTCGGTCTTGTAGGCGCCCTTCATCACGATGTGGGCCTTGCCCTCCTGGATCAGTTCCACGCCGCGCACCAGCGCGTTGTCGGTGTCGTCGATGATGTAGTTGGCGTCGTCGATGACCAGATCGTAGTCGTACGCGATCTTCGAGATGGCCGCGAAGTCGCCCACCAGCCGGAAGTTGGCGAGCTTGTACTGGCCCTGCTCGTTGGCCTTCTTGGCGGCCAGGATCGCCTCCTCGTTGTCGGCACCGAAGATGGCCACCGTGGGCATGAAGGTCTCCTTGACCTTGATGCAGGTGGATGCCAGCAGCTCGTCGAGGGTGGTGATCGGCGTGCCGTGCTTGCGGTAGCGGATGACCTCGGAGAAGATCGTCGTGTCGAGCAGGCGGTTCTCCGCGCGGCGGCGGTCCGAGAGCAGGTCGCGTTCACGCACGTAGTTCTTCATGGACTGCGGCGTGCAGAGGCCCTGGAGCGTGCCCGCGGCCAGCGCCTCGTGCTCGAAGCTGCCGGGGATCCGTATCAGCGGGAAGTAGTTGAGGTGGTTGCGCACGCGCGAGGCGATGTCCTCCGAGCGGGCCAGGCCGCCGGTGAGCACGGCCGCGACGATGCGACGCTCCGAGAGCGCCAGTTGGAGCATGTTGGCGGCGATCTGGCGGCCGAAGAAGTCGAGGATCAACTGGATCTTCTTCTGCTGGTCCTCGGTGGCGCCCTGCTGGATGAAGTTGATCAGCGCCCGGAAGTCGTTGGTGCCGGCCAGGCTGAGCAGGCCGCCGGTGGAGAACACCAGGGACTTCAGTTCCTTGCTGGTGATCTCGTCGCGGTCCAGGGCCGCCAGCAGCGGGGGCAGCTCCAGGCGGCCCGCGCGGTTGGCCGACGGGATGCCGGAGAAGGCGTTGGAGACGGCGGTGACCTGGCCGTGCTCGTGAACGGCGACCGAGGAGCCGCCGCCGATGTGCGCGGTGATGCAGTTGACTTCCTCGGCGGGCTGGCCGAGCACGGAGGACAGGATGCGCCACACCGCCTTGTGGTTGAGGTAGTGCGCGCCGGTGCCGTTGCGCTTGAGCTTCACGGTGCCGGTGATGCGCTCGACGGTGTCGACCTCGTCGCAGACCACCGGATCGGTCATGGTGATCAGGATCTTCGAGGGGTTGGCCGCCAGCTGGGACAGCCGCACGGCCATGGAGATCGACAGGTTCGAGGCATGCTCGATCATGGGGTTCTCGAGATCGGCGAGCATCTCCGACACCACACGGTAGGTGCCCGACGGGACCGGCGCGATGAAGCCGCCGCGGCAGGCGATGCCCCCGAGGTCGTTGAGCAGGAGCTGGTTCTCCTGCATCCAGCGGAGGATGCCGTCGTTGCGGGCATCGGCGCCGTCGGGATCGCCGGGGGCCAGGTGCACCTCGGATTCGCGGATCTTGTACAGGCCGACGAACCAGGCGACCTTGGTCGACGTGGAGCCGGGGTTGATCACCAGGATCGCCGGGCGGTGGGCGCCGGCGTAGCGCACGGCGGCCTCGGGCAGCAGGCGCTCCATCACGAGGCGTCCGTCCTGGACGTTGCGCTCCGCGTCCAGGAGCGCCGAGATCATCTCTCCAAGGAGCAGGCGCGCGGCGGGGCTTCCCTGGGCCTGGGCCAGCCCGGAGATGGCGCTCTGGAGTTCGGCGCGGATGGAGGGATCGGCCAGGGCGACAGGGTCCTCGATGAGCAGGTCCTCGAGCTCGCGGGACCAGTCGGAGAAGAGCACTGTGGCCTGGCGATCGCGCACGGTGGCGGCGATCTGGGTCCTGCCGAGCTCGGCGATCGAGTCGGCGAAATTTCCGAAAGCAGTCATGATAACTACCGTCCTTTGTTGACGAGATCCTGTACGACGTCGGGGTTGCTCAGGTGCCCAAGGTCCTCGGATGAGGAGACGTCATTGTTTGCGATGCGGTGCAGCAGGCGGCGCTCGACCTTGCCCGAGCGGGTGCGGGGCATCTCACGCACGAAGTTGAACTGGATCGGCAGGGTGAACTCGCCGGCGTGCTCCTCGAAGAAGGCGCGCAGCAGCTTTTCGAAGGCGTCTACCTCCTCGGCGTCCTTCTGGAAACGGGGCGCCACGAAGGCCACCAGCTGGTCCCCGGCCTCCTGGCCCTCGACGCCGATGACGGTGGCTTCTCGCACGTCCGGGTGGGACTGGAGGATGCTCTCGACCTCGGAGGTGGAGACGGAGTGCCCCTCGACCTTCATCACGTCGTCGAGCCGCTTCATGAACCAGAAGAAGCCCTCAGCGTCCTGGCGCACGCCGTCGTTGGTCTGGAACTGCCCGGCCGGGTTGAGGTGCAGTTGGGCGAACCGGTCGGGCTGGCCGAGGATCGTGCGGGCCAGGCCGGGGAAGCCGCCGGAGAAGACCATCTGTCCGCTCTCGTTGGTGCCGCAGGGCTTGCCGAAGTCGTTGACGACCTGGGGCACGACGCCCAGCAGGGGCAGGCCCAGCGCACCGGTGCGGCACATGTCGGGCAGCGCCAGGGTGGACAGGACGCAGCAGCCCGCCTGGGCCGAGGTCCACAGGTTCACCACGTGGGTGACGTCCTGCGCGAGCTCCTCGCCGATCCAGCGCAGGTGGCGCGGGGTGACCGCGTCGCCGAACACACCCACGGTGTGGAGCCGGTGCTCTGGGGTCAACGGCTGGAAGTGTTCGCGGATCTTCATGATGTGGTGCGGCGTGATCAGCATGATGACCGGGTCGTCGGTGCTCGTCAGCGCCGTGATGCGCGCATTCGGATCGGTGTCGGGCACCGGTCCGCAGATGCAGGTGTCGCCGGCCAGCAGCGGACCCCACAGGTTGTAGGCGAGATAGATCAGCGCAGAGGGCTCGGCGCCTACGAGCATGCGCACGGGCCGCTCGGTCTTCAGGCCGGCGTGGAACAGCATCCGCTGGGACAACTGGACCTGCGTCAGGTACCCTCCGGTCGCGTAGACATAGCCGCGGGGAATGGAGGCGCCGGTGCCCGGATACATGATGAACAGCGGATCCTCGGCGCCCCGGGCGACGGGCTCGACGGTCCGGTGGGTGCCGAAGGCGGCGAACGCGTCATCGCAGGCATCCACCACGGGCAGGTTGTGCCCGCCAGCCCAGGTGATCAACGCCTCGATGACCTTCTGCGGGCACATCTGGCCGCAGGTGATCAGCACCTTCACGCCGGCGTCCTCCATGATTCTTTCGGAGAAGGCCGCGGAGAACCTCTTGGACAGGGGGACGCTCACGGCGCCGATGCGGGCCGCTGCCAGGTGCGCGATCACGCAGGAGGCGTTGTCGGGCAGCAGGATGCCCACGGCGTCCCCGGAGGCCAGCCCGAGATCCAGCAGGCCGGCGGACACCTGCTCGACGCGCGCCAGCAGCTGGGCGTACGTGAACGCGCTCTGGTGCTCGCCGTCACCGATCTCCACGATGGCCGTGCGCTCTCCGAGTCCTTCGCGCACGTGGCGGTCCAGCGCGTTCTCGCAGGCGTTGAGCCGGCCGTCGGCGAACCAGGCTCCTGTCTCGTCGAACACCGTCGAGAACGGATGCAGCCATAGCAAACCCCTGGCTTCTCCCTCCCAGAAGGCCGCGCGATGCTCGCAGCTGTTGCGATACTGCTCACGATACTCTTTCAGATGGGTCGGATACGCGGAGGAAGTCATGGGCGCCGCTCCTTTCACAGGGGAAACATCCCTCAAACCCGGGGACCGGTCAACCCCCCAATTGAGAAAAATTGCTCGAATGTCATGGTTCACGTTAACTACGTTTTGTGAACCGTTGGCACTTACTCGGGAATCACGCAGTTGCAGGGGTCTTCGGCGTCGGCCGCGTCGCAGGACAGGGAGATCGCACCCTCGCCCAGGTCGGCCACGCATTTGTCGGAGCAGGGGATGTAGTCGTAACTGTAGTAGTCGCTGCAGATCGCGAGCTGGCCGTCGTCGAGGCACATCAGGTCACCGGGCTCACACTCGGCCACCATGCCGTCCATGATGTCGTACTCGCACTGGCAGATGTCGTCGGTCTGGTTGGCGTCGCAGCCCAGCCACGAGGAGTAGTCCGGCCCCAGGGTGAGGTGGCAGTACTCGTCGCAGGTCACCGTGACCGGCGTGCCCCAGACAACCCCTTCGGCGGCGTCGCAGTAGGTGACTCTCTGGTCGTCGCTGCAGTACAGATCTCCGGGCTCGCAGGCGCCGATGCCGCCGTCGAGGATGTCGTACACGCATTGACACGGGTCGTTGGACGAGTCGGCGTCGCAGCCGTAACTGACCCACCCGGTGCCGTGGTTGGCCACACAGTAGTCGTTGCAGTCAATGATGTGCTGTACGGCGTCGCGGTCACACTGCACCAGCGTCCCGGCGTCGCGGCACTCGGCCTCACCGGCGGTGCAGGCGTCGGGGTTCTCCTCCAGGGCCACCTGGCAGCCGGCGCCCAGCAGCAGGCCGAACCCGGAGGCCAGCGCGATCGTCGCCTTCCGGGAGGGATATTTCGGAGCGGGGCTCGAAGACACAGGGCTCAGGGCAAAAGTTTGTTTTTTCATGGGGACTCTCCTTATGCAGGCACTTCAGTGTACCACCGGTCTCCGCGCGTGCAACCCGTGATTTTTCCACCCCGGCGGTATCGCAAGAAGTTCGATTCGAAATCGAAATCGAAATCGAAATCGAAATCGAAATCGAAATCGAAATCGGATCCCACACCTCTGCCTTTGCAGACTTTCATGCAAAAGGCTCTTGCGTTGACCCCGTTTCCATCCTGGGCCTTCCCGGGGTGGACCTTCCTTATCTCCGTCGTCGCCGGTGGTGGGGACGGGCGCCCGTGGGGTCCCCCGGGTTTGCGCCCGCGGAGGCACCGGGTCTGGCGGATCCCTCGGCCCCGGCTCTGGCCCTTCGCTCGGCCTTCTCGGCGGCCAGGGCCCTGGCGTTGGCCTCGTCCTTGGCCTTCTTCTGGGCCTTCTCGGCGGCCAGCGCCTTGGCGTCCGCCTCGGCCTTCGCCCTGCGCTCGGCCATTTCGAAGGAGCGCGCGCGATCCTCGGCCTTGCGCTTGCGGATCTGGGCGATCCGCTCCGCGATCGGGATCTCGAAGCGCTCTTCGGGCCGCTTCGCGTAGTCGAAGCCCTCGACCTTCACCCGGGGCAGTTTCTTGGCCACGGCGCGCTCGATGGCCCGCAGATCACCCTCCTCCTCGGGGGAGACGAAGGTGAACGCGTCGCCCAGGGCGCCGGCCCTCGCGGTGCGCCCGACCCGGTGGATGTAGTCCTCCGGCAGGTGGGGGACGTCGAAGTTGATGACGTGCGTGAGCCCCTCGATGTCGATGCCGCGCTGGGCGATGTCGGTGGCCACGAGGACCTTGGTCCGCCCCTCCTTGAGCCCCTTGAGGGCCTCGGTGCGCTGCACCTGGGAGCGGTTCCCGTGGATGCGCACGGCGTCCACCCCGTGCTGATCGAGAAACTCCGAGAGGCGGTTGGCCCGGTGCTTGGTCCGCGTGAACACGATGGCGCTGGTGACGGCGCCGCCGCGCAAAAGTTCAAGCAGGAGGTGCGGCTTCAGGTCCTCGGCCACGGGGTAGATCGATTGCCGGACCCCGACCGCGGGCTGCGACTTGCGCTCGATGTTGATGCGGACCGGGGTGTGGAGCATCTCCCGCGACAGGCCTACGATGGGGTCGGGCAGGGTCGCCGAGAAGAACAGCGTCTGTCGCTTCTTCGGGATGTGGGCGAGCACGCGACGGATGTCCGGCAAAAAGCCCATGTCCAGCATGCGATCGGCCTCGTCGAGGACCAGGAACTCGAGTTGTTCAAGCTTGGCGTAGGGGTGCTGGAAGTGGTCCAGGAGCCGCCCGGGCGTGGCGACGATGATGTCGACCCCGGCGCGGAACGCGCGCTCCTGGGGCCCGGCGCCGACCCCGCCGAACACCGCCGCGCACGTGAGCTTCGTGTGGGCCGCCAGCTCCTCGAGGTGCTCGACGATCTGGGCGGCGAGCTCGCGGGTCGGGGTCACGATCAGCGCGCGGGTGGCGCCCCGGGGCCTTCCCATCAGGTGGTGCAGGATCGGCAGCCCGAAGGCCGCGGTCTTGCCGCTGCCGGTCATGGCGCACGCGAGGACGTCCTTGCCGGCCATGGCCGGCGGGATGGCGTCGTTCTGGATGGGGGTGGGATCCGCGAAGCCGAGAGCCTCGACGCCGCGAAGGAGATTGGGATGTAATTGGAATTCGGTAAAAGTCATCGGCGCAACATGCCACAGAACCCGCGCGCGGGCCAGCCCCTCGTGCGAAATTCGCCGCGGTAACGCGACCGGTCCCACGGTCGCCGGGAACACGGACGGCTTCCTTCTTGGTCCATGCTTCTTCTCCCGGCGGCCCGGTCAGACTGCTCAGACTGGTCAGACTGGTCAGTCTGTCCGATGAGCCGCTGCAGCTTGATCAGGGGCTCAGGCACGCGACGACACTCAATCGAGGTACGCCCGAATCATCATGCCAAAAAGCTCCTGACTGTACCTGTGTTCCTTGGCCTTGGGAGGAAATCGCCGGTCATACGCTTCGACCTCCTCTGGATCCAGATCATAGGCGGTGCTTTCCCTGAATCGCCAGAGGTGGTCTTCAAATACACCCTTCTTCAATTCAAGGACGAGCAGGCCGAGGGGGAATCTCCCATCCGACGAGTTGATGTTGAAGTCTTTTCCATTTTTGAACCCGTGCTTGCAATAGTTGTGGGGGTCACCCAGGATGATGATCGCGGGATACCCCTTCCCGATCACCAGACGCTTCGTGTGTTCGATGAGTTGGGTCCCGATTCCTTGCCGCTGAACCTTCGGATCCACACACAACGGCCCGAACGTCGCAGTCTCTATTCGCTCGTCCCGTTCATTTTGCACATGGGATTTCATGTAGAGGATGCTGCCCACGATCACGCCATCGAGGACGGCCACATGGGCCAGGTCGCCGAGGAAATCCGGGTGGTCTCTCATGGTGTGTGCCAGATAGTGCTCGTCGCACCCCGGGCGGTACAGATTCCAGAAGGCCTCCCGCGTGAGTTCCCCGACTTTTTCAAAGTCACATTTTTCTTCCGGGCGTATCGTGAGGGTCATCCTGACTCCGGTGTTCTGTCGCTACCCCCACACCCCGGGGATCTGCGCGCCGCAGTCGGGGCAGGTGCCCGCGGGGGTGACGCGGCAGGCGCCGACGGTGTAGCCGCGGCGGGTGACGAGCAGGGCGTCGCAAACGGGGCAGGCGGTGTTCTCACCTCCGTCGAGGCGGGCGTTTCCCAAGAGGAACCGGGCGTTGCCGACGTAGATGAAGGGGATGCCGGCGGCGCGGCCGGCGGAAACGGCCGACGCCAGGGATGCAACCTCCGTGGGCGGGGCATCCCATTGATACATGGGGTGATAGCGCGAGACGTGCCAGATGCCCGCGGGCCCGAGGGAGGCCATGAAGGCGATGATTTTGGCGAGGTGGTCGGGGGCGTCGTTGAAGCCGGGCACCAGGCAGGTGGTCACCTCGGTGGAGACGCCGGCGTCGATCATCGCGCGGATGGTCTCACCCACGTGGGCGCTGCGGATGCCCAGGATCTGTTCGGCGGCGCGATCTCCGTAGCACTTCAGATCGACGTTGGCCGAGTCGAGCAGCGGCAGGAGCTCGGAAAGCGGCGATTTTTCGATGGTCCCGTTGGTGACCCACGCGTTCTTCAGGCCGGCCGCGCGGGCCAGGCGGGCCACCTCCAGCGCGTACTCGAAGAAGACCGTGGGCTCGGTGTAGGTCGCCGCGATCCAGCGGCAGCCCGAGGCCACGGCCCGGGCCACGAGGTCGGCCGGTGTGAGCTTCTCACCGGGCAGAAACGGCGTCCGATGGTTGCGGGGCCACTGGGACATCTGGTGGTTCTGGCACCAGGGGCAGGCGAGGTTGCAGCCGGTGATGGCGAACGAGAAGATGCGGGCGCCGGGGTTGGCGTGATACAGGGGCTTCTTCTCGATCGGATCCACGCCGGCGGCGGCGATGCGGTCGAAGGCGAGGGTGATGAAACCGTCGTCGGTGACGGCCCGCACACCGCAGAAGCCGACCTCTCCGGGGGCGATCACGCAGTGGCGGCAGCACAGGTCGCAGCGGAAGCGGCCATTTTCGAGTTCGCGGAAGTGGGCGGCCTGCATGGCGGGAAGGCTACGGGGCCGGGGTCGCCGACAGCGCCAGTTTGCGGATCCTGGCGATCCACTGGGTGCGGAGGCGGGCCTGGCGGTGGAGGGCCGCGGCGGTGTCCGACAGGGGCGTGGGGAACTGCCAGTGGCGTCCGGTCTCGTCGCGCACCAGCAGGCCCTCGTCGGCGAGCCACTCGACGGACTCGGAGATGACCTGGGCCGAAAGGCTCTCGGGGCGCCACAGGCTGCCGCGGCGCAGCTGGGCCTTTCCGAAGGAGCGCACCTCGGTGGTGAGCTGGCGGCCGGTCCACTGCTTCTCGGAGGTCTTGTCCTTGACCAGGGTGGCCAGGCGCGTGCACACGGTGGCCTGGCCCTCGATCAGGTCGAGCACCAGGCTGAGGATCCACAACGCCTGGGCCGACGTCAGGGTGGCCAGGCGGTTCAGGGCGGCCTCGGGCAGGGACGGGGGCGTCTCCAGGGAGAACTGCGGGAACTCGCGCCTCAGGCAGCGCCGCAACCAGGGGCCCGTCGGGGTGTCGCGCAGCTGGGGCGCGTGGGAGGCGGCCGTGACGATGCAGGCCTCGATGACGGTCTGGGAGAAGCCGTTGCGGTAGTAGGCCAGCGTGCCGCGGTGGTTCTGCAGCACGAACACACGGTTGCCGGTGACTGTGGCGGCCGCGGACAGGCTGCCCAGGCTCTTCTGGAAGGCGGTGCGGGCGCCCTGCTCGTCGAGGAGCTTGCGCGAGCACTTGGCGCCGCACACGAGGGCGAGCTCGCGGAAGAACCAGAAGCGCTCCTCGACCTCGCGCAGCGGGCACACGGTCTCACCCGTGGCCAGGAGCGCCGCGGCGGTGAGCATGGTGGAGGTCACCACCGAGGCCGCGACGATGTCGGAGATCACGCGCAGGCCCAGCTGGTCCACGCGCTGCTTGAACGCGGGGGAGGCGGGATCGATCTCACCGAGGAATTCGGCCATGTCGAAGGGCGGCGCCACCTGCACGTTCACGCGGCCGTAGCGGTTGAGGATCACGGCGCCGGCCCTGACCAGGGAGGTCAGGTTCTCGGCCTGCTTGGTCCGGCCCTCCATCTCCTGGAGGTAGGCGTCCTCCTCGACGACCTTCTCGTAGCCGATGGCGATGGGGACGATCTGCGGGGCAGGCACCTTCCGAGTGACCACCAGTTCGGCGATCATGGCCAGCAGCCCGGTGCGCGGGTACACGGCCTTGCCGGTGCGCGAGCGCGTCCCCTCGGGGAAGAACTCCACGTTGACGCCAGTGCGCAGCAGGGTGGCCAGGTACTCCACCAGGATGGTCTTGTACAGTTTGTTGCCCTTGAACGAGCGGCGGATGAAGAAGGCGCCGCCGCGGCGGAAGATCGGCCCCATGGGCCAGAACGAGAGGTTCTTGCCGGCTGCGATGTGCGGGATCGGCAGATCATAGCGCTCCATCAGCCAGGACAAAATCAGGTAGTCCATGTGGCTTCGGTGGCAGGGCAGCAGCAGCAGCGAGCCCTTGCGGGCGGCCTCGCGCATGGAGGCGAAGCCCGCCTGGTCCACGTCGAAGCCACGGTACAGGCGGGTCCAGACGACCTGGAGCACGCTCTTGTACATCGCCAGGGTGGCCGTGGACGGGGCGGCCGGGATCTCCGCCAGCGCGGCCTGGATCTCCTTGTGCGCCTGCCTGGGGGTCAGGCCGTCGCGGATCGCCTGGTGGTAGGCCGAGACGACCTCGGGGTTCCGGGCGAGCTCCCGCCGGATGGCGTCGAACGGCTGCAGCTTGGGTCCCAGTTGGACGCGCCACTCGTGCTCGATGCGATCGGTGAGCTCGGCCAGCAGGACCGCAGCCGCCCCGGGCACCGGGAGCGCGTCGTGCTCGTGTCCGAACGCGAGAAGATCGAGCGGTGAACCGATCTTGACGGTGGGCTGTCCGAAGGAGGACAGCGCCGAGGCGATGACCCGCAGGCGCCCGGGCACCTCGGGTTCGCCGAGGATGCGGTTGAGCAGGGGGACGTTCTCCTCCTTGCGCACGCCCTTCTTGTTCCAGATGATGGTCACCGGGACCGCGACCAGCGGCGGGGCGTCCGGAGACTGCCGCAGCTCGGACACGAGGTGCTCGAACAGGGGCAGGGCCAGCGGATCGGCCGTCTCGGAGGTGGGGTTGTGACCGAAAAGGGCCACATAGGCCGGGCTTCGGTCGAGGATGCGGGACACGGTGTGCTGGACCCCGCCGCCGGGGGAGGGCAGCACCGAGCCCAGGAGCTTGTCCATCCACGAGCTCGTGGACGCGACCAGCAGGAACGATGGATGATGCACCTGCGGCACCAGCAGGTCCAGGTGCCGCAGGAGAACGGTCAGCAGTAGATAATCAAGCTCGGAGGCCGCCCGGAACACATAGACAGGGACGCCGGGAACCTGCAGCAGCCGCTCCCGGTCGGCCTCCGCGATCTGAAGGCGGGGCCAGACGATCGGATCGAGCAGCACGCTCAGCCTGTCGGACTGATCGAACCAGTGATCCAGCAGTTGGCGCCAACCCTGCTTCATTCGTCAAGTCCGTGGATGATGGTGGCCGGATCGGCGTCCAGCGCGCGCTTGCGGGAGAGCCGCAGGCGGCCCTTGATGCGGTCGATCTCGACGAGGAGCACGTTGACCTGGTCGCCCTCGCGCACGATGTCGTCGACGTTGGCCACGCGGGTGTTGTCGAGCTCGCTGATGTGGCACATGCCGTCGGTGCCGGGCAGGATCTCGACGATGGCGCCCGTTCCGTCGAGGATGCGGGTGACGTAGCCGGCGTAGACGCGGCCCACCTCGGGCTCGGCGCACAGCGCCTTGATGCGCTTGACCACCCACTGGCCGGCTTCGGAGTCGGCCGTGGCGATGCTCACCAGGCCGGAGTCCTCGACGTTGATCTTGGCGCCGGACTGTTCGCACAGGCCCTTGATCATCTTGCCGCCCGGTCCGATCAGGTCGCGGATCTTGTCCTGGCTGATCTGGATGGTGTAGACGCGCGGGGCGTGTTCGGGAAGCTCAGGGCGCGGGGCGGCCAGGGTCTCGGCCATCTTGCCGAGGATGTGCAGGCGGCCCACACGGGCCTGCTCGATGGCCTGGGACATGATCCCGCGGGTGAGGCCCAGGACCTTGATGTCCATCTGGATCGCCGTGATGCCCGTGGCGGTGCCTGCGACCTTGAAGTCCATGTCGCCCAGATGATCCTCGTCACCGAGGATGTCGGTGAGCACGGCGATGTCGCTGCCCTCCTGGATCAGGCCCATGGCGATGCCCGCCACCGGCGCCTTGAGGGGGACGCCGCAGTCCATCAGGGACAGGGTGCCGCCGCAGACCGAGGCCATGGAGGAGGAGCCGTTGCTCTCGGTGATCTCGGAGACCACGCGGATGACGTACGGGAAGTCCTCCTGGCTGGGCAGGACCTTGGAGATCGCGCGCAGAGCCAGGGTTCCGTGGCCGATCTCGCGGCGGCCGGGGCCGCGCATCATCTTGGCCTCGCCCACAGAGAACGGCGGGAAGTTGTAGTGCAGCATGAAGTTGCGCAGCTCCTCGCCGGTGAGGAGATCCATCTTCTGGTTGTCGGTGCCGAAGCCCAGCGTGGCCGTCACCAGCGCCTGGGTCTCGCCGCGGGTGAACAGGGCGCTGCCGTGGACGCAGGGCAGCAGGCCGACCTCGCAGGTGATCTGGCGGACATCGGTCAGCCCGCGTCCGTCGAGGCGCTTCTTCTCGTGCAGGATCAGGGCCCGGACCATCTCGTACTTCAGGTCGCCGATGCATGCGCCGATGGCCTTCTCCTTGCCCTCGAACTCGGGGGCCAGCTCGGCGACGATGGCCTTCTTGGCCTCGTCCAGCGCGGCGTAGCGGGGCAGCTTCTCCTTGTTGGAGAGGGCCGAGATCAGCGGGGCGGTGCCCACGGCGCGGACGCGCGCCATGATCTCGGAGTTGTCCGGGAGCACGGGCACAGGGCGCTTGGCGCGGCCGACGGCGGCGCGGAGCTTCTCCTGCAGATCGAGCACCGGCTGCACGGCCTCGTGGCCGAAGAACAGCGCGTTGACCAGCGTCTCCTCGTCGAGGTTGTCGAGCTCGCCCTCGACCATGACGATGGCGTCGCGGGAGGCGACCATGTTGATGTCCATGTCGGAATCCAGCAGCTGGTCCATCGTCGGCCACGCGACGAACGCGCCGTCGATGCGGGCGATCTGGACGCCGGCGACGGGGCCGCTCCAGGGGACGTCGGAGAGCATCAGCGCCGCGGAGGCGCCGATCTGGGCCAGGGGCTCGGTGGGCTGGCTGCGGTCATGGGACACCACGGTGGCGACCACCTGGGTCTCAAAGAACCATCCCTCAGGGAACAGCGGCCGAAGCGGCCGGTCAATCAGGCGGGAGGTGAGGATCTCGGCCTCGCTGAGGCGGCCCTCACGGCGGAAGAAGTTGCCCGGGATGCGGCCCGCGGCGTAGCTCTTCTCGACATAGTCGACGGTCAGGGGCAGGAAGTCGGTGGAGGGATTGGCGGACTTGGCGGCCACGACGGTGACCAGGACCATGGAATCGCCCATACGGACCATGACGGCCCCGTCGGCCTGCTTGGCGATCTTGCCGGTCTCGATGGTGAGCTCCCTGTCATTGATTTTGATGGATTCTTTTACGTGCATTTTCTTTTCCTTGCGTTACATGATTGGACAAACAATAAAATATACTCACTCTGTGCTGGGGCCGTTATACCCATTTAATGGAAAAAGGGAAATCGTTTGTTCCGACAGGCTCCTAAGAGCCAGGTGCGAAGATTTTCTCCAGGTCGGCCAGGCCGGTCACCAGGCGGGCCGAGCCCGCGGCCATGGAGGCGCCGGCGACGTCCTTGAGGCCCGACCCGGTGGAGAAGACCAGGCAGCGATGGTGGGGCTGGATCGTGCCCTCGGCTTTCAGCGCCAGCACCCCGGCAAACGCGGTCGCGGCGGCGGGCTCGGCGAACACGCCGGCGTAGGTGCCCATCAGGCGGCCGGCCTCGAAGATGGCCTCGTCCTCGACGGTGACCATCAGGCCGTTGGTGGCGCGGATCCCGCGCAGGGCCTTGACGGCGTCGCGCGGGAAAGCCACCGAGATCGAGTCCGCGCGGGTCGACGGCGGCATCGGGGTGACGGTCTCCGTGCCGGCCTTCCAGGCCTCGTAGATGACCCGGCTGTTGACCGCCTGCACGCCCACCAGGCGCGGCTTGTACGGGATCGCGCCCAGCGCGTGCAGATCCATGATGCCCTTGGCCAGGCCCGCGGCGATGCAGCCGTCGCCCACGGACACGAACACGAAGTCCGGCGGGTTGTCGTAGCCGAGTTCCTCTAGGGCCTCGAGGACGCCGGTCTTCTTTCCCTCGGCCAGCAGGGGATTGATCGCCGTCGATCGCAGGTACCAGCCGAAGCGGTCGGCGGCCTTCAGGCTCAGGGCGAAGGCGTCGTCGTAGGTGCCGTCGACCAGGAAGACCTGCGCGCCGAACGTGAGCAGTTGGGCGATCTTGGCCGGCGGAGCGGCCTTGGGGACGAAGATGACGGCCGTGATGCCCTCGGGGGCGCACAGGCCCGCCAGCGAGGCCGCCGCGTTGCCGGTGGAGGCCGCCGCGATCAGGTTGATCCCGAGCTCCTTGGCGCGGGCCACGGCGATGGCGGAGGCGCGGTCCTTGAAGGAGGCCGTCGGCAGCCGGCCGTCGTCCTTGATCCAGGTCCCGGGGATGCCGACATGCCTGCCCAGCCGAACGGCGTGGACCATGGGCGTGGGGCCAACGGCGGTCTGCGGGCGCGGGCCGTCGAGGGCCAGCGGCAGCAGCGGCGCGAAGCGGAACAGGTCCCGGCGCGGGCTGCCGGTGCGGTAGACCGGGAACAACGGCCGGATGTAGTCGTAGTCATATTCGACGTCGAGGATGCCGGTCTCGCCGCAGTGCGGGCAGGTCAGTTCGATCTCGTCGAAGCCGAACTTCCTGTCGCAGAGCGTGCATTTCTTGCCGATGATGTGTGGTTTGTTCGACATGGTGACTCCTGGGCGGGTGCGGTCCGGAGTGCGTTCAGGTCATGACCGAGAGGAACGCGCCCCCGACCGCGATCGCGGTGGCAGCCATTTTGCGCGGTGTGAGGGGCTCGCGCAAGAAAAAATAAGCCATGAGGATGATCACGATGACCGTGAGCTCGGAGAAGACGGCCACCAGGGAGGCAGGCAGATTGCGCAGGCCCAGCGCCCAGGCGCTGATCGCGAGGTAGGTGCCCAGGAAGCCCGACAGGCCAAGCATGGCCCAGTTGTGAAGCTTCTGCAGGCCCTGGAGCAGGTTCGTCCGGCGCGGATGAAAGAGATAGTAGACGATCAGGAAGGCGTTGCCCGCGATCAGCCGCACCCAGGTCAGATAGAACAGATCGTATCGGGCCAGCAGGTCCTTGTACAGCACCGCGCCCAGGAGCGTGGACAGCATCGAGACGGTGGCCACGAAGATGCCCATGAAGAGGTGCCTGGGCCGATTGTGCATGTCGCCCGAGGAGGCGATGATGATCGCGCTGACGACGAGCACGGCACCGATGATCAACTGAATGCTGATGGTCTCGTGGAAGATCAGCACGCCTGCGACGATCATCAGCGGGGTGTAGATGCAGCCGACGATGGCGTTGAGGCCCGCGCCGAGCATCTTCAGCGAGGACATGAACAGCAGGTCACCCAGCCCGATGCCCACCACGCCGGAGAGGACCAGCAGCAGGAAGTCGGTCGCGGGCAGGGCCGGGAACATGGGAATGCCCATCACCAGCAGGGTGACGGTAAAGCACAACAGGCCGACGAGGTTCTTTCCGACGTTGACGCCGAAGGCGGTGACGTAGTCCGAGCTCTTGCGGAACAGGATGACGGCGCCCGCCCAGAAGAAGGAACTGGCGAGGGTGCCGAGGATGCCGAGGGTGAACGCGTCCATGGGACTCCGGTGTCGATCCGCGGGGCGGAACTGACAGCTGGACGTTCATACCTCCGGGGTCATCCGAACACAATCGGGAAAAGACGCGGGCCGGGATTCGATTATCCTCTTGACACGCTGCGACATACGCGTCATGAATTTGTCGGACGAGGTGAATCATGGCGATGTTTCAAGAAAAAATGAATCAGATTACTGGTTGGGTGAAGACGGTGCCGCAGTACCTGCAGGGCAAGCCGTTGGCCCGGGTTGTGCTCGACGGACACTTCACACCAGCCTCCGGCGCCCGCATGGCGCGCATGTTTCCGCTGCACGCCCAACTCTCGCTGGTCTACAAAAAGCCTGGCGTCATGGGCGTCGAAGGGATCCTCGACATCGAGTCCAACCTCGAGGAGACGCCGGTGACCGGAGAGCTTCATCTGTCGCCGTGGTGCGGCGAGCCCTTCATGAAACTTCAACTCGTGACCGCCGACGGCGGCACCGGCGAGGTGATCGTGGAACATCTCGGCACCGACTTTCTCACGACCCAGCGGCTTGAAGGGCGCATCACCGGCGCCCTCCCCGGAGACCTGAGCCTGCGCCTGCCCACCGAACAGTTCATGCGCGTCCTCTGCCTCCGCTGAATCCTTCGCCTCCGTGCCGATGGCCCTCCCGGCGCGGCGCCCACCCGGACCCCACGGTTTTTGTCAGGGCAAGATCATTATGGACATAGGCGAATGATTTTTCATAATAATGGTTGAGAATCCCCATTGCGGACGAGGGATGGGGGGTCGTCGGACACCCCCGTCGTTTGCTACGCAAAGCGCCGGGGGGGCCCGGCGGGAGTGAACCCGCGCGACGCCACCCTCGCCGCTTCCTGTGCATTCTCAAACTGAATTGGGATCGACAATTTC
>PHAZ01000323.1 GCA_002841825.1 Deltaproteobacteria bacterium HGW-Deltaproteobacteria-22 | reverse complement strand
TCCGGGTCCGCCTGGCGGATGCCCTCGAGCTGCCTGTCCTGCCCCGTCACCATCTCCCGGATGGACCCCGCGGCCGGGTCCCAGAGCCCCAGATCGGTGGGGGCGAAGGCAATCCAGCCCAGCTGGGTCAGGTGGGATCTCGAAAAGGCCAGGGGCAGCCAGGGAAGCGTGCTCCGATAGACCGGCGTCAGCGTCCCGGCCAGCGGATCGAACGCCCATTCCGAGCTGGCGGTGCCGAGGTATTCAATGAAGTGGACCCGCGCCCCCGCGTCCAGGAACGCGCAGTGGTAACTGTCCCCCGACTTCAACTGCAGGACCTGCCTGGTGGTGCCGTCGGGCAGGCGCGTGATCCTGACGATCCCATCCCGGTAGGTGCTCAGGACCTGGCGGCCGGAGGGGTGCAGGCACACGGAATCAAACTCCCCTGGGCCGGCGGGCTTCACCTCGGTGAACCGGCCGTTGATGGCATCGATGCGCCAGATCGCGCCCTGGAGGGTGGTCCACAGGAAGTCCGCCGTGCCCGGCAGGGCCAGCAGGGAGAAGCCCTCGACGCGGGCGGGCATCTCCAGGGAGCGGAGCTTCGTCCCGGAGCCCGGCCTCCACAGGACGGCGCGGCCCTCCCGGTCCACCGAGAGCAGCGTGTCCCCCTGTGCACCGAAGGCGGCCAGGTCCACCGGCGAGGCGTGCCCGCCGGCCAGCACGGTGGGCCTTCCACCGTTGAGGTCATGGAGGGTGACCGTCGAGGTCCCGTCCGCGAAGACCAGCCAGCTCCGGTCCGGGCTCAACTCCATCCAGTGGTGTCGCGGGGACATCATGCCGTGGAAGGCCATGGGGCTTTTAGGGCGGTACACGTTCTGCAGGGACACCACCGTGGAGGCATGCGCCATGAGCACCACTGCGTCGGCGCTGGCGAGCATGTGGTGCGACCGTGGATTGGCGTCACCATAGCCGGCGACGTGCCAGGGCGACTTCGGGTGCACCGGGTTGTGCAGGCGCGAGGCCGCCCCCAGCAGCAGGGCCTCGTGATACCGCCTCATACCCATCATGATCCGGGCGCGCTCCAGGGTCGCCTGCGCCAGGTTGTAGTGCGACTGGCGCTGCTCTACCCGGTTCTGCTCCAGCGCCTCCTCGGCGCGCTGCTTCTGGGTCACTGCCAGTTGTTGCGCAGCCTGCGCCTTCTCCCGTTCCTGCGTCTCCTTCGACTGTGCGAAGGTGGCGGCCCGGCGCGCGACCGACTCCCGCCGGTAGGCCCAGGACATGAACACCAGCGTAGCCACGAGGGAGAGGATCACCAGGATGCCGGCACCAACGGCCACACGATGCCTCCGTAAAAACCGCTGCAACAGTTCGCGGGGCGTGTAGTTGTAGGAGGAGACCTTCTCGCCGGAGAGGTAGGCGGAGAGATCGGCGGCCAGCTCCTCGGTGAAGGCGTACCGATCGCCTGGCTCCTTCGCCAGCGCCTTCTCCGCGATGACGCACAGTTCGCGGGGGGCCAGCGGGACGAGCTCGGCCACGGGCGTGATCGGCTCCGACGCGACCTTGAGCAGCATCGACTGGATCGAGTCGGCCTGGTGCGGTGGACGGCCCGTCAGGATCTCGTAGAGGATGGCGCCCAGGCTGTACTGGTCGCTTCTGGCGTCGATGATGTCGTGCTTGCCGAGGGTCTGCTCGGGGGACATGTACGCCGGCGTTCCCAGGATGCTGCCGACGCGCGTCTGCATCGCCGGGGCGTTCTTCCGTGGCTCCGGATCGCTCTCCAGGCGCTCGGGCTCCTTCGGCTCGGCGCCCCCGAGTGAGCCCTCGCCCAGGATCTTCGCCAGTCCCCAGTCCACCACCACCGTCTCGCCGAAGGCGCCGATGATGATGTTCCCCGGCTTGAGGTCGCGATGGATGATGCTGCGGCTGTGGGCGAACGCCAGCGCGTTGCACACGTCGCGGAAATTGGGCAGGAAGTGCAGCCGCTGCTGCAGGGTGGTGCAGGCCCCCAGGGCGGCGTCGAAGCCCTGCCCCTCGATGAAGCGCATGGTGTAGTAGGGACTGCCGTCGGCAGACTCGCCCATATCATGAACCGGGATGATCGAGGGATGCCCTAGCCGGCTCGACAGCCGGGCCTCACGCAGGAAACGCTCCACCAGCGTGCTGCCGGGCGTCTTTCCGGAGGCGGTGACCAGCTCCTTGAGGGCCACCTCCCGATCGAGCCGGGCGTCGTGCACCAGCAGCACCCTCCCCATGCCTCCGCGGCCGACCTCCCGGCGGAGGACATATCGCTGGGCCGGCTCCGGCGACGAAGCCGGGTCCGCTGGCGGTTCGGACACCACGTCCGAGTTTCCGGATGCCACGTCCGAGTTTCCGGATGCCACGCCCGGCGTTTTGGACACCGGCATTGGGCCGGAGACGGCGCCATGAGCCTGGATGGTCCGATCGCGACCGCTGTCGCCGGGTTTCTTCCTCTCGCCGGATGCTTCACGCTCCGGATTCGCTGGTTCCACGGGTGACCTCCGGAAACTTTCCAACAATAGGGAAATTCACCATGTCAGACAAGCTGAGATTCGGAAAGAGGCGATGACACCACTTGCGCTTGTCCTTCAGGGGTGCGATCTTGCGGCCATGGATTTGGCGGCCCTGGTTTCCACAATCAGAAGCAAGGATCATGAAGGCGAGATGCTCTTCCTGCTCCCGGTGCGCGAGCACTTTCCCCGGAAGAGCGTGGACTTCATCCTCGGTGAGCTTCGGCTGATGATGCTGGAGCACACGCTGGAGTCCGTCGACGCCCATCTGTGGAGGGAGATCCCCGAACTGGGGCAGGCCAGGGAGCTTCACGCCCTGTTCGTCCGCGGCCGCAGGACCGAGACGGTCCGCTCCATCCTCAAGGCCGCCTTCTGGCCTCCGCCGGAGACCTGCGCTCCGCTCACCTACGCCACCGTCACCGCAGGAAACGCCGCACCCACCCCCCTGGACTTCGACCTCAAACACGCGGGGTGGTTCTTTCCGGGCAAAGCGGCCAAGGAAAAGCGCCTGGTGTGCCGCTCCTTCGATCACCAGCAGTTCTACCGGTTCCGCTTCGACTCCGAGCGCCTTCGGAGCGTGCATCCGGGCCTGGCCCGATACGTGCGCCAGATGGTGGATCACTGTCCCAACCACCTGTTCTTTCTGGACGGGCTCCGCTGCTCGTCCTTCCCGGGCCATGCCACGGCAGTCCTGCACCATGAGGAACGCCACGAGATGTGCGCGCTGACGGTGGACTCCTTCGACGTGACCGAATTCAAGGCCCGCCACGAGAACTGCCAGTACCACTTTCTGACCCGCGATCCCTTCACGGTGGGCGTGGAGGTCCCCGTCTGGCTCGAAGCCCGGGAGATCGAGGACTTTGCGGAGGTCTTCGGGGGTCATGGACCGCTGACGGGCCATATCGACCTGGTGCGCGAAAAAGGCGGCGCCATCGAAGTATGGGACTACAAACCCCACGCCAGGAGGGAGCGGCACGCGGCCACGCAGGTCTTCCTGTACACGTTCATGCTCTCGGTGCGGACGGGTATTCCCCTGAAGCACTTCCGGTGCGGCTACTTCGACGAGCGGGACTGCTACACGTTCTCCCCGTTGGGCATCAACTTGTTGTAATTGGCTCCAAAAAAATTCGGAAAAGGCGAAGGCTGGAAAAAATGATGGCGAACGGTCACGTTCGCCGGACGGTCGTCCCCGACGACCTTCATGGGCAATGGCGAACGGTCACGTTCGCCGGAC
>PHAZ01000322.1 GCA_002841825.1 Deltaproteobacteria bacterium HGW-Deltaproteobacteria-22 | reverse complement strand
GGATGTGGTGTAGGCATCCGAAAGATAGACGAGCCCGTAAGTGGCGGTGCCCGGAAAACCCGCGACGATTGGAAGTTTGAAGATCGTCACTTCTTCGAACAGGAAGGGACCACCGGCGACGTCCTCGAGAAATGAATAGATGTCCGGACACCACTCGGCCATGTATGCGGCATAATCCTGGTTGCCGACAGGGAACCGGACACTCGTGGGCGGCTGCACGTCCTGCACAGGGATGGACTCGAAAAGTCCTGTGAGGAGGATCAGGTTCATCCCGGAGGTGTAGGTACCGGCGTGCCAGACCGAGACACGCTGCGTCCCGTCGATGCTCTCCGAGATGAAATCGGCCGCCACGAGCGTGTCCAGGGCAGCCGGCGTCCGCAGCGTCAGATCCAGCTCGTAGGAGAGCGCGCCGTATGGGTCCGCGGCGTCCATGAACATCGGAAACAACCCCGACGCCATGTAATAGGACAGTTGATCGTCACCTCCGCAGTACTGGCTCTCCCTTGCGCCATATGGCTCGCAGGCGAGCATGCCCGAGTAGGTGAGGACGATCTCGACGGTCTCGCCCGCGGCCAGCCGCGGTGAAAACCGGATCATCGAGTACTGGAATGGCGGATAATCCTGGCTGTCGACCAGGACGCCCACCCCCGAGGCGTCGGCAGTCTGAAACACCATGGCACGATCGAGCCACAGATAGAACGCGTCTCCGGTCTCGGCGTTGGTGTGCACGGTCAGCACCACCGTGGCATCCACGGTGCGCCCGTCCTCCCCCAGCTCGACGGCCAGGCCCATGTGCAACAAATCCACCGCGCCATCCTCAATGATTGCTGGAGGTCCATATTTCTCCCTGCGCTCCTGCTCCACCACGCGGGCCAGCTCCGTCCGCAGCGGCATCCCGGCACCGGGCACCCAGGCCGGCCGTCCCGCCCTCTCCTGCCCTGTCCGGGCTCCTGCGCCCGGCCGGGCTCCTGAGCCCGGCACCCAGAGCACCATTCCCAGCAAGATCATCACGATGTTCCTCAATTCAACCTCCATTCATCAGAAGGACAATTTGTACCCCATTTCCACCGTAATGTAACGTGGATTGTCCCCCGTCACCCCGCCAGTGCACCCCTTCCATGCGAAAACCGCAGGGACAGGACCACAGGAGAAAGAATGCCGCTGCGGGTTGTCCGTAGGACCGATTTTTCCTTTGACGTGGGAAAGAGATCTTCTATATTGCCGCCGGAGGAAACTATGATCACGAGATACTGCACTCCCCCGATGGCGGAAATCTGGAGCGAGGCGACGCGCTACGCCCGCTGGCTCGACGTCGAACTGGCTGCCTGCGAAGCCATGGAGGCCGCAGGCATCGTCCCGGCAGGCACGGCCGCCGAGGTCCGTGGCAAGGTCGTCCTGAATGCGGATCGGATCAATGAAATCGAGAATGTGACCCGTCACGACGTGATCGCATTCCTCACGCATGTCGAGGAGCAGGCCGGGGATCCCGCCCGCTGGCTTCACCTGGGACTGACCAGCTCCGACGTGCTCGACACGGCGTTCGCGATGCAGATGCGCTCGGCCGCCACCCTGGTCCAGGACTCCCTGCGGGATCTGATCGCCGCGTGTCGCGACCGCGCCGACCTGTACAAGAACACCCCCATCATGGGCCGCACCCACGGCATTCACGCCGAACCGACCTCGCTGGGTCTGGTCTTCGCCTCCTGGGCCGCCGAGCTCGACCGCGACGACGAACGCCTCACCGCCGCGATCACCCGGCTCAGCTTCGGCAAGATCTCGGGCGCCGTGGGCAACTATGCCAACCTCGAGCCGGCCATCGAAGCGCACGCCCTGTCCCTGCTCGGGCTCTCCCCCGAGCCCGTGGCCACGCAGGTCATCCCGCGGGACCGCCATGCCGAGTTCTTCTGCGCCCTGGGCATGATCGCGGGCACCGCCGAGCGCGTCGCAGTCAACCTGCGCCTGTTCCAGCGCACCGAGGTCAGTGAACTGTTCGAACCCTTCGGGAAGGGCCAGAAGGGCTCCTCGGCGATGCCGCACAAACGCAACCCCATCCTGGCCGAGAACATCACCGGCCTCGCCCGCACGGTGCGCTCCTACGTGTCCCCGGCGCTCGAGAACATGGTCCTCTGGCACGAGCGCGACATCAGCCATTCCAGCGTCGAGCGCATGATCGCCCCCGACGCGACCTCCCTGTGCGAATTCCTCCTGTATCGCCTGGCCAAGGTCATCGCCGGCATCGAGGTCGACGAGGTCCGCATCCGGGCCAACATGGAGATCACCCATGGCCTGGTCTTCTCCGAGGCGGTCCTGCTCGCCCTCGTGCGCAGCGGCCAGCCCCGGCAGAAGGCCTACGAGGCCGTCCAGCGTTGCGCCATGGCCGCCCGCGCCGGTCAGGGAACGTTCTTCGACCTGCTCTCGCGCGACCCGTTGATCTCCGAGCTTCTCCCGCCCAGGGAGCTGGATCAACTCTTCGATTTGAATCATCATCTGCGCCACGTCCCAACCATCCTGAAGCGGGTGCTTCCCAAGGAGTGACTCCCATGATTTCCCAGGCCGATCTCGAACGCAGTCTCGACCACGCGGTGCACTCGGTGGATTTCGGTGGCCACCTCACCAAACATCATTCAGGCAAGGTCCGCGACATCTTCGTCGTCGATGACCACCGCCTGCTGTTCGTCACCTCGGACCGCCTCAGCGTGTTTGACCGGGTGATCGGTTCCGTCCCGTTCAAGGGACAGGTGCTCTCGGGCATCTCCAACTGGTGGATGGAACGCATCACCGACATCGTGCCCCACCACCTGCTGGCGGTCCCCCATCCGAGTTGCGTGATCGCCAAGAAGTGCCGTCCCCTGCCCATCGAGGTCATCGTGCGCGGCTACCTGACCGGCGCCAGCCCGACCTCCATCTGGACCGCCTACGAAGGCGGCGGCCGAAGGTACTGCGGTCACGACCTGCCCGACGGCCTGACGCGTCACCAGCCGCTGCCGCAGCCGCTGCTGACGCCCACGACCAAGGGCGACGTCGGTGCCCACGACGAACTGATCTCCCGCGAGGAGATCATCGAGCAGGGACTTGTCCCGGCCGAACTCTACGACCGCATCCAGACCGTGGCGATCGAACTGTACCGCCGCGGCGCCGAGCAGGCCGCACGATCAGGCCTGCTGCTGGCCGACACCAAGTACGAGTTCGGCCTCGACGAGGAGGGCACGCTCACGCTCATCGACGAGATCCACACGCCCGACTCCTCGCGCTACTGGTTCGCGGAGGACTACCGGTCCCGCGTCGACGCCGGCCTTGAGCCCCGCGGCCTGGACAAGGACTACGTCCGCAACTACATGAAATCGCAGGGATTTGTCGGAAACGGCGAAGCCCCGCCGCTGCCTGCGGACATCCGCATGGAGGCCGCACGCCGCTACATATCCCTGTATGAACTGCTCACCGGCGCGACCTTCAATCCGGACTTCTCCAGCCTGGAGATCACCGTGCTGGACCACCTGCGCTGACGGGCCGCCCTGGGCGGCAGAAGGTATTGCCATGTGCGGAATTTTCGGTATCTACGGCCACGCGGAAGCGGCGAACCTGACATATCTTGGACTGTACAGCCTGCAGCATCGTGGGCAGGAGGCCGCCGGGATCACCACCTTCGACGGCGGCAGGATGCACGTCCAGCGACGCCAGGGACTGGTCGCCGAGGGTTTCTCCATGCCCCAACTGTCCCACCTTCATGGTGATCGGGCCATCGGACACGTGCGCTAC
>PHAZ01000321.1 GCA_002841825.1 Deltaproteobacteria bacterium HGW-Deltaproteobacteria-22 | reverse complement strand
GAAATCGAGAAACAAATGTTCAACCTCTCCTGGAAAACTTCTTGCGATTGCCCTGCTGCCCTGGGGAGTCCGATGCGGCGTTTGCATTGATCCTCGGGACATGGCATGTTCTGGCCCGGAGGCGGAATGCGGGAATTCTACTTCATCCGACACGCGAACACCGAATGGAACCTTCAGAAGCGGATGCAGGGAAGTCTTGATTCGGACCTGACGCCGGAGGGGCGCGAGGCGACGCGCCGGCTGGCGGTCAGCCTCCGGGCGATGGCCTTCGACGTCTGCTATTCGAGTCCCATGGGCCGGGCGCGGGCGACGGCCGACCTGCTCTTTGTCGGCCGGGGTGTCCCAGTCGTGCACCTCGAGGAGCTGGCCGAGATGGGCTTCGGCGGCATGGAGGGCTTGCAACTTGAGGAATTTCGCCGACGATTTCCGGTGGAGTTCCACAACCTCTGGCACGATGCGACCGCATACGATCCCTCCAGTTTTCATGGTGAGAGTTTCGCTGCTGCGGGCGCGCGTGCCCGGAAGGCGCTGGCGTTGATTCTTGACCAGGGCCATAAGCGTATCGCAGTGGTCTCCCATGGCATAATGTTGAAACTGGTGTTCGGAGCCCTGCGCGGGCGCGGCCTGGAATCGTTCTGGGAGAACCCGGTCCCGGAGAACGGGGTCATCACCCGGGTGCTGATGGACGAAGGCGGACGGGCGACGGATTTCTCCATCCTATAAAGATCTTCTGCGATCGACCTCCCGACTATTTCTCCGTCCTGCGCACACCCATCTCCGTGAGAAGGTCGAACGCCTGGGCGAAGCGGTCGAGAGTCCACAGAATCGCGCGGATGTCGACCATGATGTTGCGTGAACGCAGCGGGTTGTAGCCGAAGTCGCCGGCGATGTTCTCGTAGACGCGGTCGAAGTTGATCCCGATCAACCGGCCCTTCCCGTCGAGCACCGGGCTGCCCGAGTTGCCGCCGGTGGTGTCGGCGTTGGACAGGAAGTTGATCGGCACGTCCTCGAGGAGGGGGTCCATCCAGGGGACCTGGTTCTCCTGCTGGGCCGCCTCGAGGAACGCCGAGGGCAGGGAGAACGGCGGCCTAGATCGGTGCTTGGCGAGCATGCCGCGCAGGGTGGAGAAGGGGACGTTCCAGGTGCCGTCCTCGGGGGAGTAGCCGGTCACGGTGGCGAAGCTCACGCGGGGCGAGGCGTTGGCGTCGGGATAGAAAAGGCGTCCGCGGAAGGCGACGGTGGCCTGCATCCACGGCCGGCGCAGGCGCAGCAGCGCGCCCTCGGTGACGAGCTGGCGCTTCTCCAGGTCCTGCAACTGGGGGAACCAGGCCAGCACGAACTGGATCATCGGATCGGTGGACTGCGCCAGCATCTCGGAGGTGGCGGAGAACAACGCCTCGCGGGCTGCGGCGTTCATCACCGTCGTGGTCCTGAACATCAGATCCAGCTGGTCCTCCCGCTTCTTCCTGTCCTCGTCGGTGACCGGGGGCACGTGGAAGGCCGGGCGCTGGTCCGGCGCGAGCCTGTCGAGCTCGTCAAGGAACATCGAGAGCACCATGCGGTCCGAGGCTGCGTGGTAGCTCAGGTCTCCGGCGTTGAGCCGCGACAGCAGTCCCGCGCGGTCCCGCTCCTGCCAGCCGGGGGTGCGCTGCGGATCGGGCAGCCCGCGTTCATGGGCCCACTTGACCAGCAGGTAGGCCGCCGAGAAGGCCGAGACGCCGTTCTGCATCTGGGCGAGCAGGAAGTCCAGCTCTTTGTATGGAATGCTGTCGAGGAACGCGTTGAGCTCCTCGAGGGCCGTCTCCGGCACCGGGTGGTGGGTGCTCCGGATCCAGGTGCGCAGCGTCTCCTCCTCGGACAGGCGGCGCGCGATGACCCGGTTCTTCTGGATCCCTTCGATCATGCCGCGGGCGTTGATCAAGCCGTTGCTCAGGCGACGCAGGGCCGTGGCGTTGGGAATCCGGGCCTCCGGGAACTGTTCATTGGCCCTCTCCAGCACCGAGATCCATCGGGAGAACAACGTCTCGCGATGCGGGTAGAACCACTCATGGGCCTCCCGGACCTCCCGGGCGGTGCGGTACCGCGAGGTGCGGTACGGCGTGCCCGCGACCATGATGAAGTCGCCCACGGCCGGCCCCGTCGTGGAAACGGTCAGGTGCCGCGGCGGCGTGAACGGAATGTTGTTGGGATCATGGGGGGCGGGCTTGCCGTCCGGGCCGACCCAGGCGCGCAGCAGCGCGAAGTCCAGGGAATGGCGTGGCCACCGCCAGTTGTCGATCTCGCCGCCGAAGGATCCAATACTCTCCGGGGGCGCGAACACCAGCCGCACGTCGGTGATCTCGGTGCTCACCATCAGGTGGAACCGGAGGCCGTCGTTCTCCCGGGAGATCGAGCAGCGCACCGACGGCGTCTTCTCACACTCGGAGACGATCTCCTTCTCGCGTTTGCGAAGGTACAGCGCCGTGTCCAGATCCGCCGCGCCGGCGGGCAGCTCCCTGAAGATCTCTTCGGTCACGTCCCGCTGCGAATTGAACACCCAGATCGCCACCCCGGGGGCGGGAAGTTCGGCGGAGCGGCTGCGCGCGACGAAGCCGTTCTCGAGCAGGTTCTGGTCGGGCCGCGACAATTTCTGGATGGCCCCCAGCGCACAGTGGTGATTCGTGATCAGCAGACCCTGGTCCGAGACGAAGGCGCCGGTGCAGCCACGCAGCCCGATCACCGCCTGGGCCAGCCCGCCGGACCCTGGCGTCCAGAGCTCGGCCAGCGGCAGCTCCAGCCCGCGGGCCTTGAGCGCGACCTCGTCGAGCCGCGCCAGGTCCTGCCAGGGCCACATGCCTTCGCCGCTCTGCTGCACGGAGAGCAGCTCGGGGCGGCAGGGTTCGACGAACTCGGGCGGAACCAGGTTCAACCCCGTGGAATCCACCCGGGCGCAAGGTTGTTTCGGGCAGCGTTCCTTGCAGGAATGAGTCGACAGAACGGAAAAAAGGAAGAGGACGGTAAATAAAATCGTTCTTTTCATCGTTATTGTCTGCCGTTTCCGGCTTTTCCGGTCGGTCGGCCGGAATGCCAGTGCATTTTTTCTTACCCATTTTTGGCGTTGAACGCAATGATCGCGACCAAAAACTTGGGTTGAATCGACTCCTGTTTCCGACTATACAGGTTCTGCCATGGGTTTGCGCGTTTCTACACCACTCGGTCTCTTTCTTCTATTTATACTAGGACTCCCTGCTGCGGTCTCAGCCGCCAAGCCGCAGCCCGACAAGCGCTGTCTCAGCGAACTGCGAACCGCCGGTGTGAACTTCAAGATCGGTCCCGCCGCCACCGGGATCCTCACCCCCGTGACGATCGTCGACGGCAAGATCGGAAAACTCCAGTTCATGAACGGCAACCAGGTGGCCAAGCCGCACCTGGACTGCAGGATGGCCCTGGCCCTGTACCGGGCGTACCCGATCTTCTCCGCCAACGGGTCCATCTCCAAGGTCATCGCCGGGCTGTTCTATTCCTATCGCCTCGTGAAGAACACCAACCGGCTGTCTTTGCACGCCTCGGGGCTGGCCATGGACATCTACGGGGTCAAGCTCGAGGACGGATCCTACTATTCGGTGGACTCGGACTACGAAAAGGGACTGGGCAGCGGCTCCACCTGCGAAGGCTCCCCCAAGACCCGGGCCGGCCGCATCCTGCGCCAGCTCGCCTGCGACCTCGACGAGAGCCATTTTTTCAGCGCCATCCTCACGCCGGACTCGGACCGCGAGCA
>PHAZ01000320.1 GCA_002841825.1 Deltaproteobacteria bacterium HGW-Deltaproteobacteria-22 | reverse complement strand
CGGAGCAGTTGTCGCTGGCGGAAGGGGAGAGCCGGGAGTTGGCGTTGTCGCTGCGTGCGGCACCGCCGGGGGCGGAGCCTGTGGCCGTGGTCCCGCGGCCGGGAGCGCCACGCCCGCCATCGCGCGCCGAAGGCAGGGATGGGATGTCTCCGTTCGCGGTGGCTGGTTTCGTCGTGGCAGGGTCGGGCGCTGCCGTGGGGACCCTTAGCGGATTGCTCGCCATGCAGCAGGCTTCGGAGCTCGAGGACCAATGCACCGGCAACCAGTGTCCGCCGGATGCGCACGGGGACTTGGACAACGGCCGTATGTTCGGCACCGTGTCCACGGTCGCGTTCGGCGTGGCTGCGGTGGGATTGACGGTGGGTATCGTGGCCCTGCTGGCGCAGGATGACGAGCCGGAAGCCCCGCCGCCCCGTGTTTCGCCTTGGGTGGGACTGGGTTCGGCGGGCGTGGGAGGTGTCTTTTGAGGTCCGCTCGATCCGTCGTGCTGCTCGGGGCTGCGATCGCGTCGGTGGCAGCGGTCGCGTGCAACGCGATCACGGGGCTGAGTGACTACGAGAAGGTGGCGTGCGTGGGGCCTTGCGACGCCGGTTCGACCGATGTGATGCCGGACAACGTGTTCGACGTGCCGTATGACGTGGACGCGGGGGACGCGGGGGAGGCCGGCTTGGACGCGGTCTCCGACGGCGTTGCATTCGATGGGCCCGAGGACGCGGCGCCGGACGTGGCGCCGGACGTGCTCCCGGACGTGCTTCCGGACGTGCAATACGATGCTTCCGAGGTGGGCGTGGTGGAACGAAGGCTGCGCTGGGCCCAGTGGCCGATGCCGCACCAGTTCCTGTCGCCGGTGCCGGATGCGGGAGACGCTGCGCCACCGCATGACGCAGATCTGACGCTGCACGACGGGTCGCCGCCCTACTTCCACGACGGTGTGACCGGGCTGGACTGGACGGTCTCGGCGGGTGCCGGCATGTCGCTGGGGGAAGCTGTTTCGCATTGCGATGCGCAGAGTGCGGGCCCTTTGCTGGCCAGATTGCCGACGCGCATCGAGTTGGTGACGCTCTTCGAGCCCGAGGTGGATCCCAGTGCCAACCCCGTCCTCGGGAGTGACTTGAAGCTGGGTGCGTACTGGAGCCAGTCTGACGCGCCGCTGCGAGATGCGGGAGCGGTCCGCGAGTACTGGGTGGTGGACTTCGCCCAAGGGGCGGTGCTGACACGGGCAGAGGACCAGGAAGCCTACGTGCGATGCGTGTTGTACCAAAAGTGAAGCATGGAGTTGGTTGGGTACTGCTGGCCGTGGTCGGCTTGGCGGGGGTGGGCCATGCCACCGCGCCCATGGATCAGTACAAGTTCTTCTCCAAGGCCGACAAGACCATCGAGGACGTGAAGACAAAGCTAATCTGGGAGAGGAGCGTCGTGGCTGCCATGAAGTTCGACGCCGCCGTGGCGCACTGCAACAACGAACTGGACGGGGCGGGATGGCGGTTGCCCACGGTGAAGGAGCTTCTCACGCTCGTCGACGAGCAGCCTCTCGGGATCTACGACGGCACGAAGATCATCTATCCGGCGATCGACTCGAACGCGTTTCCCGACACTCCCCTCGCCAACTTCTGGTCGGCCTCTCGCTACGCTGGCCACGCGGACGACTCCGTCGTGGTCGACTTCTCCACGGGACGCACGAATCCGCTCAACGCGACTGGGGCCAACACCGCCTACGTTCGATGCGTGCGAAACGCCAACTGACACGGGGATGGCTCCACGCGGGGCTCGCCGTCGTGGCGATCCCCTCCGCCGCGTGTGCGCCGACCGTGGAGACGCGCGAGCCGTGCAAGTCATCGTGTGTGTCCTTGGCTTCGGAATTCCGGGCGCAGTGCGGGGAGCCGGGCGCCGACGGATGCCTCCGAAGCGTCGACCTGCACGAGCGCGAGTGCCTCGGTCTGTGCGAGGCATCGGCGCGTCACTGACACGGCTTGACGGCGGGGTTTAACCTGCTAGAGGAGCGGCCTCACCGCCGGGTGAGCGCGCTCTCGTTGCGGAGCTGCGCCCCGGCAGCAACGCCGTCCCTGCTTCGTGCCGGACGGAGAAAGCGTCGGTTGCCATGCGATCGCTTCGATGGAGAAATCTCCTCGGAATCCTCGTGGGTGCGGCCATCATGGGCTTCGGCATCAACGCCTTCAACCTGGCGAACGACCTCGCGGAAGGCGGCCTGACCGGCATTGCCATCCTGCTGAAGCTCGCGTTCAACTGGGACCCGGGGCTCACGACCCTGCTCGTCAACATCCCCTTGTTTGCCCTTGGCGCGAAGGTGCTTGGACGAGGGCCCTTGACGTATACGGTCTTCGGTACGGTCAGCCTCTCCTTCTTCCTCTGGGTCTTTGGCTCGTACCGCTTCCCGATCGACGACGCCCTCCTCGCTTCGCTCTTCGCGGGCGTGGGCGTGGGAGCGGGGCTCGGGATCATCTTCCGCTACGGCGGCACCACCGGAGGCGTGGACATCCTCGCCCGCATCGCCCAGAAGCACCTCGGGTGGAAGATGGGTAGGACCATGTTCCTCGCGGACATCGGGGTGCTCGCGATCTCCCTCGTCCACCTGTCCGTGCAGCAGGTGATGTACACGGCCGTCGCGGTGTTCGTCGGTGCGCGCATCATCGACTTCGTGCAAGACGCCGCCTATGCCGCTCGGGCGGTCCTGGTGGTGTCCGACCACGGCCTCGAGATTGCCGGAGACATCATGGAGCAGATGGGGCGCGGCGCCACGATCCTTCGCGGGGCGGGTGCGTACACGCGACAGGAAAAGCCTGTCTTGTACGTGGTCGTGGGGCGTTCCGAGGTCATGCGGCTCAAGGGGCTCATTCTGGCGCGGGACCCCTCCGCGTTCGTCTCGGTGTCGGAAGCGAACGAGGTGATGGGCGAAGGCCCGATTCCGGCGTCCCGTCTGGCGCTCAAGAAGGCGGGTTTGAGCCTCGAGCAGATGGATGTCATCGAATCCAATGAAGCCTTTGCCGCGCAGGCGCTGACCGTGGCCAAGGTGCTCGGCCTCGATCCGGCCAAGACCAATCCCAATGGTGGTGCGATCGCGCTCGGCCATCCGATCGGCTGTTCCGGCGCGTTCATCGCCACCAAGGCGCTCTACGAATTGCAGCGCACGAAGGGTCGCTATGCGCTGGTGACCATGTGCATCGGTGGCGGGCAGGGGATTGCGGCGGTTTTCGAGCGGCTCTGAGGTTCAGCAGCCGATCTGTCGATGAAATAAAAAAACCGGCCGCGTGGCCGGTTTTTTTATGGGCTGCCGGTTGGTCGCCGTCTCACCGGCGCCGACTTTTGCGGCAGTGGCGAGTCAATCGACCATGCCCAGTTCGAACAAGTCACGTTTGAGCGGCAATGCATGCGGCAAGCGGCTCTTGAGCTTGTCGAACCATTCGGCATGCAGTTTCAGTTCCTCGCGCCAGGCCGATGTATCGATTGCCGTGAGCCGTTCAAACTGCTCTTGCGTCATGCTCTCGTTGCCGCTCCAGTCGAGGTCCGTGTAGCGCGGAACCCAGCCCAGCGCGGTCTGTTTGGCGGCGGCGCGGCCTTGGCTGCGCTCGACGACCCATTTCAGCACGCGCATGTTTTCGCCGAACCCGGGCCACATGAACTTGCCTTCGGCATCCTGGCGGAACCAGTTGACGGTGAAGATGTGCGGTGCGTGCTCGATCTGATGGCCGATCTTCAGCCAGTGATTGAAGTAGTCGCCCATGTGATAACCGCAGAACGGCAGCA
>PHAZ01000008.1 GCA_002841825.1 Deltaproteobacteria bacterium HGW-Deltaproteobacteria-22 | reverse complement strand
CGGCGACAAGCCCGGCGACAAGCCCGTGGACAAGCCTGGCGACAAGCCCGTGGACAAGCCTGGCGACAAGCCTGGCGACAAGCCTGGCGACAAGCCCGTGGACAAGCCTGGCGACAAGCCCGTGGACAAGCCCGGCGACAAGCCCGGCGACAAGCCCGGCGACAAGCCTGGCGACAAGCCCGGCGACAAGCCTGGCGACAAGCCCGTGGACAAGCCCGGCGACAAGCCTGGCGACAAGCCCGTGGACAAGCCTGGCGACAAGCCTGCGCCGCCGCTGGTGAAGCCCGAACTTCCGCCCATCGCCACGCGAACACTGACGGCGGTGTCCACTGATCCGCCCGGCGCGGTTCTGTACCTGAACCACAAGAAGGAAAAGCTGGGCACCACCCCGTTCGAAGGGGAGATTCCTCTCGGCAAACATGTACTGATCGTGGAGATGAAGGGGTTTTCCGACATCAAACGTGAGATCAACGTGCAGGAAAACCGCATGCTTGACATCATGGTTTCCATGAAAAAGGACGTGAACATGGCCTGGGTCCAGATCACGAGCAACGTGCCCGGCGCCCAGGTGTTCGTGGACAACAAGGAGATCGGTCCCGTGGGCCACACGCCGTTCAACGGCGTGCTGAAGCCGGGCAAGCACACCGTCTTCGTGGAGCAGGACGGCTTCCGTGAGGAGAAGCGCGAGCTCGACGTCTCCGCCGGAGAGAGCAACACGTTGCACGTGAAGCTCGAGCGGCAGCCCATCGGCTACCTCACGATCCTCGGTCGCAACGTCCGGGACGCCCGGGTGAAGCTTGGAAAAAAGACGATCTGCGTGGCGCCCTGCTCGAAGGTGAAGATTCCCGTCGGTTCGCACCGGCTGCGCATCCTGAAGAAGGGCCGCAAGGCGGTGGAACAGCGAGTGGAAGTGGTCGCTGGAGAGCAGAAGACCTTCGAGGTCACCCTCAATCGCGCGCCGGACCGCACGGGTGCCATCTCCGGGTACGTCCTCGGACTGGCGGCCCTGGGCGCAGGCATCTGGGCCGGCGGCAAGTCGGTGCAGTTCAAGGATGACTACCAGGCAGACCTGGACGCGGGCATTCCTGTGTTCAGCAATGACTCCCGGCTGCAGGACGGCAAGATCTACGCCATCGCGGCCAACGTGCTCTACGGTCTCTCGGCGCTGTCGTTCACGGTGGCGCTGTACCGCACGTTCATCGACACGAGTCCGGACTCCAGGATTCGACTCCAGACCGTGCCCGATGGGGCGTCGGTCACCTGGGAACCCCTGATGCTGCCCGGCGGCGCCGGACTGGGACTGACGTTCCATTACTGAGGCAACCATGAAGACGTTTCCAGCTTTTCTCATGTTGTGCATGCTTTGGATGACCGCGGGTTGCGACTGGCGGGTGTTCGACGATCTGGAATCGCAGGCCACGGTGCAGGCGATCGAGCCGCCCAAGAACTTCTCGGGTACCAACTTCGGGCAGGTGGTCAGCCCGGTGCTCAATGATCTGGGGGTGGTCGTATCCAACGTCTACCTGGCCGGTGGCAACGGTGACTCCCCGCTGGCGGTGATCACCCTCGAGACCGACGGGACCGTCTCCCGGCAGGCCTTCTCCTTCGACGAGGGCGTCTCGGTGAGCATGATCGTGCCGCTCCCCGCCAAGGACGGTCGCTGGCGTGCGGTGCTCTCCGACGGCCGGTTTCAGAGCGTCACCGTGTTCTCGCTCAACCCTGCCGACGGCGTGTTCGAACTCACCCGGGAGGCTACCGTCTCTGGTGGCGCCGAATTCGGCAGTGCGATCGTTGCGGCCGACCTGGACCGCACCGGCGGCATGGAGATCGTCGTCGCCTCGGCCCAGGGCCTGACCGTATTTGACGAGCAGTTGAGTTCGGCGACCTCACGGTTTTTCCCTTATCCTGCAGGCTTCAACGTACCCACGCTCCAGGAGTTGACCGAGAACGGAAACCAGTCGTTCCTGACCGTGCTGTGGATCGACCGGAACCCGGTGCTGGCCGTCGGCGGCCACACGCCCGGACCCCAGACCGATCCGTTGTGGACGGTGCTGCTGGTGCCTTTTTCGGCCGCGTTCCCTGAGGCCGCCGTGCAGTGGCTCACCGGCTCCGACACCCTGCCCGGCACCAACGTGTGCACGCTCGTGGCCGGTCATCTCGATGGGGACACGGACACGGACCTGATTGTGGGCGCCTGCGAGGCCACCTATATTTTCCCCGCGGATCCGGCGTCTGCGAACTATTTTCCTGCCGCTCCCCGCTGGATCCTGCGTGAGGAGAACAAGTGCATGGGTCATGTCGCCGGTCTGATCGACCTTGATGCCGACGGGCTGCTGGAATTGTGCGTGGCCGAGCCGGATCGTCCCGCCGGTTCGGGCAGAAACGGCGAGGTTTTCATCTACGAACTGGATCCCGCCTCTGCAGAAGAGCCGGCTCCGGTGACCGTCCTGGGCGCTCCGGCCAACGAGAAGCGCTTCGGCAGTTCGCTGCATGTGCTGACCACCGGCACTTCCCAGGAGTTGGTGGTCGGCGGGTCCAACGCCTCGTATCTCTTCTTCCTTACCGGCTTTCCCGGTGACATCGACCCGAGATAAGGCTCCCTGCCCGCGGCGGGTCTTCCGACGGGTCGGCCGCACGCTCGGCTCCCAAAGGTGATTGGTCATGTCGAATCTGTTTTTCCTGGTTCTGGTTTTCACGACGCCGCCGACCCCGGAGCCGATGCCGACGGTGGCGCTGATCAACCTTGATCATCCCGGTGCGGGCGAGTTCGCGCGCGTCCAGACGATGCTGGCGCTGCAGCCGGCCGTCAGGCTTCTTTCGGAGACCGAGTTCACACCCGAGCAGCAGGCCTCCCTCAAGTCGACCCTGCAGGCGGTGGCCGCTTACCCCGATCCGCTGGTGCGGGCCGTGCTGGAGAAACACCGTGTGCACCTGAAGATCGACCGCTGGGTGATCCTGACCGCCCGTGGCCTTTACGTGCAGGGACCCGGGGAAGCCTTCTCGGGCCCGTTCGCGGTGCCCGGGCCCAAGGGAAGGCTCAGCGAGGCGTTCCTGCTGCTGCTCCAGAAACCGCAGCCTCCGGCGCGGCGATCGTCCACAGGTGCCCAGGCTCCGTTTTATCGCAACTGGCTGTTCTGGACGGGAGTGGGCGTGATAGTGGGGGGGCTGACCGTGATGAGCCTTCTCGCGCAGGAGCCCACCGACGTGGACGTGCATGTATTTCGAAGATAATGGTCACGATCGCGGCTATTTGCTATTCGATGGAAGCGTAAAATAATTAAAAAAAGATTAAACGCAATGAGTTGATTGGCCGATCAGTAGTGGCCCCATTAAAATCCCAAGAAAACATCTTGTTTGTACAGCCCATTTGAGTATATTGACGGAACCTTCGACAACTATTGAATGCTTTTTCGAAGGTGCACCTCGTGCCAGGATGGCGCCACGGCTGCAAGGAGTGCTGGCGATGTACCGGGTCTGCGAAAAATGCCGACTGCCCAACGTGCTTTCGTATCACGAATGTCCGGAATGCAACGGTCCCCTCACCCATCTGCCCCAGCGCGATGGCGCCAGCCTGCAGGGTGCGATCATCGAGAAGCGCTACCGCATGGAGGAGTTCGTCGGGGAAGGCGCGATGGCCTGGGTCTATCGCGGTGCCCACGTGGATCTCGGTTCCTCGGTGGCGATCAAGCTGCTCAAGCCTGCGTTCGCGCAGGACGCCCGCTTCTTGGCCCGTTTCAAGAAGGAAGCCACCGCCATCGGCGCGCTTTCGCATCCGAACATCCTGTCCGTGATCACCTCCGGGGACACGGTCACCGGCATTCCCTACATGGTCTGCGAGTTCATCAAGGGCGCCTCGCTGGGCGGTGTGTTGCAGGCGGAGGGGCGACTGCCGTGGAAGCGGTCCCTGCAGATCTTTTCGCAGATCCTCTCCGCCCTCGACGAGGCCCATAGCCGCGAGGTGGTGCATCGTGATCTCAAGCCCGACAACATCATGGTCATGGCCATGCGCTCGGGTGAGGATTTCTGCAAGATCGTCGACTTCGGAATCGCGCTGCACCAGGTGCCCAACGAGCAGCGGCTCACCCAGCACGGGGAGATCTTCGGCACCCCCGAATACATGGCACCGGAGACGATCAAGGGACAGGCTGCCACCGCCGCTTCGGACCTGTACTCGGCCGGCATCATCCTGTACGAGATGATCACGGGCCAGTTGCCCTTCACCGGTCCGGCCATCTTTGACGTGCTGCTGGCGCACATCGAGAAACGGCATGTTCCGCCCACCCAGCTTGTGCCCGAACTGCCACCCGAGATTGACGCGGTCATGGATCGCGTGCTCACAAAAAATCCTGCCGAGCGCATCCAGACGGCTGCGGAACTGAAAAAATTACTCCAGTTCTCTTCCGCGCCCGCGGTCGTCGTGTGCGGCTCCTGCAACCAGGAGATGCGCACCGATCACAAGTTCTGTCCGCACTGCGGCGCCACCAACCGGGATCGGGTTTCCACAAGCAAGATCGAAGCCGTCGGGGTCATGGAGACCCTCGAACGCATCCTCATGAAGGAGAAGATCTTCTCGGCGCCGTTCTTTGGCCGCGATCGCGAGAAGATCGCCATCGCCGACTTCATGCGCAGCCGGAAACTGTGTCTGGAGATCTCCGGAGAGCTGGGCATCGGGAAGACCTCCCTGGTGCGCTCGGCGCTGGCGGATCTGGGAGACATCCCCGTCGCGGTGTACCATGTCGACCCGGACCCGCTGGGGTGCCAGCGGTCATGGTGGCCCGTGCGCCAGTTGGCCATAGCCCTGGCGGGCCTGCCGGAGTCGCCCGGCCTCGACGACCTGCTGGGCATCTGCATGGTGCTCGAACTGGACCCCGAGGACGTGCCCCACCTATTGAACCTGTTCGAGCTCGAAGGCGACCAGCCCACCCTGGAGTTCCAGGTCCGGCTGCGCGAGATGATCACCTCGGTGGCGAGGTTTCTCTGCGCGGCCACCAAGGGCTGTCCGACGCTGCTCGTGTTTCATGACGTCGACGTCTACGATCTGCCCTCCTGCCGCGTGCTGGAGCAGTTGTACTTCATGATCCAGGGGCTGCCGATCAAGGTGATCAACACCGGGGAACATCCGCTGTTCGTCGCCGACAGCATGCCAAGTGAACTGTACGAGCACCTGATCCTGAACCGGCTCGAAGACGAGGCGGCGCGGGATCTGGGCTTCGTGGTCATGTCCGAGAACAGTTGTTCCTGGCACGGGCACCTGTCGGCGCTGGTGTCGGCCGCCGGTGGACTTCCCCTTCACCTGCTCGAGGGCATGCGCCTGCTGACCGAGGGCGGGTCCGAGGTGAACCTGCCACTGGTGGATCTGGTGCAATTGCGCGTGCGGCGCCTTCCCAAAAAGGCCCAGCACCTGCTGCAGTGGATTTCCATCTACGGCAATGTCGTGCCCGAGGCTGTTGCCGAGCTGGCGCTGGGCATCGGGACCTCGGCCTCCCAGGCGGTGGATGTCTGTGAGAGACGCGGCTTCCTGCGACGCACCGAAGACGGCAACCTCCAGTTGGCTCATCCGCTGGTGGCCCGCCTCATCCTTGAGGAGATGCCTGCGACGCTGCGCTCGGAGATTCATGAGGAGTTGATTGACTCCGACTATGCGGCCCATCTCGATCCGCATGTGCTGGCGTTCCACGCCCTGTACGCCCACCGGCTTCCGGATGCCTCCATGTACTTCGAGCAAGCCGCAGCCCACTGCGAGTTCCGGCTCGACGATCAGGGGGCCATTTTCTATTACAGGAAAGCCCACGAGCTGGCCAAGATGGAGGCGCTGACGGGCAAAGACGAGTTGAGATACGCCCAGATCAGCGCCCGGTACGGGGATCTCCTGCGGTTCACCGGCCAGGTTCATGCAGCCGAGACCGTGCTGCGGGAGGCGCTGACGTTCTGCATGGACTGTGCATCCTGCGAGGCGGTCATCCTGGCTTCCCTGGCCCGCTGCTGTGCGGACTCGCCGGATGATCGCGCCGAAGATCTGATCACGCGGGCGACCCGGATGGCACAGAAAGCCCGGGATCCGCAGGTGCTCTACCGTGTCTTCCATGATCTGGGACAGATCGAGATGCAGAAGGGGCGCTTTGATCTGGGCATCACCCAGTTGCGGACCTGCCTGGCGATGCTCGAGGGCACACCACGCATGCCCATCTCGGCCTGGCGGCTGTACCTGCAGTGCGCACAGTTCGAGTTCCTGCGCGGCAAGTCCGATCAGGCCATCGAGACCTGCATGACCGCGCTGGAGAAGCCGTTCGTGACGCGCTCCTATCTGGCCTGCAGCCGCCTGCACGAGGCGCTCGCGCAGATGTTCATCGAACTGAAGCGCCGGCCCGAAGCCGTGGTACACCTGAAAAAAGCGGTACACTTCATGCTGCAGACCGGCGATCGCGTCAGCCTGATCCAGAACACGCTTCACCTGGGCGAGCTCGACGAAGAGTTGCGCGTCGAGTGGGCAGAGAATGCCCTTCAACTTTCCTCCCGCATCGGTTTTTTCAAGGGCATGGAGCAGGCCGGCGCCATGCTCGCGAACGAAGCATCATAAAAATATTAACAATATATCATGGGGAAAATGATGACAGGAGCCGTGAACCCGCGCAGGTGATGCGCCGCACGCACAGATCACTCCTGTTCATGTTGTGTCGGTATTTTTGATTGGTTGTGTGAAGCCGAAGGCTTCGGGGTTACATGCGCTTGGAGTAGTACTCGACCACCGCCTGCAGGTCCACTTCGAACGGAATGCTGTCCGGAGTGGGCAGGGCGCGGACGCGGGCCACCCTGCGAGTGGAGTCGATTTCCATCCAGTCGGGCACGGAAAGCTGCGGCTGCCCGATGGAGGCTTCGATCACCTTCAGTTCGCGGGAGCGCTCGCGCAGGGAGATCTCGTCGCCGACCTTCACGCGGAAGGAGGGGATGTTGACCTTCTTGCCGTTGACGATGAAGTGGGAGTGGTTGACCAGCTGGCGTGCGGCCGGAATCGTGGGCGCGAAGCCCGCGCGGAACAACACGTTGTCCAGGCGGCGTTCAATCAGTTCAGCCAACTTGTCGCCGGTGGCAGCCTTGGAGCGACGGGCTTCCTTCATCAGGCGGCGCAGCTGGCGTTCACCCAGACCGTAGTTGTAGCGCAGCTTCTGCTTTTCGATCAACTGGGTACCGTAGTCGGACCGGCGACCGCGACGACGCTGACCGTGCTGTCCGGGGGGGAACGGGCGCTTCTGCATGGTTTTACGGGAAAGGCCGGGGAGATCCAGGCCAAGGGCACGCATCTTCTTTACACGGGGACCAATATAACGACTCATGGATACAACCTTTTTAAAATTCGGAGATGAAACAACCAACTCCGCAAAGCTGAACTATTAGTATTGGATTTTTTCGGAGTGTCAAGAGCAAATCGACCCCCCTGAGGGGAAAAATGGGGGGTTCCGGGGGGACACAGGCGATCTCGGCGCCGGCAGCGGGTGTCCAGGGACCCACGGACCGTGCGGGGCGGGGGAGCGTCGTTCGCAGTCGGCCCTTCAGGGAACGCAAGGGAGCACGCACGGAGAAACCGTCAGGTCCGGAATGACCGTATCCACCAGAAAATTCAGATCCCGGTCCGGGAGGAGCAGGGAACCCTCCACCCGACAGTCCGGCCCGGTGTCGAAGGTGGCGGGGTTGGAGAACTGGAGTCCCAGCAACTCGAAGGTGCGCGACCATGTGATCTCCGGCAGGGAGATCCCCAGCACCCCCGCAAAACGCTCCTGAAGTGTTTCAGGCCAGGCATCGACCAGGGCCCCTTCGAGCAGGATCGCGGCGAACTCGGAGCCTTCCGGCGGAATCCCGGCAGGGTCCAGCCAACTCTCCCGCAGGTGACGCACCAGCAGGTTTTCCCAGTCCAGCGACAGCATGAAGGGCTCGAGAAGGCAGCTCTGGGAGGTTCCCGGGCAGGAGAAGGAGTGGAATGTCCCTGTCGAGACGGTGACCGGATGCCAGAGGTCGTCATGAAGCCACTGGATGGAACTGACCTCGAGCCGCAAGGCTGCGTCCTCCGGCAGGAGGCGACCCATGACACGCGCCCTGGACAGATCGTCGGAATTCAGGATCGCATCGAGCTGGGCGAGGGGACCCTGGTAGGTCTCCCAGGTGAGCAGGGCATGCAGATGAGACTCAAGGCTCTGGCGGTCCAACTCGTCCAACCCGTTGCGGCACCCCTGCGCGTCGAGCCGGCCCCGGTGCTCGAGGATCCACTCCGATTCAGCCGTGGGGACGCCCGGCGCGCACACGGAGAGATCTCCGGACTCGAGCAGCGAGACCAGGCAGTTGAAATACAATTGGGCCAGGCCGTAGGTGCAGTTCCCGGGCGACTGCCAGCTGGCGAAGAGATCCCGTGCTCTCTGCGGGATGGCGTCTCCGCCGACGGGAGTCTCGAAGGTCCATGGACCGGGCAGTTGACGTGAATAGTCTTCAAGTTGCATCTCCACGTCCACCGTGGCGTCCGGGATCAGGGACCGGATCTCCGGGGTGAGGCAGCCATGGATGCGGGGCTCCGAAGGTCCGGCCAAGCCGCGGGTGACGATGGAAAAGGGAAGATCGACGGGCAGTTCGGGATATTCCACAATGGTGAGCCATGAGGGCAGGGTGCGCTGGCGGTCCATCACCACGGTGTAGGGAGAGATCCTGTCGCAGGAGCTTCCGAAGACGATGCCAGTCTGCAGGCCCTCGATGTCACCGGGCAGGAGTTCTCCGGCGTAGTTGAAGGCCACGCGGAAACGGACCAGGCCCGTGGAGGACACCGTCACGTCGAGCTGGAGAGGCACCGCCCGCGTGTTTTCGATGCGCACCTGGAAATGGGAGGCGCTGGCCCCCGCGATCAGGTTCAGCGAGGCCAGGCCGGTGGTGTCGGAGAAGGCGCTCGAGGACGCCAGCGTGGTACCGCCGGCGACGCCGACCATGCGGAATTCCAGGCGCGCACCGGAAACCGGCAGCCCGGCGGCATCATGCACACGGATGTCCACACGGGAGCGCTGGCCGGCCATGAGGGCCACTTCTCCGCTGGCAGGAATCACGAACTGAAGGGTCAGGTTGCCGGTCTGGTTGTTTTGGTTGTTCGTCACCGGGTTGAACTTGGCGTTCTCGCAGTGCACGCACAGGAACAGCAGCAGCAAACAGGCAGGAAAATGACGCATTCGTAGTTCACCCCGACGGATCTCTTTGTAGCATTGGTTTGGCCGGCTTTCCATGCGGAAAACCACGACAACGGCCGATTACAGGACTTTTCCGGGGTTGAGCAGGCCAGCAGGGTCCCAGGCGTGTTTCACGGCGGCGAACATGTCCAGGACCGCCGGAGCATGCTCGGCAGGCAGGAACCGTCTCTTGAGCGTGCCGATGCCGTGCTCGCCCGAGAGCGTTCCACCCAGCAGCAGCGTGAGGCGGAAGAGCCGCTCCACGGCCGTTCCGAAGGCCGCGCCATCCCCGTCGGTGAGGAAGTTCACGTGCAGGTTTCCGTCTCCGGCGTGGCCATAGCAGGCCGACTCGAGGTCCAACTCCGCGGCGATCTCGCGGACCCCCAGGACCAACTCGGGCAGCAGCGCCCGCGGCACGGCCACATCCTCGCTGATCTTGCGGGCGTGGAGTGCCTTGAGCCGGCTGCTGACGTCCCGTCGCGCGTCCCAGGCGGCGGCGGCGGCGGGGTCGGCGGCCAGTTCATGGTCCGAGGGTGCGGCACCGGCGCCGGCGAGGGCGTCAAGGACAGCCTGCGCAAGATGAGGCGAGGAGGCGAGACCTTCGAGCTCGCAGAACAGCGCTCCGCCGGCCGAAGACGAAGGGGAGAAGGTCCCCGTCCGGGCCGCGTCCAGGCTGGGCCGGTCGAGCAGCTCCAGGGCCATCGGAAACAGCCGGTTCTGTACCAGGATCGTGACTGCGCGGACCGCCTCGTGTACGGAGGGGAAATACAGGATCAGCAGGCCGGGCGCTTCCGGCTGCGGGATCAATTTGAAGATCAACTTCGTGAAGACCGCCAGGGTCCCCTCCGAGCCGGTGAGGAGGGCGGCAAGGTCGTAGCCGGAGACACCCTTGACGGGGCGGTGGCCGACGTCGAACCGCTGGCCGCCGATGCGCACGGCCTCCATGCCCAGCACGTATTCACGCGTGACGCCGTAGCGGAAGGCCCGCGGCCCCCCGGCATTCTCGGCCACGTTTCCGCCGAGACTGCAGGTGGCCAGGCTCGCCGGATCGGGTGGATAGAACAGGCCGGCGGCCCAGGCTGCCTGTTGCAGACTCTCGCAGGTCGCACCGGGCTCGACCACGGCGAGCAGGTTCTCCGGATCGATCTCGAGGATGTGGTTCATCCGGTGCAACGACAGGGAGACGCCGCCGCGCACGGGCACAGAGCCGCCGGACTTGCCCGTGCCGGCGCCGCGTGGCGTGACGAAGAAGCGGTGCTCCCCGGCCAGCCGCAGCAGGATCTCCACCTGCAGCGGGTCCACGGGGGTCACGGCCACCTCGGGGGTGACCGCTTCCTGTTCACTCTCGTCGTGGGAGCAGTCGCGCAGCAGGTCAGGGTCCAGGGACACGATGCCGGGACCGAGCTCGCGCAGGAGGAGTTCGTCCAGTTGCATCATTCGAGCTTCGCCAGTCGTTCGCAGGCCTGCTCCAGCCGCTCGTCGGAGACGGTGAGGGAAGCCCGGAAGAACCCCTCGCCATCGGCGCCGAACAGCACGCCGGGGGTCACGAACACTCCGGCGCGGTCGAGCAGGTGCTCGGTATAGGAAGTGGAGTTGAATCCGTCGGGCACGCGACCCCACAGGAAGAACGTTCCGTCGGACAACTCCGCGTGGGCCCCGGTGCGGGCGAGGGCCGCCGAGAGGGCGGACATGCGCCGACGGTAGGTCTCCCGCTGGTGGACGCCGAACTCGTCGACCAGGCCTGACAGGGCCCACGCGGCGGCCAGTTGCAGCGGCTTGAACTGCCCGGAGTCGGTGTTGGTCTTCATGATCTTCAACGGGGCCAGATTCCTGGCCGATCCAGCCACGAACGCGAGCCTCCAGCCGGTGATGTTGAACATCTTGGACAGGCTGTGGAATTCCACGACGTGCTCGAGGGCCCCCTCGAACTCGAGGAAACTGTGCGGTCGTTCTTTAAAATATATCTCCTCGTAGGCACAGTCGTGCACGATGAGGAGGTCATGCCTGCGGGCCAGATTCAAAGCCTTTTCTAAATATTCCCTGGGAGCGCCGACGCCCGTCGGGTTGTTTGGATAGTTCAGGTAAAGCAGCCGGGCTCTCTCCAGAATCTCCGAAGGAATCTGATCCAGGTCAGGCAGGAATCCGTTCCCGGCGTTCACCGGCATCGAGTACACCTCTCCCTCGGCGATGCGGGTCATCGTCGCCGGGATGGGATAGGCCAGGGACGGCACCAGATTCACGGAGCCGGCACGGGTGTAGGCCATGAAGAGGTTGGCGATGCCCTCCTTGGAGCCGATCAGGCCCACCGCCTGGGTCTCGGGATCGAGGGCGACGCCGTACCGGCGGCTCAGGTACCCGCAGCCCGCGGCGCGGAACTCGGTGGTGCCTTCATAGGGGCTGTAGTTGTGCAGGTCAGGGCGCTGCACCAGCGTTGCGAGCCGGTCCAGCAGCGGTTGCGGCGGCGGGGACACCGGATCCCCCACCCCGAACGAGATCACGTCGATGCCCGCGGCGCGCAACCCCTTGAGTTTTTGATCGATCCGGGCAAACAGGTATTCCGAGACGCAATCCGTGCGAAGCATGCGCGCACCTCCGGCGGGAGGATATACCTCGGCCAAGATTTTACGCAACTGGATTTCGAGGGGGCGTCCGGCCCCCAAAGTGTGGCACACAGCTGGCATTGTGAGTTGCTTCGTGGTAATAACAGGCGCCGGGTACGGCCAACTGTCACTGATTTCAAGGAGTGCGTCATGAGGAATGTTTATCTAATTATTACCATTTCCCTTTCGCTGTTCACACTGGGCTGTGCCACCGCACAGGTGCACCGTTCGGCGTACGTTCCCCTGCCGCAGCCGTCGATGCGCTCGGGCGCACCCTCCCAGGGACGGAGCATGCTCACCGCCGGCGCGATGACGCTGGCCAAGCAGCAGCCGGTCGAGGATGTGACCGACGTCACGGTGAACACCGAGACCATCAGCGTCACCAACGGTTCGGCCAACTGGGTGCCCCGCTCGCAGATGAACCTGAACTGGCGCTACCGCTTCACGAAGAACTTCGACATGGGCATCGGCGGCGAATGGGGACTGGCCGCCGGCAAGCAGAAGACCTACACCGATGATCTGAATCTCACGCCCAAGGGCAACGTGGTCGGCATCGGCCTGTCCTTCGGGTACAACGTCCAGATCGACAAGCAGTGGGCCGTCGCCATTGCCGGCGAATACCTGTCGTTTAGCATTCCCTATGTCCGCCAGCAGGTGGCCACCGACCTGGTGACCCCGATCAACGCACCGGAATACGGCACCGAGACCGTCGGGGTATACTCCTTCTCGATCATCCCGCGCATGGAAATGGGCAACGCCACGGTCTTCGGCGGCGTGACCTTCCGCAACCATCCCACCACCCCCAAACTGGAGATCTACGCCAACGAACTGAACTTCATCTCGGACGACAACGTCGACAGCGGCTCCACGTACACGATCGTCACCGTCGGCGCCGAGTTCAAGCTCAACCCGGTGCTGCGGCTGCTGGTCATGGCCTTCCAGCCGGTCTCCACGTCCCCGGTGAAGTATTTCCCCATGTTCGGTCTCGGGCTGGTCTGGGACATGGGCGCCGCGCCGCGCTACCATACCCCGGTGACCCCTGCCGACGGCATGCCCCCGGCCCATGGCGGTCCGATGCCGGCCAACGAACCTCCGCCCACCATCTAATAACCTGTTGTCAAATCGGCCGCTGTTGTTGTAAAGTGCGGCCCATGACTTTGCCACACCACATCCAGGAAAGCGTCGAATTCATCGCCAACAAGATTCCGCAGCGCCCGACCGTCGGGCTGATCCTCGGCTCGGGGCTGGGGGCGTTCGCGGACACCCTCGAGGACCGGGTCGTCCTCCCGTACGGGGAAATCCCGCACTTCCCGGTGTCCCACGTGGCCGGACACGCCGGCAACCTGGTCATCGGAAGGCTGGGGTCCCACACCGTCGCCGCCATGCAGGGACGTGTCCATTACTACGAAGGTCACACCATGGAGACGGTGGTGTTTCCGGCCCGCGTCCTGGTGAAACTGGGCTGCACGCGGCTGGTGATCACCAACGCCGCCGGTGGACTGGGCCCGGACCTGAAGCCCGGAGATCTCGCCCTGATCTCGGACCATCTGAACATGCTGGGTACGAACCCGCTGCGCGGTCCCAACTTCGAGGAGCTCGGTCCGCGGTTTCCGGACATGACCAACCTGTACGATCCGGGGATGCGTGCGCACGCGAAGGCCGCCGCCGGCCGTCTGGGTGTCACGCTCAAGGAAGGCGTGTACGCAGCCATGCTCGGCCCGAGCTATGAGACGCCGGCCGAGATCCGCATGATGGGCGTGCTGGGCGCCACGATGGTGGGCATGTCCACCGTGCCCGAGGCCATCGCCGCCCATCACATGGGGGCCAAAATCCTCGGCATCTCCTGTGTATCCAACTTTGCGGCCGGGATCTCCCCCCAGCCGCTCTCCCACGCCGAAGTCCAGGAAACGGCCGACGCGATCTCGGCGACCTTCAAGTCGCTGGTACACGAGATTGTCAGCACGTTTCCGATCTGAACCGAACCCCCCTGTCCGCTGGTTCCCCTGAAGCGGAATCCAAGGAGTCTGCATGAAGACCGTATATAAATTTTCAGTCGTTCCCTCGTTACCGCCACAGTTGGCCCGCCTGCAGGAGTTGGCTTACAACATGTGGTGGTGCTGGAATTTCGACGCGATCGAATTGTTCTACCGCCTGGACCGTGACTTGTGGGAAGAGTGCGGGCATAACCCGGTGGCGATGCTCGGTCGCGTATCCCAGGCCCGCCTGGAGAAGCTCGCCCATGACGATGCCTACCTGCACAGCCTCAAGCGCGTGCTGGGGCGCTTCGACAACGCGATGCAGGCCGGCCGCCCGTTCAAGCTGCCCCCGGAGTCCCAGGACCTGCTGGTGGCGTACTTCTCCCTGGAGTTCGGCCTGCATGAGTCCGTGCCCATCTACTCCGGCGGCCTGGGGGTGCTCGCCGGCGACCACCTGAAGTCCGCCTCGGACATCGGCCTGCCGCTGGTGGGCGTGTCGCTGCTGTATCGCGAGGGCTACTTCCGGCAGTACCTGAATCCCGACGGCTGGCAGCAGGAGACCTACCCCGACAACGACTTCCTGAACATGCCCGTGATCCCGCTGTTCGACGAGAAGCACCAGCCGCTCATGATCGAGGTGGAGATGCCCTCGCGCATGGTGCAGGCGCGCCTGTGGAAGGTGCAGGTCGGCCGCACCCCGCTGATCCTGATGGACACCAACGTGGAGTCCAACAGCATCGAGGACCGGGAGATCACGGCCCAGCTCTATGGCGGCGATCTGGAGATGCGCCTCAAGCAGGAGCTCGTGCTCGGCATCGGTGGCGTCATGGCCCTGGAGCGCCTGGGCTACTTCCCGACCGTGTTCCACATGAACGAGGGCCACAGCGCGTTTCTGGGGCTCAAGCGCATCCAGAACCTCATCGAGCGGCAGAAACTGAGCTTCAACGAGGCCCTGGAAGCCTGTTCATCCGGCTCGGTGTTCACCACGCACACCCCGGTGCCCGCCGGCATCGACAAGTTCCCGCCGGCGCTGATGGACAAATACTTCTGGAAATACCGCGACGCGGTGGGGATCTCCCGCGAGGAGTTCCTGGGCCTGGGGAGGGAGCACCCCTCCAACGTCGAGGAGCCGTTCTCGGTCGCCGTGCTGGCGCTGCGTCTGTCGGACCGCTACAACGGCGTGTCGATGCTGCACGGGGAGGTGTCCCGTCGCATGTGGAAGACCGTATGGCCTGAGCTGCCCGAGAAGGAGATTCCCATCGGGCACGTCACCAACGGCATCCACAACAAGACCTGGACGTCCCACGAGCTGGCCAGCCTGTTCGAGCGTTATCTGGGACCGCGATGGGCGGAGTTTAGTGAAGATCCCGAGGTCTGGCGCTACATGGATCAGATCCCGGACTCCGAGTTGTGGCGCACCCACGAGCGCCGCCGTGAGCGTCTGGTCGCCTTCGTCCGCCGGCGCATGCGCGCCCAGTTGGTCAAGCGCGGCGCTCAGGAACACGAACTCCTGGCCGCCGACGAGACCCTCGATCCGGATATCCTGACCATCGGCTTCGCGCGCCGGTTTGCCACCTACAAGCGCGCCACGCTGATCTTTCACGACGTCGATCGCCTTATCAAGCTGGTGTCCAACCTGGATCGCCCGGTGCAGTTCATCTTCGCCGGCAAGGCGCATCCCCGCGACAACGAGGGCAAGGAGTTCATCCGTCGCATCGTGCACCACGTGCGCCGCGACGAGTTCATGCGCCGGGTCGTCTTCCTCGAGGACTACGACATGAACGTCGCGCGCTACATGCTGCAGGGCGTGGATGTATGGCTGAACAACCCGCGCCGTCCGCTGGAGGCCTCGGGCACGTCGGGCATGAAGGCCGCCGCCAACGGCGCACAGAACCTGTCGATCCTGGACGGCTGGTGGGTCGAGGGCTACTCTCCGGACACCGGCTGGGCCATCGGCCGCGGCGAGGAGTACACCGACCTGAAATACCAGGACGAGGTCGAGAGCCGCACGATCTACGACATCCTCGAGAAGGATCTCGTGCCGCTGTTCTATCAGCGCGGTCGCGACGGCCTGCCCCGCGGCTGGCTGGCCAAGATGAAGGCTACGTTTAAAAAATTAGCACCCGTGTACAACACCAACCGCATGGTCGACGAATACGCCCAGAAGTTCTACATCCCCGCCACCGACCGCTGGCACCGCATGAGCCAGTCCAGTTTCAACGGGGCCAAGGAACTGACCCAGTGGAAGAAACGCGTCGAGACCGGCTGGAAGGAAGTTCACGTGCTGGCCGCCGACACCGACTTCACCGAGGAGGTGAAGGTTGGCCAGAGCGTGCACATCTCGGTGCCCGTCCATCTGGGTCCGCTGACGCCCGGCGATGTCCGCGTGCAGGTGCTCTTCGGCAAGGTCAACGCCGATGGTGACCTCGAGGCCCCCGAGATCCTCGATCTGAAGGATCACACCGTGAGCCCCGAAGGGCGCGTCGTCTACACCGGCAACCTCGAGTGCCGCGCCTCGGGCCTCCAGGGCTTCGCCGTCCGTGTGCTCCCCTGTCACGGCTCCCTCTCCTACCTCCACGAGACCGGCCTGATCCGCTGGGGCTGATCATCTCCCGGACGCCAGCAAGAAACTTGGTTCTGATTGATAAGGTTTTTTCCCGTACCGTGGATCTTTACCACATCGGCGAGGTCGGCAGCATCGCGTCGATTTCGAAATACAGGGTCTCGGTGGCCATCAGGATCATGCCCGCCGGGTCGATGGCACTGTACTGATCCTGCAGGTCGCGCAGTTGTGCGGCGTTCTGCACCAGCGGGCGGGTCCATGAGGAATCCGCGGCGTAGGCCCAGTACCAGGCCGTGCGGTTCGGAAAGAAGGCGCTCGTCCAGTTGTCGAAGTACCACAGTTGCTGCGTCAGGCCGGTAAACGACTGGCCGTCGTAGCCGTAGGAGAGGGCGTCGTCACGCCAGGTTCCAAAGGCGCTGGTGACCCAGTTGATCAGATGCAGCTCCATTCCGGCCTTGTAGTTCTGCAGCTCGGCGTTCCAGGTCGGCAGCTTGGAGATCTTGTTGGTGTCGCCCGTGACCCACTCCCAGTCCGGCGAGAAACCCTTGACGCAGGAGTAGCCGCCGAAGGCGGTCATGGCCACGTGCATCACGTTGGACACCAGCGCGTTCATGGGCTCCACGTCGAGGATCACCTCGATGGTGCCATCGGCTTCGATGGCGTTGAGGATCGGCGTCACCCGGTCGGTGCTGTAGGTGACGTTGGCGTAACTGGGGACGCCCGCGGGCTGCGGGAAGAAGCAGCGGGTGGTCGTCGTGGTGGCCGCGCCGCAGATCGCGATGACCACGACCGGGCGGCTGGGCACCGAGCTGGCGTAACTGAGCCCCTTGATCGCCGCCACCCACTGCGCCGGGGTGCGATCGGCCAGCCGCCAGGGCGACAGCCACAACCCGATGCGCAGCTCCGGCGGCGGATCGACGCAGCCACCGTCTTCACAGAGTTGGTCTCCGCAGGCGAGGCAGGTGTTGCCCCCGCTGCCGCAGGCGTTGACCGCAGCGCCGCCCAGACAGGTGCCGCCGGCGTCGCAGCACCCGGCGCAGTTGCCGGGTCCGCAGGTCTGCACGGCCACGCAGGTGTTCCCTTCGCAGGCGCCGTCGAGGCAGTCTTCACAGGCCTCCCCGGCGGAACCGCAGAACGCCGGTTCCGTGCCCGGCCGGCAGCCGCCGCTGGCATTGCAGCAGCCGTCGCAGTTGTCGGGTCCGCAGGTGGTCTCGTTGACGCAGGTGTTGGCCTCGCAGGCACCGTCGAGGCAGTCTTCACAGGCCTCACCGGCGGAACCGCAGAGCGCCGGTTCCGTGCCCGTCAGGCAGTCGCCGCTGGCGTCACAGCAGCCGTCGCAGTTGTCGGGTCCGCAGGGATCGCCGACCACGCATTCGTAAGCCTCGCAACGGCCGCCGATGCAGATCGAACAACTTTCCCCGGCGATACCGCAGAACGCGCGCTCCGAGCCGGGCCTGCAACCGCCGTCACCGTCGCAGCAGCCGTCACAGTTGTCGGGCCCGCACGCGACGCCCTTCGATTTCGGGTCGTCACAGCCGACGGTGGCCAGGGATATCAGGAAAATCAACAATAATATAAATTTTCCTTGTTCATTCATGCAGCGCTCCCGGGATGTCTCCCCAACGGCCTAGCATGCACTGGTGTGCGAAAAAAAACAAACCGTAAATGACGTTCTTGACCCGGAACGACAGGCCGGGTAAAAATTCAGTCGTGCGGGAGCGGAAAGGAACCTTTTCGGATGGAAAAAGAGCTGGGTCTCCTGATTTTCATTTTCCTGACGGGGATTTTTTCGTATATATTATATTTAACAATGGTCGCTGACAAAGCGCGCATCGAAAAATATCTCGCCAAGTCGGGTGCCAGGCTCCTCACGTGCTCCTGGGCGCCGTTCGCCATCATCGTGGAGTTCCACAAGACGCGCATCTACGACGTGAAATACGTCAACGCCGGGGGACGGGAGTTCGAGACGCGCTTTCGAACCTCGGTTGTCGTCGGGGTCGAAGAGCTTGATGATTAACAGGGAAGTGAGAAAACACGATGCATCCTCTGGTCTTCATTCCGCCGTCCCCGTAGATCAAACGATCGACCGGGGAGTGTGTCCATCGTGATGGTTCGATATATAATTTATACAGGGCTATGGTTGATGGCCTGCTCACGATCTGGAGGATCCGGCCAGGGCCAATGGTCCCCAAGTGAAGAACCGGGTGAGGCTTTCGGGCAACGGATCGCAGAGCGCCGGTGGAGCCTGTTTACCGGAACCATCGAGTGTCTCCTGATTCAGGAAAGGCCCAACTCGCTGGCGATCAATTACAGGCTCGAGACCTGTCTGCGTGGCGTCTTCCTCGAAACACTGGAAGAGGAATATTTACCTCCAGCCATGGATGGTCGTTCCGGGCAAGACGCGCCCCGGGTCGGAATCCATGCCAGGCGTCGCCGCCGGATCCTGGACTGGCAGAGGAGCGTACCCCGTGTGCACATTGATCCCAAAACCCTGCACAACTACGGTTCCCTGGGATGGACCTATGGAGAATCCCCGTGGAAGTCGCGGTTGGCGCTTTCAGAACGCACCTGCGTGTTTGATCGAGATGCCTTGTCGGAGGTGGAGCCACAGGCTTTCATCGTCTTTGAGAAGGAGTGTGAACTTATGATTAAGCGTCTGCGGGACCTCCTCGATCCGGAGTCAACCGGGCAGGATCTCGCACGGGCCTGCATCGAGTCGCCACCGTTCCCGTTGGACGAAGTCCGGCTGCGGGAATTGCGCTGGAATCTGGAGATGGAGTCCTACCCCCTTCGAGGCGGCGGGCTGCCCGATGCCCTGGGCGCCCCGCTGTATGATGATGTCGAGGTGGATCCTTTTCAGAACAGCATCGTGGCCAAGTCCGTTCCGGTCCCGCCTGACCTGATGGACCTGCGCATCAACAATGTGAAGATACGGAAGGGATCCTTGAAAGAGGAGGTTCTGAAGAAATTCCTGCGGGGTCAGCGCCGTCAATTGATGCACCGTTACCAGCAGAAATATCCCTGGGCCTTTCCGGCAGCCGGGCAAAGGAAGGCCGATCGGACGGGGCCGGAGGGATGGATCCAATTTTTATTGACCATTGATTCCGAGGGTCGTGCCACGTCGTGCCGGAGCCGGGAGCCGGAGGACCTGCTGGGCCTGGGCGACCGAGCATGTTCGGTCATGGTGAACTGGCGGTTTCCAGCGCCAAAGCGTGGCCACGCGGATCTCCGCTTCGAGATCGGGTTTTTCCTGGGAAAACCGGCATCCTGATCCATTGGGCCCCGAAATGGAAGTTCTCCTTGACCCGTGAGAATTCAAAGGTAACATCAGGGTGTGCGGAGGGTCCGCCACTTATTCACAGGAGAAGCATGATGCAGAGAAATCCCGTCGGTTGGTTTGAAATCTTCGTTCAGGACATGCCGCGCGCTCGTGCGTTCTACGAGAACGTCTTTGAGGTGAAGTTGACGGATCTGGCCATGCCCGACATGGAGGAATGGATGTTCCCGGGCGTCGAAGGCGGCAAGGGCACCAACGGCGCCCTCGTGAAGATGGAGGGTCGTCCCTCCGGAGGCAACTCCACCATGGTGTACTTCACCTGCCTCGATTGCGCGGTCGAGGCCGCCCGGGCCGTCGCGGCCGGGGGGGCACTGGTGAGCGAGAAATTCTCCATTGGCCCCTACGGCTTCGTGGCGATGGTGACCGACACCGAGGGCAACCGCATCGGCCTGCACTCGCAGAAGTAGGGGTTCGCCATGGATCCGGAAAAGCGAAGACTGCTCAAGGAGTTGTTTCTGGCGATTCATCATCGGAATCCGGCCGAGACGCTGCGGATTCTCAACGGACTGCTCTCCGATCCGGAGCACCCCGATGAGCTCCCGCTGGCGCGCTCCCGCCGGGCGGACCGTCACCGCCAGTGGGTGGCCTCCCTGGGCTTCAGTTCCATCTCCGGCCTGCGCCTGTCGAAGAAGCCCAGACTGGAGCCCCTGCGCATGCCCCTGGGCCTGTCCCTGGAATACCTGTTCAAGGACTGGGGGGTTCACCTGATGCTCTTCCCCATGGATTTTACGCCCGACGGACAGACGCCGGGTCCGGACGCCACGCTGCCGTCCACGATGTCCGCGATCGCCCTGGGCGCCCAGGTGGGAATCCTGAAGCGCTCCGGAGATACCCCCCTGACCTTTGGCCTCGACGTGCGCTTCCGTCCCACGGCGCGCGAGGCCGTCTTGGAGCTTCCAAAAAAGCGCTTCCGCCTGCCGGGGTCCTGGCAGGTCACGGGCTTCACCGGATATCACTTCCCCCTGCTGGATTTCAATTAGGTGCGCTCCATGACGGGTCTTTCGCGCAGGGCTCCCCTTCCGGTCTGGCTCACCGTTGCCGGGGTCCTTTTCTCCTGCCAGAGAGGGGTTACCCGCTCCGAACCCCCGCCGCCCGCTGCGACGGCCCCGGCGCCCGCGAAAGTGGACTGCGCCCGGCTCCCTGGCGCCTGTCCGGCCCGACCCTGGCCACCGGCCCAGGCCCGCGCGGCGGACTTTCCGGGAGAACGGAACTCCGACGGGACGCTCAAGCGTCTTTCACCGGCGCCCCCCAACGATCCCGGCCACACCGTGGTCCTCTGCTACGACGACTTCGGTCCGCCGTCGCTCCAGGAGGGCCTGGTCGGCCCGGAGTGGTGGTCCTGGGAGGCCGGCGGCAGCTTCGAGCCGGGCGATTCGTTCGACGTGCGGATCGTCGTTTTTTCCGGACGGACAGAACAGGAAGTGCAAGAGTTGTACCCGACCGTCAAGGGAATCAGCGACTATCGTCGGCTCTCCCGGGACGCCGCGCTGCGCTACCTCGACGAGAAGATCGCCGAACTGGGTTCGCTACCACCGGACCCCGATGAATATGACTTCGGTCCACTGAAGCGCCGGCTTGAAGAGACGCGTGGCGTCATCCGCGAATGCTTACCGCAGTAGGCAAGGAGAACCTCATGAAAAAGTTATTGTTAATTTTCCTGTTTTTCCTGACTTCGGCGGCGGTAGGCTGCGGCAATCTGCAGCCCGGCTCCGTGCAGTCCGCCCGGGATACCCCGATCGTGACCATCACCGCCGGCAAAGTCTTCATCCCCGGCCCTGGATATCTCCTGGCCGCCTACCTCATCGACACCCAGACGCGCTCCTGCTGGATCCGGATCGGCGAGCAGCTCGGCGCCCTGGACTGCGGGAACCTGATGGGAGTCCCCGGGGCGGCGAAGTATCTGACCTGGTTTGCGGCGCCGCCGTCGTCGGGGGCCCCTGCCGAGAAGTCGGTCCCACCCACCCAGCAGGGGGGCGCCGCGGCAGTGGAAAATATATAAATATTTTCATTGACAAACAACGCTCGTGGGTCGGGTCATCCGCCGATTCCCAGCCACGTGGCGAAACGGGTGAGTTGGACCAGCGGGATCATGAGCCTGGGGGCGGTATGGCGGGCCGGACGGCGGCGGATGCAGCCCTCGAGGTGATCCACGGCGCGCTCCACCGGGAGCATCAGCGGACGCACGGTGCCCTTGGCCATCTTCGTGTCCACGAAGCCGAAGCGCACGCAGGTGACGGCGACGCCGGTCTTGCGCGTCGCGCGTGCGAGGCCGGCCAGATAGTTTGAGAATCCGGCTTTGGAGGCGCAGTAGGCCGTCGCGTCGGGGAGCGCCAGCACATCGGCCAGGCTCGACAGCCCGATGAAGTGGCCGCTGCCCCGGGCGACCATGGGCGGGATCACGGCCGCGGCCGTGCGTACCATGCCCAGCAGGTTGACCTCGAAGGTGCGGGGCTCCAGGTGCATGTCCTCAAGATTCAATTCCTCGCCGATGCCTGCGCAGTAGACGACCAGTTCGGGGAGCCCGCGCTCGATCAGGCGCGCCAGAAGCGCCGGATACCCGGTTGCCGTCACGTCGGTGACGTGGTGTTCGTATCCCGTGTCCGTCAGTTTTGATTCAGAGCGCGAGATTCCTGTGACCCCCCAGCCACGGGAGAGCAACCTGCGCGTTAGTGCGCGGCCGATGCCGTCGGTGTTGCCGATGATCCAGGCGGAACGGGGCATGTAGACCTCCGGGACATCACCGGGTTGGACGGTGGACCCGACCCAGCTGTACCAGTTGGAGCGGGGACCTGTCCAGCGTAAAAAGATCGATGACAGAATCAGGGCGAACGTGTATGCTGGCCGGATCGGGCCAGGGCCCGGGAACATGATCGAATGAACCATCCGGCGAGGTAGCACATGCAGTACAGGCTGAGAAAAGCCCGAATCATCCAGATCTTCGGCATTCAGGACAACATGATCGTCGAGCTGGCCGACGAAAAGGAGGATCGCTGGGTCCTGGAGCTGCGCGGGGTCGTGGGCTTCAGTTACCAGCGCAACGTCGAAGGGCTGGTGGCGGTGCAGGTCAGCGACCTGGACTCCCCGCCCGGGGCCTACGCGATCAACCTGGCGGCCAAGCTCCAGTCCTCCGTGATCCGCAACTACCCGGCCGTGTATCTGATGCGGGAGCCGGTGTGCAATGAGGTGGTGTTTTCCGCCGTGGCACAGTTCACCGACTGGAAGCGAGCGTGATCGGGAAGGACGGCCTCAGTGATTGAACTGCAAATTAGAAAAGCGGTCCTTGAAGATGGTCCCGGAATCGTGGAAATCTGGAAGGAGTTCTTCGACTTTCACGGCGCGCGGGATCCGCATTACACACGCACCGAGGACGGGCACGAGTTGTTCGGGGGATTCATCACATCGCAGATGGGCCAGGAGGAATCGGATGTCTGGGTGGCGGTGCGCGACGGGATCGTGGTTGGATACTGTCTAGCCAAGATTGAAAAAACGCCTCCCGTGTTCGTGTTGCCGACCTACGGATCGATCTGGGATCTGGCGGTGACCGCCGGCGCGAGACGGCAGGGCGTGGGCGAGGCGCTGGTGAGGGCCGTCGAGGCGTGGTTTTCCGAAAACGGTCAGACGCGGTTCGAGACGCGCCTGAGCACGACCAACGAAGTGTCCACGGCATTCTGGGCGAAGATGGGATACCGCGGATATGCCTTGCAAGTGTGCAAGGAAGCTGGAGAGCAGGGCAGCGAGCTCGGAGTGACGAAGATCCGGCTGCCCTGATCCGGCCGGCTGCCCTGAGCCGGGGCTATCAGACATTCAGGCAGCCAGCGACCGAATGAAAACGACCCCGAAGATCAGGACGAAAAACGCCACCACCAGGGTCACGATGATCAGCACCGCCGCGATCATGCTCGAGAGCAGCGCCTTCCAGGCGGAGAAGCCATGGGCCTCCCCGATGGCCTTCATGTTGATGACGACCGTCCATACACCCACGACGAACTGCACCATGACGAGGAGGCCGTAGGCCAGGGAAAGAACCCCGCTGCCCTCGATCATCGGCTTGGTCTCCTCGAACCACTCGCGGCCGAACAGGAGCAGGGTCAGGGGCGCCAGCGGGGAGATCCAGATCTGGGGCACCATGGACCAGGCCAGGGCCTGCCGCAGTTGGGAGGAGGTGGCCGTGCCGCCGAGCCAGCTGCCTGTGATCCGCCCGATCCAGGAGGTCAGATACAGTCCGGCCACACCGGCGGTGGCGCTGGCCAGCCCCAGGATTCCGATGGTCATGGGCCAGTCGAGCTCCTCGGCGAGCTCGTACAGGTGTTTTTCCGGGAGGAAAACGACCGCCAGGCTGGCGATGACCGGGAGCATCCAGATCCCTCGAGGATCGTCCACGTCGAGGATATACCGGATCGTGGCCCGGGGCCGAAACCAGATCGAAAACCAGGGATGGGGAGGGGGGCCGGAGTCGGCGACCTTTTCGCCAGGCGCATCTTCGGGGAGGTCGGGGACATGGTCGTCATACATGGGAGTTTCCTTTGGTGCTGGGGGCCAGCATCCGGCAGCATGGTTACACAATGGACTGGAAATGGAGAAGCGATATTTTCGAAGAAGTCCATTTTTCGAAATGGTCGGATTCGAAAGTGGTTGAGGGAATATTTCCGTTCGCAGCATGGAAAAATCGTCGTCAGGGCGTTGCAAATCCGTGAAAAGCGGTTCATACTGCCATCCAAGAGAGGCCATCGTCATGAAACAGACACTTTTTCTTTTGTCCATACTTGCGATTCTGGGCTCGTCGTCGTGTGATGACGGTTCAAAGAATACAAATAATACGAACAATATTAACAATGTAAATAATACTAGTAATTTGAATAATCTTACAGCCTGTCAAGCCCTGTGCACACCGCTGATGGCCTGTGAGACCATCACCGACAAGGAACTCGTGTTCGGCACCTCCGTGCAGACCTGCGAGACGAAGTGCGAAGGCACGCTGGAGCCCTATGTCAAGGACTGCCTGCTCTCGGCCACGGACTGCGCGGGCTTCGAGGAGTGCATGGCCTGCCAGACCTTTGACGACATCGCCTACTGCGACGGCGCCTGCGACCTGCTCGTCACCGCCTGCGACGGCGGGGACCTGAGCCAGTGCAGCATCGACTGCGAGATGTACACTTCCGGTGCGGCCGGCTGTTTCCGGGGCGCCGGGCGCATCTGCTGGCAGGCCGCCATCGATACCGGCCTGTGCGCTGACTTCGCCGGTTGTCCCACGATTCACTGAGGAGACGAAACGATCCAAGGGGGTCCAGATGCGACGCGGTTGGATGCTTGTTCTGGCTCTGTGGCTGGCGCTTTGCGGATGCGATGAAGAGAAAAAACTGACCAACAACAATGGACCCGGGGTCGGCGAGCTCGGAGGGCCGTGTCACCCTGATGACACCTGCAACACTGAAGCCCTGATCTGCGTGGACGGCGTCTGTGAGGCGGTCGTGGATCCCTGCGCCGGCGTGGACTGCGGAGAGGCCGGGCAGTGCCGCCCGTCGCCGTTTGCCGAGGGGGAAGTCGAGTGCGTGTGCGCCGAGGGTGCGTTTGTGGCCCTCGACTTGGCGTGCACGTTCGGGGAAACGCTGACGACGCGGGAGTTTTTCGGTCAGGAGCTCGTGGTGGAGCTGGAGACTCGCTTTTATTATATGTATGTCCCCTCCAGCTACGATCATGCAACAGCCTCCCCGCTGCTGATGGATCTGCACGGCACCGCCGGAGAGCTCCCTGAGCTGGCCTACGGTCTGGACGCAGCCAAAGCGGCCGCCGAGGAATACGGATTCGTGCTGGTGCGGCCCCGCTCGCGCAGCTCGCAGGAGGGCGACTGGATCGTTTATCGCTGGGACCAGAATCAGGGGGACACGGAGCGCAACCATGCGTTCATCACGGCGTTGGTGACCGCCGTGTCCAGGCGCGTGAACCTGGCACCGGAGCGCCTGTATCTCATGGGCTTCTCCTCGGGCACGAACCAGACCGCCCGCGCCCTGGCCGACGCGGCCACGCCCTTCGCGGGCTTCGGGTTTGTCGGAGGAGGACTGTGGATCGCCAACCAGCTCCAGGATCTGGGCCGGGTGTATCTGGCCACCGGTTTCCGGGACTACATGCGCACCTACCACTACAACCTGACAGGACGGCTCGACGCCATCGGCTTTGCGCCGGAGCGGCGCTTCGTCCGGGAGTTCGACGGCGGCCACGAATTATATGGATTCTTCTATCCGGAGATGTTTGCGTTCTTCGATGGTGGTGAGCGTCCGGTGGCCGGAACACCGGCCTCGCCCTGGGAGCGCGAGACCTTCGTCGACACCGCTTCCCTGGTGACGGTGCTGACGGCACCTGACGGAACGGTGTTCGCCGCCGGGACCGGCAACGGACTTTTCAGGCGGCAGGCACAGGATTCATGGGAACGCGTGACGATCGCGGGGACCTCGGCCTTTCCGGGCCGCACGCTCACGGATCTGTGTTTCACCGAAGACGGCACGGGACTTGGAATCGGCGAGGGTCAGTTGGTCCGCAGCATGGATGCTGGCGCCACATGGATCCACGGACCCAGGGTCGGAGAGGTCGACAGTCCCTACTTCGGCTACCAGTTTCTCAACGGGGCAGCCTGCGCCGACGGCGCCGTCGTGGCCACCGGCTACTGGCAGGGCGCGCGCAGCGACGACGGTGGCGTGACCTGGGCCGATGTATCCTTCGACGCCGGCTACGGCCAACGTGCTCAGGGAGCTGTGGTCGCGACTGCACCGTGGGGAACCTGGACCGCAGGCGGCTACTGGCAGTACCTGGGGCGCTCCGACGACGGCGTCGTCTTCTCCCCGGCCGAGGTCCCCGCTGCCGCGCCGGCGGAGTGGTTCTACGACCTCGTGGCGGTGGGTCCGGACCGCTGGATCGCCGTGGGCGACCACGGGACCATCCTGGTCTCCGACGACGACGGCGCCTCCTATGCCTGCGTGGTCTGCGACGGCGCCGGTGAGAACCTGTATGCGGTCGGCTTTGCGGGGGACAACGGCCTGGCCGTCGGCGGGCACGGCGCAGCCTTGCTCTCGCGCGACGGTGGCGCGACCTGGGAGGATGTCTCCACCGGCCTCGACGGCTTTCTGGGCGACGTGGTCTGGCTGTCGGCGTCGGAGGCGCTGGTGGTGGGTGAGGCAGGTTTGGTGCTGCGATATGCGGTGGAAAATTGAATGGAAAAACCTGGAGGTTAGCATGGAAAATACTTCGAAGGTTCTTGTTCTGTTTCTGTGGATCGGTTTTGGTGCCCTGAGGCCGGAACCAGCCTTTGCCGGGTCTGCGCCGACCACCCAGGTGTGCGCTCAGGCTGTGGAGAAGGCCGGGGTGTGGACCTGCGCCTATCCGCTCAAGCCCGAGGTGGCCCGGAAGCGGCACTGGAGCTACCGCTTCACCCAGGATGGCGGACGCACCACCAAGGTCGAGGTCATCAACGGCGCCGGACAGATCCTCGACGGCATCATCCCCACCACCGTGTCTCCGCTGCTGTCCGGTTCGGTGGAGTACGCGTGGAATGCCGATGGCAAGGGCTTCTGGGTCACGATCCGGAGCCGGGAAGGGAGCGTCGAAGAGCGCTGGAAGGTCACTTCGCGGGTTCGCGACAAATACCGCAAGCCTGCCCCCGGGGAGACCGATCCCGAGAAGTCCCGTGTCAAGGGCAGCGGACCCTGCCGCGAGAAGTGGACCGAGGACAAGTCTGGCTTCGTGAAGACCGTGCGCTTCTTCAACTGGAAGGACCAGCCCCGGGCCGATTCGAACGGTGCCTATGGCTACCAGGTCGAGCGCAACGCACAGGGGGTCGTCGTGACCGAGGTGCCCCTGAACAAGGAGGGAAAGCCGACGGTGACCGCGCTCGGACAGGTGAAGTTCAACTACCAGTACGACGCGGCCGGAAACCTGCTGTCTGCCAGTTCCGTGGACAAGGAAAACAAGCCGACCTACTTGAGGACTTTTCATTATTCTAAGATTGCCTATGATGTGAATGGAAACCCCGTCTCGGAGGCGTTCCTCGACAAGGATGGCAAGCCTGCCAAGAATTACATGGAAACCGGGATGTGGAAGGCGAAGTACGATGCCACTGGGAATCTGGTCCAGAAACTATATTTTGACATCGGGGGAAAGCCGGTGCTGGACAAGGAAAAATCGGGAGGTGAGTCCAACACTTATGACGAGCGTGGAAGGCGGATCGGATCCTGTATGCTGGGCATCAACGGCAAGCCATCCAAAAACGACAATGGTGTCATCTGTCGAAAATGGATCTACAACACCCAGGGCCGCGTGTCAGAGATCCATTTCCTCGATGCCCAGGGAAAACCCTTGGCCCGCAAAGACGGGATCGGCCAGGTCAAGCAGAAGGAATCCGCCGACGGGAACGTGTCCGAAGAGTGGTTCTTCGACGTCGCGGGCAAGCCTGCGCTGGATCAGGCGCAGATTCATGGAAACATCACCACCGTCGACACCGTCAAGAACACCATTCTGACGTGTAATTTTGGCATCGACAAGAAAAAGAAGAAGGACAAGGACGGGGTGGCCTGCACCAGGATGACCTTCAACGAGGACGAAAATCTCGTCGAGGAATGGTATTCCGACGAGAAAGACGCGCTGGTGCTGAACACTGATGGGGTGGCCGGATGCGTCACTAAGTTTGACGAGTTCGCCCGGGAGGTGGAGCACTGGTTCCACGGGACCCAACGCGAGTTGGTCATGCACAAGGAACTCGAGCATGCCGGCATGGTGATCAAGTATGACGCCGAGGGTGAGCTTGAAGACATGATCGCCTATGATGCGGACCGGGAGCCCATCAGGCAGCCCGACGCGCTGGAAGATCCGGACGACCTGAACCCACCCGACTGGGATGGCATGAATGAACCAGAGCCGTAGAAGGGGATTGTGAGAAGCATGAGACGAAAATTTCTATTCTTGCCGGTGGTGCTCCTTGTGCTGGGCGTCCTGGGGGCGACTCCGGGATTTTCCCGGACGATCAAGCCTGTATTTGTGCAAAAAAAATGGCAACTCGCCACCCTGAAGACGACGCTGCGGGACTTCCCCGTGAGCACCGGCCGCTTTGCGGTCACCGAGAGCGTGTACGGGAAATCCGGCGGGGAGCTGGTGGACCTGGAGACGCAGAAGGTCGTCGAACTGCCGTGGTTTTCGACGCTCGCGGGCTTTCCGGCGGTCACCGAGCCTGCCTTCGGGGCGGATTATCCGACGCGGGTGGCCGCACTGAAGGCTGAAGGTAAATATTCAAGGTTGACGACGCTGCTGTGGGTGCGCCTCGACGGGGCCAAGAACACCGGCTGGATCTGGGCCACGATGCAGAAGACGCTGCGGCTCTCGCCCGATCCGCCCCTGTGCGAGGACGGAAAGCCGGCCCGCCTGATCGTGGAAAATCAAAAATATTATTGTCTTTCCACGCGATCCTGGGTGGATCCGGCCAAGGTCGTCAAGGACGTGACCGAGTCCTGGCTGCTGGCCGTGGATCTGGGCGCCCGGAAGGTCACGGCTTCGCTGAAGGTGGCCGACGAGGCCCTGGTTCCGGTGGGGATGGATCCGACCGAGACTTTCTTCGTGGCGGGGACGCCCCGGATCTTCCTGGAGCGCGTTGAGCTCAAGGGACCGGTGACCATCCATAAAATCACCCTGAAGAATCAATCCATACAAAAATTGCAGGTGGACATGCCCACGCGGCAGAAGACCGCGGGCGTGTACTCGGTCGTGTACGTGCCGTCTCCGGATTTTTCCCGGATCTTCGTACGTGAGGCCGACGAGAAGAAGGGAAATACCGGCGCCGGCTTTCTGACCGGACCCACCGCTCGGGGCCATGTTGCGAATCTGGACAAGCAGGAGAGCTTCGAGTTCGACGCGCCGGTGGAGGTCCGCACCGCGGTGTTTTCGGTGGATCATAAATATTTATTTATAGACTCACCGGCCCTGTCCACGGTGACGCGCCTCGAGCTGGCCACCCGGAAGCTCCAGCGCCAGAAGACGGCCAAACCCGGGCACTTCCTGGCGCTCTCGGGGCGCAATCTCCTGTATTCCTTTCACGAGGACGGCGTGACAATCTACGGGTCCGAGGAGCTCACGCAACTGGGGAGCATGTCCCGCGGGCCATACTGGCCCAAAGGGGCCATGATGGTCGGCCGCAACCTGTCCCTGCAGGGGGGCAAGTCGGTGTTGTTCTCCTTGAGCCTGCCGAGCACGCCGGCTGCGCCGCATCAGATCCTCTTGCTTGAATTGTACTGAATTTCAATTGGGAAAGCAGGGTGGAAGCCGGACGGAAGCTCCGGTCATTGTCCCATCACCAGCGCGGGGTAATACTGGTCTGCAGTGTTGCCGTTTCCCACCTGGCCGTACCAGTTTTCGCCCCAGCAGGACAGGGGATAGTTCAGATTCACGTCATTGATGAACGCGCAGGTGTGCTCGCCGCCACCGCTGATCATGGAGACGTTGTCGAGACCGTTCACCTCCTCAGGTGTACCTGATGCAGATGGGTAGCCGATTCCCAGTTGACCGAAGACGTTGGAACCCCAGCAGCGTGCCTTGCCATCCCCAAGAATGGCGCAGGTGTGGTTGGCACCTGCGGTGATGGAATTGGCCGTGAAGCCGGGGACCTGGACGGGAATGGTGTTTCCGCTCCCGGAGTATCCGAGTTGGTTGACATCGTTGGCGCCCCAGCACCAGAGCGAATTGTCGCTCTTGATGCCACAGGTGTGGGATTGCCCGCACGCCACAGCACGGGCATTGAAAGTCATCACTGGGACAGGGATGTTCGAATCAACGTAGTTGTTGCTGACGCCGAGCTGGCCGGCGTTGTTGGCGCCCCAGCAGTAGAGTGCGTTGGTCACCGCGTCGATCTGCTGGATCGCGCAGGTGTGGTTGAAGCCCGCCGAGATCGCGATGATGTTGGTCAGCGAGGTCACCAGAGTCGGTTGATTCTCGCTGGTGCCGTGGCCGGCACCGAGCCCGAGCTGGCCGAAGGTGTTGGCGCCCCAACAGTAGACCAAACCGGAGTTGTGCAGGGCACAGGTGTGCTCAAAGCCCGCGGCGACGGCCGTGATGTTGGTGATGTTGAGGATGGGGACGGGCAGGGGCTCAATGGTTGCGGTTGACCCGTTGCCGATCTGACCCATGGTGTTGTTACCCCAGCACAGGACAATTCCCATGAATCCCACGTTGCCACTCACGGCGCAGGTGTGCATGCCGCCGGCGGAAAGGTGAGTGGCCAGCATCCAGGTACCGGTGAAACTCAGGGGCACGGGCACGGGCTGATACATCTGGCCCGATTGAATTCCCAACTGACCATGCTGGTCCCAGCCCCAGCAATAAACCATCATGGAGCCGATGATCGTGCAGGTATGTGCTTGGCCGCTAGAGACCAGGGTCGGGGTGCTCAGGCCGATATTACCTGTGCACTGTGAGAAGTCCAGGCGGCAGTCGCCATTGCACATCAGGTTACCGGAGTAAAACCCCCAGTCGTGGCAGGTGGTCATGATCGTAGAAGCAGTGCCGTCACATTCTTCTTCATAGCCGAGGAGGCTATCGCCGCAGGTGCCCGCGCAACTGCCGGGATCAAACTGGCAGTTGACGCAGGTCAGTTCACCGGTTCCCCAGTTCAGGAGCTCGCAGGACTGGCCATTCAGGATGTCACCGTCGCACTGCTCGGAGCCGCCGATCCAGCCGTCGCCGCAGACGCCGGCGCAGAAGGACTGGCAATCGGGATCATCACAATCGGTCAGGCCGTCGACGTCGTTGTCGGCCCCGTCGTCACAGATCTCAGCAGGAAGGTAGCAATTGCTGGTGTCGAACCTGCAGTCGTCCTTGCACACGAGTGTGCCTGTGCCCATATTGAGGCTTTCACAGGTCTGTCCGTTAAGGTTCGCGCCGTCGCACTGCTCTTCGGCCTCGATGACCTCGTTGCCGCAGGGGTTCCCTCCGACGCATTGAGAGGTGTTGAAGGTGCATGCACTATCGCCATGGTCGACACCAAAGCAGGAAAGGGTGCCACCATCAAAGCCCAGATCAAGGCAGTTCTTGTTTTTGAGGTTCAGGCCATCACACTGCTCTTCGGCATCGACCTGACCGTCGCCGCAGTTGGCATCATCGGTGCATCCGATGGTGTTGATGACGCAGGTGGACGTGCAGCCGAGTTGGCCACCGATGAAGCCATGCTGTTGACAGGTGTCTCCGCCGAGGTTGCTGCCGTCACATTGCTCGTCGTCGCTGATCTGGCCGTCCCCGCATGATGGGTTGCCGGGGGGATCCTTGACCTCGACGAGCAACGAGCAGCCGGAGAAGACCCAAAATATGAAAAGAAAAGAAATAATAATACGGTTTTTCATCTTAGGCCTCCCCTTTAAAATCCCAGCGAAAAGGTCATCATGCAGCCCTCGGGTCCGCACGCGGGAATCATCATCCAACCGGTCTTCGTATCGTCGGTCTTCTTCGGACGCGTCAGCCAGATGGTGACGCCCAGGGCGGCCGCCGAGATCACCGCGCCGCCGATGGCGAGGTCAGTGAACAGGCGGTTGTCCTCGAGGGCGCTGCGGTCTTCCGGATTCCAGTCGGTCTCCCATCGGTCCTTGGCGTTTAGGGTCTGGATGCCCATGAAGACGGCCGCGCCGGAGAACACGGCGGTGGTGGCCACGCCGGTCCAGAACCACCAACGGGAGGTGAGCCCCGGGGTCGTGGGCGCCACCGGCTCTCCGGAGCCGTTTTTCGCGTCGCGGGCGGCCTTTTCGGCGGCTGCTTTTTTACGGGCTTCAGCTTCGATTCGGGCCTTTTCCGTTTCGTCCTGCTTGCGTTTTTCAGCAGCCAGGCGGGCCTTTTCCGCGTCTGCTTTCTTGCGGGCTTCGGCGGCAAGCCTGACTTTCTCTGCTTCAGCCTTCCTGCGGGCCTCTTCAATAGCGGGATCCACCGGCGGCTTCACCACGGCGGCGCCCTTGTCGGGGAGGTCCTTGATCTGGTCGAAGCGCTTCTGGGCGTCGGCCTTGAGGGGCCTGGCCTCCTCGGAGGCGTCGGCCAGCACCCACTGGAGCTGCTCCCGGGCGAGGCTGTACTTGCCCAGCGCGTCGTACGAGAGGGCCAGGCGGTAGCGTGCCATGATGGAGTAGGGGACGAGGTTGATGACGCAGACGAAGGAGGCGGCGCTCTTGT
>PHAZ01000319.1 GCA_002841825.1 Deltaproteobacteria bacterium HGW-Deltaproteobacteria-22 | reverse complement strand
GGGGGCGCCTGCGGCAGGGTCAGGGTGTAATCGAACGTGTCGTTGTTCGCGGTGTACACCGGGATCCCGGCGAACTCGCCCAGGACCACGGGGGCGTCTTCGGAGCCCTGCAGGGCGAAGATCCCCATCTGCGGCCAGAGATACGTGGGAAAAATCATTCTCCGGTCGATGGTTCCCCCGATGACGGGCCCGGGCACCTCCTCGGGGACGATCTCCTCGGGGGGGGCGATGCCCACCGGCTCAACCAGGATCGACGAGAGGGAGATCGCAGGTCCGGATGCTTCGGGCGCCGGCGTGAGATCCTGGAGGGCTGGAGCGCAGGCCACGAGACCGGTGATCATCATGCAGACAAGAGTCAACGAACAAAGTTTCATGGGAACCTCCTTTTGACACCTGTCTTTTTTATATACCCGGAGTATCATGACTGCAAATGGAATTTTTCTGTGCCCCATGAGCCCTTCAGAGGCTGTCGCCCGGATGGGCCATCCATTCCGAAATTCACTTCTCCCAGTAGGCCTCCTCGAGGTTGTCCTCGCGTTCGGGAAGGGCCTGCATCAGGCGGGGGGAGTTGCGGCGCAGCACCTCGAAGGAGACGCGGTTGGCGTACTTGCAGATCTGATGGATCGACGAATAGGTGAGGAAGCTGGCCTGGTGCTTGGGAGAGGTCGGCGACACGCTGCGGTGGTAGAGGTTGGCGGTCAGGTCATGCAGCAGGGCGGCCAGGGCGGCGTCGCCGGCGCCGTTGGTGTTGCGGATGACCGTGGGGCCGCCGAGGTAGGGGTTGATGTGCGAGTAGATCTTCAGGGGATTGGTGCAGTCGGCGCGGCGCATGGCGCGGCTGTATTCGAACAGGTTGTACTCGGGGATGGACTTGGAGAAGATCATGTCCTTGGTCTCGCGGGCCAGGGTGCGGTCCACGTGGGCGCCGATGTAGAGCCCCTGCTGACCGTGGGTGAGCAGGACCAGGTCCGCCAGGTCCAGGGCGTCCTGGGCGGCCAGCAGCGGATCCTCCTGTCCGGTGAGCGTGCAGGCCTCCTCGAAGTTGCCCGCCAGGATCGTGCCGTACTCCCGGATGATGTCGACGAAGAACTCACGTTTCTCGCGCACCAGGGCCTCGGTGCCCAGGCTGATGACGATGGGCACCCCCGCGGCGTGGGCGATGCGCATGGCCTTGAGGGTCGCCTCGAAGATGGGCGCCTGCTCGTTGCGCAGCAGGTAGGCGGTGATCACCAGGGCGGCGGCGTCCTGGATCAGCGTCATGGGCACGGCCTCGGGGGGCAGCTCGTCCATGATGCCGCGGGAGATGCCGAAGCTGCGCTCTCCGTCGGGGGTGACGAAGCAGAACGCGCGTCCCATGGGACCGGCGCAGGGATGCAGGTGGTTCAGGTCGACGCGGGCGCTGGTGCTGCGGATGTAATGGAAGGCGTAGTCGCCCACCGTGATGTGGTGGGTGATGGTGCCCAGCAGGCAGGAGCGGTCGTCGGCCAGCACCGAGTAGTTGTGCAGGGTGTTGCCGATGGAGCCCCCCGAGAACTCGCCGGCCACGTGCCCCTCCTGCTTGAGGTGGGTGTAGAGCTTGTCGACGGTGGCGTCGTCGAGCAGCATCGACTGGCCCTTGGCCAGGCCCAGCTCCTCGAGCCCCGAGTCGTCGACGTGGGCCTCGATGTCCACGAGCAGCTGGTCGATGCCCACGATGTAGATCGGGTTGGCTTCGCTCGGGGTCGCCATGAACGTGATGCGGTCCCGCTCGGTGACCGGGAAGTAGTGCTTGTTCTTGCGCTTGCCTGGGAACCTCATCGCGGACACCTCTTTCCTTGTGAAAACAGTGCCTCGAAGCGGGGACGCTCCGGGGATGGGTCGGTTGTCAGCCAGGCGGGCGCGGTTGTCAAGCTGTTGCGGCGGGGAGCGGCAGGGGGATCGAGGGGCCCTTCAGGATTTCCCGAGCAGGCGTCGGGCCTTGGAGATGGCCGCACCGTAGCCGATCCGCAGGGCCCTGGTCATCGCCTCGTCGGCCAGGCGCCTGCGGTTCTCGTCGTCGATCTCGGCCAGCAGGAGCAGGTCGTCGATGCGGCCGAACCGGTCTCCGGTGCCTTCATGACACTCGATGGCCTCGATGAGATGCTGAATCGTCGCGCGTGTGTCGTTCATGGAACGCTGGATGCGGGCGGCCTCCTCGTGGAAGCGGGCACATGCCAGCCGCGACCCGCTGCGCTCGGCCCGTTCCAGGGCGGCTCGGCAGGTCTCCAGGGCCAGCTCGGACCTGGAACTGAGGAACTCGCATCTGGCGATGCACAGATGCAACCGCCAGAGGTTCTCCGGAGCGTTGCGATCGTCCTCGAGGCGCCACAGTCCATGTTGCAGCTGGGAGATTCCCCGCTCGTAGTTGCCGGTGTGGAGCGCGATGTGCCCGTAGTCGAAGAACGTCCGGAACAGCAAGTTCGGATCGTTGGTACGGCTGGCCATCTTGATCGCCAGCTGGCTCTGCCCCTCGGCATAATCGGGCGCCGTCTCCAGCAGGCAGCGGGCCAGGGACGACAGGATCAGCGGGGTCTCCGGATCGTCCTCACGGCAGTGCCCGAGGGCCTCCCTCAGGACGCGCTCGCCCTCGACAGGGGCGCCGGTGTAGCGCAGCATGTCGCCATAGCGGTTGCAGATCCGCAGGTAAACGGAGCGGTTCTTCGAATCCTGCTGCGTGAGGTTTCCGGAGAACTCGTAGGCCTTCTTCAGGTGATGCAGGGCCGCGTGATCGTCGAAGAGGGACTCCGCCAGCGATCCGGCGGCCTCCAGGTAGGGTACGGCATCATTGAGCGCCTCAGCGTGGATCGCGCAGTTCGCCAGGATGCGCGGATCAGGCTCCGTGTCGCGCAGGTGCTCGAACAGGACCCTGAACATCTGGGCCCGCAGCGCGGGGGCGGTCTCGGCGAGCACGATGTTGGCCAGCAGTGGATAGGCCAGCATCAGTTCGTCGTCGTTGGTCACCAGGAGGCCCTGCTGGATGCAGTCAGGGATCACGTCGATGGAGGAGCGTTCGAGGAAGCCAGAATCCCTCGCGAAGGCGCCGGGCATCCGGCCCCCGGTGACGGCCACCCACTGCAGCACGCGGCGCTGCGCCTGGCGCAGGATCCCCACCCGCCGGAACACGAGCTCGGAGAGGGTGTTCCCCGGCTCGTTGACGCCCTGCCAGACCAGCCGCAGTCCCTCGACCAGGTGCAGGGGAAGCCCGGAGGCGGTGATGAGCAGGTTTTCGTCCGGGTGGTTGCGCACGATGCCGTTCTGGGTCAGGACGTCCCGGCAGAACTGCTGGGCGCTGCGGTTGTCGAAGCGGTCCAGTTTCAGATGGAGCACCGACTTCGAGAAGATCGGATCCGGGGCCAGCAGCGGCGCCCGTCCGGTGACGATCAGGTGCAGGCGGTCGTCGTCCACGAGCCCGATCAGGTGCTCGATCACGCGTCGGGAGACCATGTCGAAGTCCTCGACGTCCTCGAACACCAGCAGCGTCCGCCGAATGTGGGCGGCGGCATAGAGCAGACGGGCCACCGAGGTGATCAACTCCCTGCGGCGGACGGTGTGCTCGAGCCGGGAGGGTTCGGGTTCCCCGCAGAACAGGTGCAGGGCGGTCTGCAGATCCTCGGGATCGGTCTCGAAGGCGCTGCAGGCGGCCTCGACGTCGTTCCGGTCCGGCTCGGCCGGCAGTCCGGCCAGCCGTGAGAACAGGTCGGCCATGGGTTGCCACGAACGCCTGAAGCCCTCAGGCTCTGGATAGGTCCGCAGGATGCGGGTCTCTGACACGGTCAGCGTGGACAGCGCATGGTTCACCAGGGCGGTCTTGCCGACGCCGGGCTCCCCCGTGATCTCCAGGCACACCGCGTCG
>PHAZ01000318.1 GCA_002841825.1 Deltaproteobacteria bacterium HGW-Deltaproteobacteria-22 | reverse complement strand
CAGGAGGCCTCCGCCCGCGCGAGGTACCTGATGACCGCCGACGCCGCGCGCCGGGCCTACAACTCCCTGTACCACCAGTTCATGCTGGCGATGCCTGATAAAAAGCGCCTCGTCGAGAGCCTCTTCTATCCGCTCAACCGCGCCGGCGCGTCGGACCCGGCCGCCCCCGGCGGCGACGCGCCGGTCGAGGAGTAGACGCGGCCTCGCTCTCGTCCGCCGCCCGCTCCATTTACTGCGATCTTTCCATCGCCGCCGACACGGACGGCCGTCGCCAAACCATCCACCGACTGACAGCCGTGATCAGGTTCGATCATACCTTCTCCTTGACTAGGCAAAATCAATACGGCGCCCCGGGCTACTCCCCGCGGCGCGCCTGGCGGAGCTCCGGGACGATGCTGAAGGCCTCACCCTCCAGGCCGGCCGAATAGAACAGGTTCACCGCTCCATCGTCGCCCACGGACACCACCGAGCAGGGGACCGGAGACTCGTCGTAGCGGCTGACGGTCTCGAGGGTCCAGCCTGCCGGGGACCGAAAACTGTGTCGAATCACGTTCTGGGCGTTTCCGTAGTAGCTCAGGTGCGCTGTTCCATCCGGCGCGAAGGCCAGGCTGGGGTAGGCGCCGACCTCGCCGGCATCGTCGACCAGCTCCACGGTCCAGGAACCACCGTCGTCCGAGGCCAGGAACAGGGCGCCGGGGACCTCATCGGCTCCATGCAGGGCGAGCCGGCAGAACGCGATGGCCGCGTGACCCTGCGGATCCAGCACCGTGGCGGTCCCGAATCCCGCCTCCCCCTCCTCCCATAGGACCTGCGAGCTCCAGGTTCCCCCATGGAGCTCTCCGAGATTGACGGAACCATCCTCAGCGTTCACCCACGCGACATGCAGGACGCCGTCCGCGGTGACGACCCCCGACAGCGAGTGGGCCTTCACGCTGCCCCCTGCCAGAGCCTCGTACTGGAAGGCGTTGTTGTCCCAGGTACCGTGCTGCAGAACCTGGTCCTGGGTGAAGAAGACATGCAGGAGCCCCGCTGAATCAACCAGGGGAAGCGGCCGGGTGTCGGCGGCAAGACGATCCCCCAGCTGGTCGTGATGGTCGGAATCGACGAGAACGTGGGTCTCGTACCCCTCACCGGATCGTTGAAAGTCCAGAAGGCCTGCGCGACTGGGCACGAGGTGATGCATGGTACCGTCGGGAGCGCGCGCGATGCCCAGGTCGCAGTTCTCCCGTTCGACGTAGGAGGGAGTCCACTTCTCGTAACGGAAGACCGGTCCGTCCAGGGCCGCCGTGCGAAGGTCATAGTCGTCGGAGTAGGCCAGATGGGCGTCGCGATGCTCATCCGTGAGTCCCACGAGGTTGTGGCCGCCCTGGGTGGTCAGCTCTCTCCGGAATAGTGGGACCTCGCCCGGATCCCATCCGGCTTCCACCAGGTTCACCTGGACCTGACTGTTCCACAGACGGGTCAGCGGGGTGCTGGGAACCGCGAGGTACGTAAGTCGCGGAACGCCGCCGGCCGTCACCGTCATGTCCATGGGGTTGTGGGTGTCCAGGAAGATGGAGTCGTCGGCCTCGGTGGTGACGACCCATCCCGAGGTCGTCTTCCGGGCCAGCCCTCCGGAGAACCCGAGGATGGGGCGGCCTTCGCCATCCAGGCCGATGCGGGTTTGAAAGGCATTGCCACCCCGCTGATAGTCCCAGACCACTTCCTTTTCCCAGGGGGAGGAAGCGGTCTCCTTGACGGCGTACATGACGACGGCATTGTCCCCCGAGGACACGTCCACCCAGGTCAGGTGAAGCCGCCCCTGTGCATCCTTGAGAATCTGGGGTGACAGCGAATCCCCGGAGACCTCTTCAATGATCCAGTTGCCCGCAATGTCCCGGGTCGCGTACCGCATGGAGTTGGTGATGGTCTGGTGATCCTCGGTCATGTAGTGGCTGTAGACCACCCCGGGCTGTCCCTCGCTGGTGAGGGTCGCGGTCATGGGAGACCGCAGCATGCCGGTCTCGATGATGGATGAAGTCCATTGGGTGCCGTCGAACTCCACGATGCCGAAGCGCTGGGGGTTCTGCCAGGTCACCAGGGCCGTTCCGTCAGCGCTGAAGCTGGCCGAGTCCGCGGAGATGGAGGTCGGAAATTCGTCCACTGCCAGGCTCTCTTCTTCCCACTGGTCGCCGTTCTTCACCAGATGCAGGATGTTCCCCACACCGGTCCCCTGGAGAAAGAGGTGGGGAACGTCCTCCGGGCTCAGGGCCAGAACGCACTGATTCCTCGCGACGGAGGGGATGACCGACTCGCTGTTCCAGTGCCCGGTCTCGTCCTTCCAACTGTACCTGAGCCGCTCCGGGACGAACTGATTCTGGAACGTCAGGTCGACGGAGCAGACCCGGGAGCGCCCCTGGGAATCCAGGACCGCGTCGAACCCGGCGCCCGTGTGGCGGAATTCCGTCTCCGAGACGACCACCGGGGTCGCCCGCCACACACCGTCGTGGGGATTGTCCGGAAGCGTGACCGAAGCGGACAGCACCGGGTCCGCCTCGACGCCTTCGAGGCTGATGGCCGTGACTCGATAGACGTAGGTCTGGCCCGGCTCGACGTCCTCGTCGAAGAACAGGAGGTGGTTGGAGTCCATGGGCACCATGGCGGTCTCCAGGACCGTCACGAAGACGCCGTCACCGGCGCTGGAGCGCTCCAGCCGGATCCCGAACGGCGTCATGTAGTTGGTGTAGACCTCCACCATCACCTCCCGCCACTGGACGTTGGAGGCCACCAGGAAGGGCTGGGGGGGAGGAAACTTCTTTTCCGGCGCTTCCACGAAGTTGCAGGCCGAAAACAGAAGGACTCCGAGCATCGGAAACGTGGTCAGCAGGCTGTGGGTCATGGTCGGCTCCTCTTCAATGTTGTCCTGAACGTGGAATCCCACGCTGTCGTCATTGTCGGAATGAGTAGCACGATTTCCGCGTCACGGCAATCCCGCGGGGCGATCCAACGACAGGCCAGGGGACCTCGAGGTCCCCGATAGGCGTCCCACTCCACCGGTGGTGACAGCTTGAAATCCGCCCGCGGTACCGGTACCATGAAAGGCACCTTGGCACGCACCCTTTCCCGAAGAGGTGAATCATGAAGAACACGACGCTCGTCCTCATGCTCTGCTGGATCCTGTCCCCGGCCTTCGGCTGCGATGACGACAAGACCCAGACCAACAACGTCAACAACGTCAACAACCTCAACAACCTCAACAACCTCAACAACACCAGCAACCTCAACAATCTCAACAATCTCAACAACACCAGCAACCTCAACAACAACACCGACCCGTGCGTCGGCGTCACCTGCTCGGGCCACGGGCTGTGCGGCTCCACCGACGGCCTCACCCCCGTGTGTACCTGCGACGACGGCTTCGTCAACGCGGGCGTGGGCGGCCTCGAGTGCATCGAGCCCACCGATGACTGCACGGGCGTGACCTGCTCGGACCACGGCGCCTGCAACGTGCAGCCCGACGGCCCGGTGTGCGTGTGCGAGGCGGGCTACACACCGTCGTCGAGCCTGGGCCTCGACTGTGTCCCCGTGGCCGACGTGTGCATCGGCGGCACCATCAACTATGATTACAACAACGACGGCACGACGGACACCTGGTTCGATCCCATCGCCACGGAGTGCGAGATGTACGAACTGATCAACCGCATCCGCGCCTCCCACGACGACGAGGGCACGCCGGAGTGCCACAAGCCGCTGATGTGGAACGTGGAGTGGTCCGCCCACGGCCGCAACCACTCCATTCAAATGCGTGACCAGGGCGGCCTCTTCCACGCGGACTACCCCTACGGGCAGAACTGCGCCTACGGGTGCGGGCCCGACTGCGAGATGGACATGTAC
>PHAZ01000317.1 GCA_002841825.1 Deltaproteobacteria bacterium HGW-Deltaproteobacteria-22 | reverse complement strand
AGAACTTCAGCGCGGCGCCGTACTCGATGAAGGCCAGATCCGGCCCCGAGTGGTCGAGGATCATGACCTCGTGGATCATGGTGAGCTCGAGGTGGGTGTTGGGATCGTCCACCGGGATGCGGCTGTTCTCAGACAGGAACACCACGAAAAGGGCCAGCGCGATGAGCGCCAGGGCAGGGCCGGCGACCTCCCATGACGTGACGCCGATCGCCGCGGTGATGTCCGACAGGCTGAGGTGGCCCGAGAGGCGCGCCAGGGCTGCCAGCGCCACGATCAGGGCCGGCTCGGCAAGCGCCGAGAACTGGACCTCGCGGGAGGCCCCCATGCCCTCGAAGGCCGAGCCCGTGTCCAGGGCGGCCAGCACGGTGAAGAACCGCACCAGCCCCAGGCAGTAAGCGAGCAGGAACAGGTCGCCGGTGAAGTGCATGGCCGAGGGCGCGCCGCGGCCGATGGGGATCAACGTGAGCGCGACCAGCGTCGCGGCCAGGCCGATGGAGGGGCCTGCGCGGAAGATCCAGGTGGTGGTGCGGCTGTATACGGCGCCCTTGCGCAGGAGCTTGAGCAGGTCGAAGTAGGCCTGCAGCAGCGGCTGGCCGCGGCGTCCGCCGAACCGCGCCTTGGTGCGGTTGACGATGCCCTGCAGCAGGGGGGCCAGGAGCAGGCCGGACAGGATGGGGAGGATGCGCAGTGCGTTCATGGCGTCACCCCAGTTTCCATACGAGCAGCGCCAGCAGGGAAACCACGATCATCAGGATGTACAGGTGCAGGAGGCCGTGCTGCATCATCCGCAGCCGGGCCATGACCTGCTCGAGCCGGGAGAACAGCGGTGTGTAGATTCGTTCCTGGGAGACGTCGGGGGTCTCGCTGGAGAAGCTCGAACCCTCCGGGAACAGCCCCTCGGGCGGGTTGAAACGGCTGCGCGTGCCCATGAAGGCGCCGAACATCTTGAGCACGGGATCGGCGAACGAGGAGGCGGTGTACTGCATGCGGGCCGTCGGGGCGACGTAGCCGCAGTCCCAGGTGCCCGAGGAGCCGATTTCGCGGCCTGCCAGCAGGCGGGCGCGCAAGGCGTACAGGAGCGCGGCCAGCAGGATCAGCCCGCCCGTCACGGCCGACAGCATCCACAGCACGGACAACGCCGGGGTCTCCCGCACGACGACCCGGCTGACCTCCGGGGGCAGGCCCGTGATCGGCGCCGTGACCGTGGCCAGCAGGGGAAGCAGGAACGGTCCGCCGAGGCCCAGGGCCAGGCAGAGAATCGCCAGCGCGAGCATCGGGATCCGCATCGCCCTTCCGGTCGGGTGGGCATGCTTTGCCTGCTCCGAGCGGGGCTCACCGAGGAAGATCACGCCGAAGGCCTTGGCGAAGCAGGCCAGCGCCAGCCCGCCGATGAGCGCCAGCGCGCCCACGGTCACGATCGCTCCCGAGAGCGCGATGGTGTCCTGGGCCCGGACGATGCCGGCAAACGCGGCCACGTAGATAAGGAACTCGCTGACGAAGCCGGCCAGGGGGGGCAGGCCGGAGATGGCGGCCGAGCCGACCAGGAAGGTGGTCCCCGCAAAGGGCATCCGCTTGTAAAGACCGCCGAGGGACTCCATGTTCCGCAGGCCGGTGGCGTGCACCACGGCGCCCGCTCCCAGGAACAGCAGGCCCTTGAATACCGCGTGGTTGAGCACGTGCAGCAGGGCGCCGGAGAAGCCCAGGATCGCCATGACGGGATCGCGGGCGGCGATGCCCAGCAGGCCGACACCCAGGCCCATGGTCACGATGCCCATGTTCTCCACGCTGGAGAAGGCCAGCAGCCGCTTGAGATCCGACTGCGCCAGCGCGAAGAGCACGCCCAGGATGCCGGAGACGGCGCCGATGGCGATCAGCAGCCAGCCCCACCAGGCCGGCGGCGTGCCCAGGAAGGTGAGCACCCGGACCAGGCCGTAGATCCCGGTCTTGATCATGACGCCGGAGAGCAGCGCCGACACAGGCGATGGGGCGGCGGGGTGCGCCTCGGGGAGCCAGACATGGAGGGGCATGAAGCCGGCCTTGGTGCCGAAGCCGATGATGGCCAGCACGAACACGACCGAGGCCGCCTCACGGTGCGCGGCGACAGCCCCGAAGCCGGCGAAGTCCAGCGAGCCCGACGTCCGACCCAGCAGCGCGAACAGGACCAGGATGAACGCGGTGCCCACGTGGGTGGCGACTAGGTAGATCCAGCCGGCCCGCCGCACGCTCTCCTCCTCGTGATCGAAGATCACCAGGAAGAACGAGGTCAGCGCCATGGCCTCCCAGGCCAGCAGGAACAGGATGCCGTTGCGCGCGGTGACCACGGCGAGCATGCTCGCGACGAGCAGCAGGTAATGAAACCAGAAGACGCCGGTGCTCCTGCGTTCCTCCTGGTCGCGCAGGTAGCCCGAGGCGTAGACGGCCGCCAGCGAGGACAGCAGCAGGATCGCGCCGGCGAACCAGGCCGAGAGGGCGTCCATGCCGAAGTGGAACGCACCCAGGGGCATGGCCCAGCCGCGATCCCAGTACAGTTCGCTGCCGTGCCACAGCGCCTGGGTCACGGGCACGGCGCCGAAGGCGGCCCCGGCGATCGTCGCCACGGGACCGAGCCAGCGGACCGTCGCACGGCCGAGGATCAGACACAGCACCGCGCCGGTCATGAAGATGCCGAAAGATGCGACCAGCCAGACCATGGAAACGACTCCTTTGCGAACCTCGGAACGTGGCGGCAGTTCCCGCCGCTGCCCGATCGCGCGGGGTATAGCACCGCGATTCGGCGATAACCAGAGATATTTATTAGGTCATTGGCATTGCATATCTTTAAATATTCGATCAGCCACGGTCGGAAACGCGCCGTCAAAAGAATGTTTTTTGCTCATGGGGCTTTCTTTGCGAAAAACCGCGTTTTGCGTTACTCGTAATATCCGATGTGGTTCTTCGTCACGCTTCTAGTCTCCCTCGGTGGCCTGGTGCTGCTGTTCGTCCCCGTGCCGGTGCCCCTGTACGTGCCCGTGGGGGTGTCCGCCACCGGCTGGGTGCTCGCGCGCATGCTCACGATGCGCACGCACACCGATCGCCGTCTGCGCCGCACCTGCGGCGTGCTGGCCCTGGTCACCGCGGGCCTCGTCCTGGCTTGGTATCTTTTCCTCAGTTTGGTTGTCTTTATACTGTAAATAAATATATTAATTAACGACCTGCGGAAGTCACCGGAACAGAATCGACCGGGGCTGGTTGAAGCGGCCTATGGTGCCCTCGCCAAGCTGGCCGGCGAGGCCCGAGCCCCAGCAACGAAGCGTCGAATCGGAGTACAACGCGCAGGTGTGCGTGGCGCCGGCCACGACCGCGGTGGCCTTGAGTCCCGGGGGCAGGGGCAGGGAGAACGGGATCCTGCGCAGGTTCGTCGAGCCGTCACCGACGCGGCCATCTGCCAGGCCCGCGAGAACGGGGCTCACGAGACCGTTCCGCCCGAAGCCCTGCTGCACGGCGTGCTCATCGCCCGACCCGGCGTCGGCTTCCCTGCCCCTCTCCACCTCGAACGCTTCGCATCCCCTGCCCGCCTCGCGGTCACCGATGACCCGCGTATGGCTTTCGTCGGCGGCATCGGCATGCTCTCCCTCGTCCTGCCCCCTGGTCAACTCGCCTCGGCCCTCGCCACCGGCACCGTCACCATCCGGCCCCCGCGCAGCGTCCAGATCCTCCTGTCCGGAAGGGTCCGCCCCTTCGTGTGCGCTCGCGACGTCGCCCTCGAGCTGATCCGTTGCGGCCTCGCAGAGGTGGTCCGCCGCATCGACACCCGCTACGGGGCGCCTGTGGTGCTCGAGTTCGCAGGCCCGAGCGCCAAACTGCTGTCTGTCCCCGAGAGGTCCGTGCTGTGCGCCATC
>PHAZ01000316.1 GCA_002841825.1 Deltaproteobacteria bacterium HGW-Deltaproteobacteria-22 | reverse complement strand
CATGCCACGCTTGTCACCGAAGAAGATGCCATCGGAGGAGGCGGTCATGAAGCGGACCTCCCCTTTGGGGATCAGGATGCGCGCGAGCTCCCTGGGGCTGCTGGTGTCGAGCAGCACCAGATGCTGGTTGCGGTAGGGCACCACGACGACCGTGTTGGTCATCAGGGGGAGTCCCATGCGGCCGTTGGCCTCCAGTGACCAGATTTCCTTGCCGCCCTCGCTGAGGATCGTCAGCGTGGAGACCTGGTTGAGCGGATCGCCGGCGGGCTTGAAGTTGGTGACATAGGCGACCTTGCCGTTGGGTGCGCCGGATACGCCCATGAAGGTGTGCTGGGCGCGCATGGGGACGGTCCAGGCCTGCTTGCCGGTGCGCACGTCGAGGGCCGTCAGACCCGTGGTCCGATCGAGGTAGACCACATGGGAGCCGGCCACGACGTAGCGGGAGATCGCGTTGGGGGTGGGCTGCTTCCACAGGATCTTGCCGGTGCCGGCGGCCACGGCCACGGCGGTACGCGGGTTGAGGCCCTGGAAGATCACCAGGGGCTCACCGGTTGCGTTGGCCGGTCCGGTCGAGGGCAGGGAGATCTTGTTGATCGCCTTGGCGATCTTTCCCGAGTCGTTGGGCATCGTGTTCTGGTGGAACGGCGGCAACGGCTTGCACGAGGACAAAAAGAGCACGAAAAGGATCAGGCTGCGTGCGGAGGATTTCATGATACGCCTCATTTCGAGAGAATCTGGAAAGCGAGTTTGCGGGACCGGGGGAACGCGTCGGGACCGCTGCCGTGATAGACCATCAGGACGTTCTGGGCGCCAGGCAGGTTGGTGTCGCCCAGGATCTGCACCAACTGGACGCGGACCGGCTCGGGGCCGAAGTCCTCGCGGGAGAGCAGCGTGCCGATCGTCGTGATCAGGGGTTCCTTCGAGGTCTTGGTGTTCTCCATGGCCATCGCCAGCGTGCGGGCGGTGCGGATGCCGCCGATGAAGCCCAAGGCCTGCATGGCCGCCGTCGAGCCGCGGGCGAACAGTTTCAGCAGGGGCTCCTCGGCCTCGGCGACCCGGCGCTTGCCCAGGAGCCAGGCGGCCTTGTTGCGCACGGCTTCCTGATAGTCGCGCAGGGCCTTCAGGAGGATCTCATTGACGACCTTGACAGGCGCAGGATCCTTGCCGAAGTCGAGCTCGCACAGGGAGACCAGCGCCTCGACGCGCAGCTCGGTGGAGCGGTGGCGCGAGTAAAATACCAATGTTTCCATGGCTTTGGCGTCCTTGCGGGCGCCAAGGGCCTGGATCATGGCCTTGCTCATCGCGGGCGGATAGCCCAGCAGCAACTGCATTTGGAGCATGTCCAGGGACTCAGGGTTCTTGCGCTTGCCCAGCTCGGCGATCGCAGCCAGCGCGTCGGCGGCGTTGTCACCCTGAATCACAAACAGTAAATAATTCAGGTCGGCCTGCTGCATGTTCTTCAGGGGAGCCTTCTGCGCGGAGGCAGGGAAGGAAATCCCCAGGGCAAGCCAAGAGACAACCATAAAAACGAGAAATTTTCGCATGTCATCACTCCTATGGCGTGGTTCCCATCAAGAATTGGGCGCTTTTCGGGAACGCGCTACGCTATACCAAATTGCCCCGCAGAGTCAATCCATTACTATTGAGCGTTTGACGGTTTTGAAAAATTTTGACGGTTTGGCACTGGTGGCGGACAAAAAAATAATATCTTCGACGCAGAACCGAAATTTCGGTTGTGTCCGCGATGGTTCTTTGATACACATTGGCACCAGTTGTTGGCGAGAATTGCCTAGGTTTTTTGCCCAAGGAGTAGATTCGATGGAAGTATTATACGAGGAGGAATACCGAGCGATACAGGAAGTCGTCGAGCGGCTGTGTCGCGATGCCAACTCCAAGGCTGTTCTTCTGATTGACAAGAACGGTCAGGAAATCGCCTCATCCGGGGAAATCGAAAACATCGATACCACCTCGCTGTCCTCACTCACGGCCGGCAACGTCGCTGCCACCGGCGGCATCGCCCGGCTCCTGGCCGAGAAGGAATTCACCGGTCAGTTCCACGAGGGTGAGCACACCAACGTGCACATCTCCATTGTCGCACAGCGCGTCATCCTGCTGGTCCTCTTCGACCAGCGGACCTCGCTGGGGCTGGTCCGCCTGCGGGTGAAGAAGGCCTCCAAGGACATCCAGGATGTGCTGGATTCGATGGCCAACAAGAGCGAGCAGGCCAAGCCGTCCATTTTCGAAGAAATCACGGATGAGGACATCGACAACCTCTTCAATGACGACTAGGGGCCTGCTGCATGTCATTTATTAATTATTCCTCCCGAGAAATCAATTGCAAGATCGTGTACTATGGCCCCGGGCTATGCGGCAAGACCACCAATCTGCAGTACATTTACCAAAAAACGAGTCCCGACGCGCGCGGCAAGATGGTGAGCCTGGCCACCGAGACCGAGCGCACGCTGTTCTTCGATTTCCTGCCGCTGAGCATGGGTGAGGTGCACGGCTTCAAGGCCCGCTTCCACTTGTACACGGTGCCCGGGCAGGTCTTCTATGACGCCAGCCGCAAGTTGATCCTCAAGGGCGTCGACGGGGTGGTCTTCGTGGCTGATTCCCAGGTCGAGCGCATGGAAGCGAACATGGAGTCGCTGGACAACCTGCGCGAGAACCTCGAGGAGCAGGGCTACGATCTCGACCAGCTGCCGTACGTGGTCCAGTACAACAAACAGGACCTGCCCAACGCCGCGCCGATGGACGAGTTGAGCAAGCTGCTCAACCTCACGGCCGTGCCCGAGTTCTCTGCGGTAGCCACCACCGGAGACGGTGTCTTCGGCACGCTCAAGGCTGTGGCCAAGCTCGTCATGATGGATCTCCGCAAGCGCAAGTAGCCGACACCCCACCGGCGATTTTCCCTGGTAACAAGAAATGAATCGAGCAATCCGGATCGCGGTCACCGCACTCGTGTGCAGCGGCGCCGTCAGTCCTCGTTTTCGGGCTCTACGTGGACTGAGACGATGGTGCCCTCGCCGTAGGTGGCGCAGATCAGTCGCTCCACCTCTGAGGCGATGCGGTGACCCTCGATCACACTCAGTTCGGAGTTCACACGGATGTGGAGCTCCGTGGCGATGTAGTTGCCGATGCGGCGGGTCCGCAGGTTGTGCGGATCCATCACGCCGTCGACGCTCAGGACGAGCTTGAGCAACTTCTCCTTCTCCTCGGCGGGCAGGGAGCGCTCAAGCATCTCGCTCATGCTGCCGTAGGAGATCTGGAGGGCGACCCGGATGATGAAGAACGACACGATGATGCTGGCGAGGGGATCGAGGATGGTGAACCGGTCCCCGAGCAGGATCGCTCCTCCGATGCCCACCAGCGTGCCGATCGACGACATGGCGTCGGAGCGGTGGTGCCAGGCGTTGGCGATGACGGCCTGGCTCTGGATCGCGCGACCGACCAGGACGGTCCACTGGTAGAGCGCCTCCTTGGCCAGGATGGACACGAAGGCGGCGATCAGCGCGATGTAGTGGGGTTCGGGGACGGGGGCCCCGTGGGAGGCGGCGTGGACGGTCTTGAGGCCGCTCCAGCCGATCCCGGCTCCGACCAGCAGCAGGGCCACGCCGATGATCATGGTGGCGAGGGTCTCGAACTTGCCGTGGCCATAGTCGTGATCGGCGTCCATGGGCTGCCGGGTGATGCGCATCGTGATCAGCACGACGAGGTCCGTGGCGAAGTCCGACAGCGAATGGATCGCGTCGGCGATCATGGCCGCGCTGTTGCCGAGGATGCCGGCGGCGAGCTTGAGGCCCGTGAGGATGGCGTTGACCAGGGATCCCAGCAGGGTGACCCGGTTGGCGCGGCTCACGCGATCAGGGTGGGATTTCGGGGATTGG
>PHAZ01000315.1 GCA_002841825.1 Deltaproteobacteria bacterium HGW-Deltaproteobacteria-22 | reverse complement strand
GGGTGTGCGCTTTTTGAACCTGACCCCGGATCAGTCCAGCCTGCTCGAGGACTTCGTCGAGCGCAAGGGCCGCGTCGAGCCGTAACCCTCCCGATTTTTCCTTCATGCACGGATCCAAGACATGTCAGAAGAAAAGTTGATATCCATCGAAGAATTGTCCGCCCTCGTCCCGGCCATCGCGCCGGAGCAGTGGGTGGCCCACGAGACCGGCATTCCCCTGCGCCAGGTGGCCGCCACCATGCAGTTGCTCGACGAGGGCGCCACGGTGCCGTTCATCTCGCGCTACCGCAAGGAGGCCACCGGCGGCCTCGACGAGGTCGGCGTCACCAGCATCCGCGATCAGGCTCAGGAGGTCCGCGAGTTCGCCGACAGGCGCCGCTCCATCCTCGAGTCGGTGGCCGAGCAGGGCAAGCTCACCCCGGTGCTGCTGGGCCTGTTCCTGGACGCGACCCGGCGCACGGAGATCGAGGATCTCTACCTGCCATACAAGCGCAAGCGCCTGACCCGCGCCGACAAGGCCCGCGGTCGTGGCCTGGAACCCCTGGCGCTGGTCCTGCTCGGGCAGTCGCCGCTTCCTGCCTCCGGGCTGGAGGCCGAAGCCGCCCGGCATGTGAACCCCGAACAGGACGTCCCCGACGCAGAAGCCGCCCTGGCCGGCGCCCGCGACATCTGCGCGGAGGTCGTCTCCGAGCACGTCGCCCTGCGCGAAGCCCTGCGCGACTGGATGCGCGCCTCGGGCCGGCTGGCCTCGACGGTCATCCGCGGCAAGGAGACCGAGGCAGCCCAGTTCCGCGACTATCACGACTACTCCGAACCCCTGGCCCGCGTGCCCTCGCACCGGGTGCTGGCGGTGGCCCGCGGCGAGAACGAGCAACTGCTGCGCGTGCACGTCGAGGTCGAGAAGACCGAGGCACCTGCGCGCGTCCAGCGGTTCTTCCCCACGCCCGAACCCCGCCTGGCGCGGCAGTGGGAGCTCATCCGCGAGGACACCTGGGAGCGGCTGCTGCACCCCGGGCTCGAGTCCGAGCTGCGGCGGGAGCTCAAGGACCGCGCCGACCGCGAGGCCATCCAGATCTTCGTCGGGAACCTGCGCGAGCTGCTGATGTCCCCACCGCTGGGCGCCAAGCGCGTGATGGCGCTGGACCCGGGTTTCCGCACCGGCTGCAAGGTCGCCGTCCTCAACGCCCAGGGCACGTTCCTGGCGAACAAGACGATCTACCCGCACCCGCCCCGCGAGGAGGTCGAGTTCTCACAGAAGATCGTGCTGCGCATGATCGATGAGTATCAGGTCGAGTCCATCGCCGTGGGCAGCGGCACCGCCGGACGCGAGACCGAGTCGTTCCTGCGGGACATGGTCCGCGAGGGAATGCTCGCCTCGACCGTGCCCATCGTCCGCGTCGACGAGAGCGGCGCGTCGATCTACAGCGCCTCGCCGATTGCCCGCGAGGAGTTCCCGGACCTGGACCTGACGGTGCGCGGCGCGATCTCCATCGGCCGGCGCATGCAGGATCCGCTGGGCGAGCTGGTGAAGATCGAGCCCAAGTCGCTGGGCATCGGCCAGTACCAGCATGACGTGGACCAGCCCCGCCTGCGTCGCGCCCTCGATGACGTCGTCGAGAGCTGCGTGAACTCGGTGGGCGTGGAACTGAACACCGCCAGCCACAGCCTGCTGCAGTACGTCTCGGGCCTGGGAGAGAAGCTCGCCAAGTCCATCGTCTCCTACCGCGACGAGCACGGCCCCTTCGACACCCGCAAGGAGCTGCTGAAGGTGCCGCGGCTGGGGCCCAAGGCCTTCGAGCAGTGCGCGGGCTTCGTGCGTGTTCGTGAAGGCCGGCATCCCCTGGACGCCTCGGCGGTGCATCCCGAGCGCTACGAGCTCGTCGAGCGCATGGCGCGTGACCTGGGCGTCGACGTGAAGGACGTGATCGGCAACGCCGACCTCATCGCTTCGATCCCACTGGACCGCTATGTCACCGACGGGATCGGCCGGTTCACGCTGGCCGACATCATCGAGGAACTGAAGAAGCCCGGCCGTGATCCGCGCCGTGCCTTCGAGGCCGCGGGCTTCCGCGAGGACATCCGCGAGTTCGAGGACCTGGAGGAGGGCATGATCCTCACCGGCATCGTCACCAACGTCACCGCCTTCGGCGCGTTCGTTGACATCGGCGTCCACCAGGACGGCCTGATCCACGTCAGCGAGTTGTCACACACCTTCGTGAAGGATCCGATGACCGTGGTCAGGCCGGGCCTGAAGGTCACCGTCAAGGTCATCGGCCTCGACGTCCAGCGCCGCCGCATCGCGTTGTCGATCAAGGCCTGCACGGAGCCTGGTCCGGGGGAACGCCCTGCCGGTGCGCGGCCCCAGGGGCGCCCCGAAGGCCCGCGCGAGGATCGCGGCCGTGGCCCCAACGCGAAGCCCCAGCCAAATCAGCGGCCGCGCGAGGATCGCGGCGGTGGGAATCCGCGGTCCCAGCAGGGACCGAAGTCCCAGGGCAGCGACAACCCCTTCCAGAAGTTCTTCGGGGACAAAAAGGGGAAGTAGGCGGCCCGTGGGTGGATCCCTGAACCTGACCACCACTTTCAGGCGGCGCCGGCCTGGACCTTCGAAGGGCGTGTCATGACCGCGCTGGACTACGGGATCATCCTCGGCTATCTGCTCCTGGCCGTCGCCATCAGCATCTTTTTCAATCGCAGGGCGGGAAAAAACCTTGAGAGTTATTACCTTGGGAACCGCTCCATGCCGTGGTGGCTGCTGGGCATCTCCATGGCCGCGACCACCTTTGCGGCCGACACCCCGCTGGCGGTGACCGAGTTGGTGCGCACCGAGGGCATCTACGGCAACTGGCTGTGGTGGAACATGCTCATCGGACACGTGCTGGTGGGCGTGCTGTTCGCGCGGCTCTGGAGGCGCACGGGCGTGCTCACCGACGCGGCGGTGATCGAGCTGCGGTACTCAGGGAAGGACGCGGCGGTGCTGCGCGGCCTCAAGGCCGTCGTGATCGGCATCGCGCTCAACGCGCTGACCATGGGATGGGTCATGCTGGGCATGGCCAAGGTCGCCGCAGCGGTGCTCCCCCTGTCGGAGATGCTTTCACCGCAGGCGTGCGGCGTGCTGTCGTCCCTGTGGCCGTCGTTCTTCCACATGCCCTGGCAGGAGGGGGTCGTGGTCATCGGCCTGTCGGTGCTGGCGCTGATCTACTCCACCATCTCCGGGCTCTTCGGCGTGGCCTGGACGGACCTGGTGCAGTTCTTTGTGGCCGTGGGCGGCACGGTGCTGCTGGCGGTGCTGGTGCTGAACTCGCCCGACGGCGCGGCCATGTGGAGCGATCCGGCCGTGCGGTTGCGGGTGCAGGCGTGGCCGCCCTGGGGCTTCTCCCTGCCGCTGTTCACCTGGATCGCCTACCTGGGCGTGGGCTGGTGGGCGCACAAGTACGCCGACGGCGGCGGCTACATCGTGCAGCGGATCTGCGCGGCCCGAAACGACCGCGACTCCGGTCGCACCATGCTGATGTTCGTCTTTTTGCACTACATCGTGCGGCCCTGGCCGTGGATCTTCGTGGCCCTGGCCAGCCTGGTCGCCTATCCGGCCCTGACCGACCACCAGTCGGCCTATCCGCTGATGATGCTGCGGCACATGCCGTCAGGCCTGCTGGGGCTGATGGTCACGGCGTTTCTGGCGGCCTTCATGTCCACCATCGACACGCACATCCACTGGGGTTCCTCGTACTGGGTGCACGACCTGTACGCGCGCTTCCTGGTGAAGAACGCGTCGGACCGGCACTACGTCACCGTGGGCCGCCTCTCCGGCGTGTTGGTCCTGGCGCTGGCGGTGGTCATCGCAGGGAACCTGCGCAGCATCACTTCGGCCTGGAAGATCCTGTACCTGCTCGGCGC
>PHAZ01000314.1 GCA_002841825.1 Deltaproteobacteria bacterium HGW-Deltaproteobacteria-22 | reverse complement strand
AGCCCCCCCCCCCGGGATTGAAGAGACCTATTCGGCTTCCACGATTTTCTGGAGTTCACGGATGCGCGCACGGTCGCTGACCGCGAAGAGATTGTTGATGAACAGGACCTCGTCGATGCCGTGGGCAACCACGAAGGAATGCAGGCCGTAGGGGAAATTGCGGATGTCGGCCACGTGGACTTCCTTGTAGTCGGGGGCCAGGAAGGGCACGAAGGCGTTGCCGAAGGATTCCTTCAGGACCAGAAGTTTCTTGTCCCGCTTGGGCGTGCCGTTGTTGATGATGTGGATGTAGGGGTAGTCACCGAGCAGGAAGGCGACGTATTTGTCGCTGATGTTCCGGGCCTTCTCATACACCAGGAAACCGGCGCCGAGGGATCTTCCCTTTTCATTGTAGTTGGTGACTTTGTAGTTTCCGGCCGGCTTGTAGGCGGTCACGACGTCCGGATTCTCCTTCAGGGTCGAGTTCCGCGTGGTGGAATACAGGGTGCCCCAGAACTTCCCGATCTCGATCTCCTTGTAGGATGCCAGCGGTGTCGGCGCATAGCCGGCCGCCTTCGCGAAATCCTCATAGGCGTAGTAGGCGCCCAGCGCGGTCCAGTGATGGTCGGTGCGGAAGTACAGGTACTGGCTCTTGTGGCTGACCAGATTGTTGTAGACGTCCACGTTGGTCACGTTCTGCAGGTGTCCGAAGACGTGCTTCATGATGGTGCGCTGTGAATTCGTGAAGGCCTGGTACCTGGACGGAAGGTTGAACTCGATGGCCGTGGGGGCCAGCAGGCAAAAGACCTTCGCCTTGCTGCCGAGCACGGTGGCCGCCTTGTTCACCACGGTGGCATAGCGGTCCGCGGTCTTGGTGGAGCCGCCATACACGTAGAACGCGGCGCTGCCGAGGACGACGATGTTTTCGATCCGCTCGATCTTCTGGGTGGAGGGCGCCGTCACGGGCACGAGGGCGCTCTTCCTGTCGGTGTCGTCGCCGCCGCCACCATGGTGCTCCTTGCCCTGCGCATCGGTGGCAGTCCTGTCCGTCTTCTCCGGGGTCCGGGCGACCAGCAGGGCGGGCTCGGGCCGTTTCGCCGTCAGGGGCTCGTCGTCGTCCCCCTCGTCGTCGTCCTGCGCGGAGGGGGGGGCGTGGTAGATCTGGATGTCTTCATATTTGAAGCCCTTGAGATCTTCGTAGAGATGTTGATATCGCAGAATCTTGTCCCGGAAAGGAAAGGTGTCTGCGTAGTGGAGCGACAGTGCCCGGGTATACCGGCCGGAAAAATACCCGCCGGCGGTCAGGGTCGGAAACGCGGCGAGCTGGCGCTTTTCAAGGGAGGAGAAGACGGGCTTCTCCAGGGTCAGGGACAGAACCCCCACGGTGGCAATAAATAAATATATTGCCAGAATGTAAATCAGCGCGTTCGTTTCTTCTCGCGGCAGGGTCTTCACGTGTTGCAGCATTTTCCCTTTCTACCTCAGATTCCTCAAAATCGATAATACAAAAATGGGTTGTGCGTCTGACCCACGAGCAGGACTGTCGAGATGACCAGCCCAGCCAGGGAGGCGGAAATCATGACGAGATTGCCGGCTCCGCTCCCCAGCCTGAGTTCGACCATTTGAAGCATTTTTTTAAACCAAATCACCAATGGCGCGCAGAACAGCAGGCTGGCGAGGATCCAGTACAAATTGTTGGCGAGGCTGATCTTGATCTGGAGGTCGAACCAGGGGAGATCCTCCATGAACAGCATCATCCTGAGGTGCTCGAGCCCCTCGGAAAGGTCCGTGAAATAGAAAAGCACCCAGCCGATGATCACCACTACGATCAGGTAGAGATGCCCCAGCGCAGAGGGCAGCCGGCGCAGCAGCCTGCCCGGGAGCGACTTTTCGAGGACCAGGAACACCAGATAGTACAGCCCCCAGAGCACGAAGTTCCACGAGGCACCATGCCAGAGTCCGGTCAGGAACCAGACGATCAGCAGGTTCAGGTACATGTGCCGGTGCTTGCCGCCCAGCGGGATGTACAAATAATCCCGGAAGAACGAGCTCAGGGACATGTGCCATCTTCTCCAGAAATCCCCCACGGAACGAGCAATGTATGGATAATTAAAGTTTTCGGGAAGATGAAAACCAAACATCAGGCCCAGGCCGATGGCCATGTCTGAATATCCAGAAAAATCATAGTAAATCTGCAGCGTGAACATCAGGGCGCCGAACCAGGCGCCGGCGACGGTCTGGCTCTCGACACTCCGGTTCATCCATACCGAGGCCAGATGGCCTGCGGAGTTGGCGATGGCCACCTTCTTGAAGAGCCCCATGATGAAGCGGCGCAGGCCGTGGGCGATGTCGGAGAAACGCAGCACCCGGCTCGCGAGCTCCCTGGCGATGTCCGTATAGCGGACAATCGGTCCCGCGATGAGCTGGGAAAAGAGCGAGACAAAGAGCAGGAATTGAAGAAAACTCTTCTGGACCGATGCTCTTCCCCGGTAGATGTCGACCGTGTAGGAGATGGTCTGAAACGTGTAGAAGGAAATGCCGATGGGAAGGGAGAAATGGGGAACCGGCAGCCGGGCCCCCGTGAGTGCGTTGATGTTGGTCACCAGGAAGCCGGAATACTTGAAGGCCGCCAGCAGGGAGAGATTGGAGACCAGGGAAATGACCAGGCCCAGGCGACGTCCACGGGCATCGTCCCTGGAAGCGATGAATTTCCCGCAATGAAAATCAACCGTTGCGCTGAATATTAACAATATTACCCAGACGGGTTCGCCCCATGTATAAAATATTATGGAAGCGGCTACAAGAATAATATTTCTTGCCTGCGCCTGAAGCAGATAGTAAAAACCCAGCACGGTCGGCAGGAATAAATAGATAAAGAGTAAATCCGCAAAAACCATGGGGCCTCAAAAACAAGCTGAGTATCATTTCAAGGCCTGCAAAGTCAAGGATGAAGGACATGCTGGTGCCGCTTGTTGCCCCCCTGCAACCTCGCCCTTGACTTACGGTTTCATTTCCACAATATTGCAGTTCTGATGGACGAACCGGAATGGGCAGGGCTGCCTGCGGGCTGCTGGCGCCATTTCCAAGCACCCGCAGCCTGAGGAGCATATCATGAAACAATTAACAAACATTTTATTTTTTATTTTGGCCGTCAGCGCCGTCGGATGTTCCGACTCCGGTGGGAACAAGACCGGTGAGGACCCCTGTGAAGCCCTCTCCACGGCAGTGCGGTGCGATGCCGAAGGCGATCTGCAGTGTGGACTGGCCGGAACCGCCATCCAGGCCTGCACCGCCGATGCCGACGGCTGCCTGGTATGGAGCACCACGGCGACCTGTGGCAACAACCAGGACTGCGTGACCACGGACAACACCCCGTCCTGCGACTGCCTCGATGCCTGCGCCGAGGGCGTGTCGGTGTGCAGCGGCACGGCGATCATGACTTGTGAAGCCGACGCCGACGGCTGCCTGGCCTGGTCCCTGCAGAACGACTGCGACGACACTGCCCAGCTCTGCGACGATTCCACTGACCCCCCCGAGTGCGTCTCCGAATGCATCTCCAACTGCGTCACCGAGTCTGCCACCGCGTGCGCCGGCACCCTGATCCAGACCTGCACCGACGTGGGCGACGGCTGTCTGCAGTGGCGCGACGGGACCGACTGCGACGACACGACCCAGCTCTGCGACGACGAGGGCGGCACCGCCGAGTGTTACACGCCTTGCGTCTCGACCTGCACCACGGCGCTCACGAACCAGTGCGCGGGTACCATGCTCCAGACCTGCACCGACGTGGGCGACGGCTGCCTGCAGTGGCAGGACGACACCGAGTGCGACCCAGGCGTCTGCGCCAACGGCCTGGGCTGCGTGCTGTGCACGCCGGGCAGCAACGCCTGCGATGGAAACACCTCCCTCACCTGCCGGGCCGACGGCTCGGGCTACGACGAGACATCCGAGTGCGACCCGGTCATGGGCAGCGCCTGCGATGCGGGCACCGGCCT
>PHAZ01000313.1 GCA_002841825.1 Deltaproteobacteria bacterium HGW-Deltaproteobacteria-22 | reverse complement strand
CCTCCTCTGCGGACATGCCTGCGGCGGCCATGACCGGGGCGCCGGGCTGCGCAGAGGGATCCCGGTCGGCCGGCTTGACGCAGGCTGCCAGCAGCAACGAAACCAGCCAGACGGTGAGAAGACGCATGGGACACTCCCGGCCCGCGCCAGCGGCGGGCTATTACGTGGGTCCTGCGGACTTACTCAGAATCGCGGGAAAAGGCAAGCGTTAGTTGAGCCGAGAGGAAAACCGGCCCCGGAAAACCGGCGGTCCATGTGACGGCAGGCCGACCAGCATTGGATCGCGGATCATCGAACCACCGTTTGCATTCATGCCGCAATTGTGGGATGGATGTACAGAGGTGTCAGCGATGAACCGTACTCTTTGGACACTCTGTGCATTTCTCCTCGTCCTGCCTCCGGTCACGGGATGCCGGGTGCTCATGGACATCCCCGATCAACCTGGGGCCACCTGCGGCAATTCATCCCGGGAGCCCGGGGAGCCGTGCGATGGCGCCAATCTCGGTGACGCCTCCTGCGCGACGCTGGGGTTTCTGGGGGGAACCCTGAGTTGTGCGGCCGACTGCACCTGGAACACGGAACGGTGCTTCCTCGTGGAACCATGCGGTGATGGCACGCTGGGCGTAGGTGAAGCCTGCGACGACGCCAATCTCGACGGCCAGACCTGCCAAAGCTTGGGCTATTACGGCGGCGACCTGGCCTGCGCCACCGACTGCACCTTCGACCGCGCCTCCTGCGAGGCCGCCGGGCGCTGCGGCGACGGGATCATCCAGGCCTCCAACGCGGAGACCTGCGACGGCGCCAATCTCAACGGTCAGACCTGCCTCAGCCTGGGTTATTACGGCGGCACCCTGGCCTGCACCAACGGATGCACTTTGAACCTCGCCTCATGTGTGGCCGCCGGGCGCTGCGGAGACGGGATCATCCAGACCTCCGACGGGGAGACCTGCGACGGCTCCGAGCTCGGTGGCATGACCTGCACGGATCTGGGCTATTGCGGTGGCACCCTCGCCTGCAGGAGCACCTGCCTTTTTCTCACCACCGGTTGCAGCAACGACATGTGCAAGTAATATCGAAACGATCGGCCTTTAGTGAAACAGCAGACCGATGTCCAGGGAGCCGCCCAGCACGAACCCCGTGTGATTGGCTGGATCGTCCACGGCCACCAGGCGCGTGGCATAGAGGGTCAGGCCGACCTGCACGTCGAACCGCCCCCGGGGACGCAGGAACGTGAGGCTCGCGTTGGCGCCGCCGATGGGTCCCAGGGCGAAGAAGGACGCCGTGCGGCCGTCCCCCGAGGACTCCGAGTCCACGTCGGGACCGTAGTGCAGGGAGATCCCGGCCAGGGGTCCGGCGCGCAGCACCGACTTCGGGGTCCGCGTCAGCTCGAAGGAGAGCCCGACGGAGGGCTCGAACTGGAGCATCCGGAAGGCGGCGCCGAACAGGATCGGGCGCATGACGGGGAGGTCGAACTCGAGGCGTGTCCCCTGCCCGACCGACCAGGAGAAGAACGCCGAGATGTCCATGGCCGGGCCACCGTTGACGCCCGCGGGGGTCGCCACGCACATGCGGATGTTGTCGTAGCGCCCGCCCATGCGGGCCCGGGGCCCGACGAGCGTGGACGACTGCGCCAGGGCCGGCGTCGGGAGCAGCAGCAGGACGGCCAGCAGCCACCACCCATGCCGGCACGAGGGGGTCTTTGAAAAAGCGTTGATGTCCATGGTTTCCTCCAGTCGAAGCCTTCGCCTTCAGGGCGGAAAGGGATTCATACCACGGGACGTCACCGGGCCGGCCGGAAATCAACGGCGTGGATCAGGGCGCGAGGTCGTTCCCGAACAGGACCTGGATCGGGCTATATCTGTTAGTGGTTGTCCCGTCACCGAGCTGGCCGCTGCTGTTGTTACCCCAGCACCAGGCGGTGTGGCATGGCTCTTTCTCCTTTAAAAAAAAGGCCTGGATGGTCGATGAAGTGCAAATATTTAATTGGCATGCCTGTAAATTGTCAATATAAATTTCATTATTTATTTTTCGCTGACCGAGCTCCAACTCGTGATGGAGCCGGCGATGAGCAGGACGCAGCCGAGCTGAAGCGACGCCGGAGGCAGGACCGCGAGGTAGGCGGCCGAAAAGAGCGTGGAGAGCAGCGGCGTCAGGTAGGAGAAGGCGACCACGACCGTGACGCGGCCATGGGCCATGGAGCGCTCCCAGAAGGCGTAGGCGACCGAGGTGGACAGCCCCAGCAGCGCGATCTCGGCCAGCGCCGCCAAAGAGAACACGCGCGGCTCGTCGGCCAGCAGCGCAGGTACCAGCAGCGTCAGCGCCACGGCGACGAGGTACCACGCCACGGCTCCGGCCCCGGTGGTGTCCCATTCCGGGTCACTGCCCTCGGCGAACCTGCGCACCAGGATCGAGTACGCGGCCCAGGCGACGGCCGCCGCCAGTCCGAGCACCGGCACCAGGGGCGCCCGCGCAGCATCGGCGAACGGGACGGCGCCGGACGGGGCCAGCGTCAGCATGATGCCCGCCAGCGCCAGGACCGTGCCGACTGCCAGCCGCACGCCGCGCGCCTTCTTCCCGAGGAACAGGACCGTCCCCAGCAGCGTGAGCACCGGCCACAGATAGTTGAGCAGACCGACCTCGAGGGCCTGCTCGCGGGAGACGGCGCCGCCCACAGCCAGGTACAGGGCCAGCATGTAGCCGACGAACAGCGCGCCGCACAGCAGGAAACGCCAGGCACCGCCAGGTTCGTACGGCCGCCTGATCCGGCCGCGCGCGGCCAGCCGGGCCAGGCTGACGCCGCCGGCGACGAGGTACACCGCGACCGCCGCCGTCAGCGGACCGACCCGCTCGATGAGGCTGCGTGACAGGCCCAGCGTCAGGCTCCACAGCAGGATCGCGAGGACGCCCTGCCAGGTGGCGGTCTTGTCCGGTGCGAAGGCGGGGGGGGTCATGGGCGTGTTTGTACCAGAACGGCAGGACGCGGGAAACATGCAAGATTCATGGTTGACGCTAGTGCCATCCTTACCCATAATATTTCTGACCTTTTTCCTGGAGGAACATTTTGAAACGGATTTTCATTTCTCTGTGCCTGATTTTCCTTGGGGTTGCAGGCTTCGGCGCCTGTGACGACACCTCAAGCAACAACGGCAACAACTCCGGCTGCGGCGACGGCATCCTCGACCCTGGCGAGTCCTGCGACGACGGCAACACCGTCACCGAGGCCTGTGCATATGGTGAGACCTCGTGCCAGGTCTGTGCGGATACCTGCCTGCTCCGCCCGGGTCTGGTGACCGGGGTCTGCGGCGACGGCGAGGTCAACGGCCCCGAGGAATGCGACGATGGAAACGTCATCACGGAGCTGTGTGCCATCGACGAGACCTCCTGCACCGTCTGCGCCGCTGCGACGACGGCAACACCGTCACCGAGACCTGCCTGTACGGCGAACAGTCCTGCACCGTCTGCGCCGCAGACTGCTCCGAGCAACCCGGCGTGCTCACCGGCTGGTGCGGCGACAACCTGCTCAACGGCACCGAGGACTGCGACGACGGCAACACCGTCACCGAGACCTGCCTGTACGGCGAACAGTCCTGCACCGTCTGCGCCGCAGACTGCACCGAAGAGTCCGGCGCGATCGTCGGCTGGTGCGGCGACAACCTGCTCAACGGCGCCGAGGACTGCGACGACGGCAACACCGTCACCGAGACCTGCCTGTACGGCGAACAGTCCTGCACCGTCTGCGCCGCCGACTGCACCGAGCAGGCCGGCGTCCTCACCGGCTACTGCGGCGACGGCGTGCTCTTCGCCTCGGAGGAGGAATGCGACACGACCGTCGACAGCCTCACCTGTGTGGACGAAGGCTTCGACGCGGGCACCCTGGCCTGCGGTGCGCTGGACTGCCTGATTGATCGCTCCGACTGCTTCGACTTCGTGGACGTCACCTTCACCAACTGCGCCCAGACCGGCAACACCGGCCCCTCCCAGGCGCAGTGCGACACGGCGTATGCTGCGACCGCCCTCAACGGCAACGTCACCATCACCTCTGGAATCCAGTACTGGACCGTGCCCGATACCGGCGACTACACCATCGAGGTCTGGGGCGCCCAGGGCGGCAACCACAACTTTGGCGTGGGCGGCAACGGCGCCAGAGTGAAGGGCACGTTCTCGTTGACAGCGGGCCAGGTCCTCAAGATCCTGGTCGGCCAGAAGGGCAAGGACGGCACCAACTACGATGTCGGCGGCGGCGGCGGTTCCTTCGTCACCCTGTCCGACGACACGCCCTTGATTGTGGCCGGTGGCGGTGGCGCGGCGGGCAACTGCGGCCCCGCGGTCTATCCCACCATGATCGGGAAGGCAGCCACCGGGAGCGGCTTCGGTGGCGCCGGCGGCAATGATGGGTTGTGGTGCGGCTGCGGCGGCGACGGCAGCCCCGGCGGCGGCTTCCACACCAACGGCTCGCCCACCGGCGGTCAGGCGTTCATCCTCGGTGGACTCGGCGACTCCACCGAACGTCCGTCCCAGTGCGTGGACTCGGGCCTGGGCGGCTTCGGCGGTGGCGGCAACGGCGGCAACGGCGGCGGTGGCGGCGGCGGCTATCAGGGCGGCAACGGTGGCGGTTCCATCGGCGGTGTTCCGGGCGAAGGCGGCTATTCCTACAACGGCGGCGCCAATCCCCAGGGCGAGGATGGCGTGCGTCCGGGCCACGGCCTGGTCCGCATCGTCCGTGTCCCGTAGTCCCGTCCACTGCCTTTTTACTTTACTTCAACGGTGAAATCCTGAAAAATCCGGTCCCGGACCCCAGGAGTTTTCGATGCCCCATCTCTTTCCCCGCTTATCTTTGCTGATGTTGTCCATCGTGCTGCTCGCCGCCTTCGCCTGCGAGCGCGTGAAGCCCGAAAAGCCCGCCGACGGCACGAAGCCCGCCGCCGACCAGAAGACGCCCGTCCCCGCCATGCAACCGGATGCGAAGACAGACGCGAAGCCGGACGCCAAACCGGCACCGAAACCGATCTCCGGCGAGGCCAAGGGGACGTTCTACTTCAAGATCGACTTCACCGTCATGCGCGGCCTAGCGGTGGTGCAGGCCAACGTCCCGAAGTTCCGCGAACTGGCCCAGAAGCAGGGCTACCTCGGGCGCCTGATCGCCTGCGGCGCTGATCCGTTCACCACGATGGATCGCCTCACGGCCGTGCTCCCACCCAAGGTGCGCTCCCACCCGGCCGGATCGGTCACCCTCGGCGGCATGTTCGACCCCGCCAAGGTCATCACCTGCCTCGAGACCGAGTTCGGCAAGGAGCAGTACACCGTGGTGACCGAAGGCGGCACGCGGTGGCTCAAAAGCCCGCACCTTACGCTGTCGCTGTCCTCCCCGGGGGAGCGGCTCGTGCGCGGCGTCTCCCGGGGCTGGGACAAGCTGGACTTCCCCGCCGAACTGTCGTCCCTGGAGAAGCGGCTGCCTACAGGCTACGCGCTGCTGGTGGGTGCCGTGGGTGACATCTTCCCCATGCCCACCGGGATGAAGCTCATGCTGGTCTCCTTCGCCCCCGCGGGCGACTCCCTCGAGCTCAACGGACTGCTGCAGTTCTCCAGCGAGCCCATGGCGACGACCGTGTTCAACGTGCTGTCGAGCGGCCTGGCGGCGCGGAAGAACGCCGTGGCCAACGCCAAGGACCCCAAGATGCAACTGGCCGCATCCCTGCTGGGGCGCCTCAACCTGAACCGCACGGGCACCGAGATCCTGGTCTCCGCGAAGGTTCCCTACGCCGAACTGATCCAGACCCTGGGCCTGTTCCAGTTCAAGGTCAAGGGCACCTTCTGATATTCTTTTTCAACTTCGTCTTGTCATCTCCGTTTCCATGGTTACCGTATCCACCACCTGGCTTGATTTTCGTGCCAGCTTGAACAACCATCTTTTCCGGAGGATTCCCATGCGTCATCTCATCATTTTTGCCCTTCTTCTGATTCCAGTCACAGCTCATGCGCAGTCGGCCATGATCATGAACCCTGGGACGATGAGCGCCGGCGGCGTCATCTCCTTCCAGACCCACAGCATGGATTTTCCCTCGCCCACCCCCGACGCCACGGTGAAGACCGTCAGTTTCCTGCCACAGTTCAGCTATTTCATGAAATCCTACATGGCCATGGTGGGCTCGGTCGGCTTCCAGTCGGTTTCGGGTGACACCACGGAATATAGCCGCTTCAACATGTCAGGCGGCATCCGCATGTACCAGCCGCTGGCATTTCTGCACTTCTATCTGGGGATCGAGGGCGGCCTGTACTTCACCAACTACGACGCCAATGACCAGGACAATATCGACGTCGGCTTCTCTCTGCCCCTGGGCGTGCTGATCCCGCTCTCTCGCAGCGTCGCCCTCGACGTCGGTGCCCGCTTCTCGAAGATCTGGCGCGACAACGACCACCCGGCCGGAATGAACTACAACAGCTTCATCGTGGAGATCGGCTACCTGGGCGTTCAGGCGTTCTTCTAAAATCCCATCCTTTTTCCCAAGAATAAAAATTGATGGCAATCGTCCGTCATTGGGCTAGAGTGACGGTATTGCCGGGCAACGCCCGATGGAGGTGCCATATGAAATGGGTTCTGGGATTGTTCGCTTTCACGGGCATGTTCTTCCTGCAACTGTCGACCACGTCCCGGCATCCCGGCCGTGACCTGACAAAATCCGAGCGCTTCGGGGTGGAGCTCAAGGCGTGCCAGGACGCCTGGGCCGCCGGCGTCCCCGACAAGTGCAAGCTCTACGGCAAGATCAAGTACGTCGAGAGCTTCCCTGACGTCAAGGTGAAGGTCGTCGAGTCCTTCCCCGACATCAAGGTGAAGATCGTCGATTCCTTCCCCGACGCCCCGGGCAAGTGGAAGATCGTCGACTCCTTCCCTGACTACAAGGTCAAGCTCGTCGAGAGCTTCCCTGACTACAAGATCAAGTTCGTGGATTCCTTCCCCGGCTGCAAATAGTCTGCCCAAGGGCGCGTTCAGAGCCCGCGAGCATATAAAAGAAATGTATGAACGCCCCGCGGGTTCAATGCGCCGGTGAAGCTGCCGCTGGTCGTGCCCGCGATGAAGGTGCGGCCGGAGGGATCGACGTCCACTGCGTCGCCGAAGTCATGCCAGTCGGAGCCCCACTGCCGGAACCAGACCTGCTGGCCCTCCGAATCGTACTTCGCCAGGAAGGCCTCCATGGACGGGGTGCTCCCGTCGACGCTGTCAGAATAATGCCCGGTGACGTAGACGTGGTCCGAGGCGTCGATGGCCATCCCTTTGACGGCATCGTCTGCCGGGCTTCCGAACACGACGAAATCCGAGCAGGTGCCCATCTGATCCGAGCAGTCTGCGCGGCAGGCCGGCTCCCCGAAGAGGAGATCGAACTGCGCGCAGGTGATTTCG
>PHAZ01000312.1 GCA_002841825.1 Deltaproteobacteria bacterium HGW-Deltaproteobacteria-22 | reverse complement strand
ATTACTTATCCATTAGCGGCCACAATGGATCAGACTTTGATCTCCTTGTCCAGAAAAATTAGAACTCGATCGCCCTGGAGCGGGCAAAGCGCGCTCTTTACAATTGTATATGGGTCGTGTAGGGTTTTACCCGGCCGTGGGAGTCGACGGCCGGAACGGAAGACACGATGACGCGGAAAATGCCCGTCCTGCTGCTGCATGGATTCACCTCGAGCCTCGACTGCGTGAAGAAGCCCGCCGAGGCGTTGCGTGCGGCCGGCTTCGAGGTCGCCACGCCGATCCTTCGCGGGCACGGCACGAAGTGGCAGGACCTGCGGGGCGTCAAGGCGGCCGACTGGTTCGAGGACGGGCGCCGCGCGTTGGAGGCACTCATCGAAAAGCATGGCGGCCCCGTGGCCGTCGTCGGGCTCTCCATGGGCGGGCTGGTGGCGCTGGACCTGGCGATCCGGTTTCCGGGCAAGGTGGCCATCGTCATCGGCGCCGCGCCGGCCCTGGCGTTCGCCAACCCGCTGTCGCCGATGTCGAAGTACGTCGGGAAGGTCGTCAAGACGTTCCCGTCGCCCAACGCGTTCACCGATCAGGAGCTGCGCAAGAAGGTTGACACCAACTACAAGAAGTTCCCGACCCTGACCTTCGCTGAACTGTACGCCTATTCGCGCGAGGTGCGTTCCCGCATGAAGGACCTGACGGTGCCCGTGCACCTGATCCACTCGCTCAAGGACAAGGTCATCCCGCCGTCGGCCACGCGCTTCGTGCTGGAGACGGCCCGCTCCGAGCGCAAGTCGGTGTCCTGGTACAGCAGCTCCGGGCACGAACTGTTCCTCGATCTGGAGTCCGACGCGGTGGCCGCCGAGGTTCGCGACGTCCTGATCGCCTTCGAAGACGGGAAGTGACCATGCTCGTCACGCTGCTCTGCCTCCTGTTCCAGCCCATCGTCACCCAGCCCGTGCCGATGCCGGTGTCGCCGCCTTCTTCACGCGTCCTGCGGCGTGTGCCGCCGCCACCGGTGCGGGGCGGCCTGTTGGTGGGCCAGCTCAAGCCCGCCGTCGAGGAGACCAAGGATCCGTCGCTGCTGCCCGAGTGGCAGAAGTTCATGCCCCAGCTCACCCACCGCCTGCCCGAGGCGTTCTTCATCCGCAACCAGATCCGTGCGATGCTGCTGCACCGCGTCGACGAAGGCCAGTTGAAGCTCGCGCGCCGCGCCAATCAACTCGCGCCCGCCAGCAAGGACGGCCTGTTCCTGGAGACCTACCTGCGGATCTTCCTCGAGAGCTCGCCGATCCTGCACGAGCAGCGCATCGAGGACGTGCGCGTGTCGTTTCTGCGCTTCTTCGAGGCCTTCAAGTACGGCGACATGGAGCAGGCGCTGATCCTGTTCAACACGCTGTACCTCACGCCCGCGGACCGCTTCCAGTTGTCGCTGATCCTGGGCCACCACCTGCTGCGCTACGGCGTGCTGGACCAGGCGTACCAGTACTTCCGGCGGGCCCTGACGCTGCTGGAGACCAGCCACACCCAGTTCATCGGGCTCCGCGGCGCCCAGAAGCGCGATCTGTACATGTTCACGCTGCTGTGCATGGCCGAGATCCAGCTCAAGGGCGGACATTACAAGGTCGCCTACGGGCTGCTGAAGTGGCTCGACAACGGGACCCTGATGGCCTCGATGGATCCGCTGCCCTGCACGTGGGAGCAGATCCTCGAGCGCAGGTGCGCCGACCGGACCGTGACGTTCCCCTCCAGCGAGCATGAATGGTACCGCCACGATCCCGAGATGCTGGCGTTCCACAAGGCGCTGATCGAGTGGTCCGGCGGCTGGACCGCCGCCACCGCCGCCTTCGGGGCGTTCTCGAAGGCCTGGCCCGAGTCCATGTGGACCGATTCGGTCACCTCCTTCCTCAACTGGATGAAGACCAACACCAGTCCATGAGCTCACGAGACTTTCCACGGGATTTGTACGGGGCCCAGGAGGGCGCGTTCGTCGCGTTCTGGGCCGCGCGCGAGGTCGCGCCCCGGGGTTTCACGCTGATCGTCACCGCCGACGAGGCCCGCGCGCAGGAGTGCTTCTTCGCCTGCGAGTGCGCCCTGGGTCGAGGTCCGGTGACGCCCGGCGACCCGGCCTCCCCGCCGAAGGTCTCCTGGCTGCCGTCCCCCGAGAGCTGCTACCTCGAGGTGCTCTCGGATCCGTCGGTGCTGCACGCGCGCATGTCCCTGCTGGCCCAGCTGCACTTCGGCAACCTGCCGCAGGTGCTCGTGGCGTCGGTGGCCGCGCTCACACGGCGGACCCTGCACCGGGCGGTGTTCGACGCCCTGTGCGTGCTCGTCGGGCCGGGGGTGCGCTTCCCGCTGGCCGAGCTCGGAAGGCGGCTGCAGGAGGCCGGCTACGCCCGCGCCGAGGTGGTCGAGGACGAGGGCACCTTCGCCCAGCGCGGGCAGGTCCTCGACGTGTTCGTGCCGTCGCTGCCGTCCCCGGCGCGCATCACGTACTTCGACGACGAGATCGAGCACGTGCACCTGTTCGACGCCCAGACCCAGAAGCGCTACCTGCCCCTCGGGGAGTTGACGATCCACCCCGTGCGCGAGGCGGTGCTCGGGGACCCGGCGGGCCTGCGCGAGCGGCTGTACCGTCTGGCGGACCGCTCGGCCTTCCCCTCCACCAAGAGCCGCATGATCCTCGAGCGCATCGAGGCCGGCGAGGACTTCTTCGGCATGGAGGCCCTGGTGCCGCTCTACCACGAGCGCCTCGTCCCCATCGCGGACTACCTGCCGGCGGCCACCAGGGTGGTGCTCGAGAACCCCGACGCGCTGCGGTTCGCCCACCAGCAGATGCTCGAGGAGGAGGGCGCCCGCCACGACGCGCGCATCGCGGACCGGCTGCTGGCGTTCCCGCCCGCGGACTGCCTGCTCACCGGCGACGACTGGGGGCTCTCGGACTTCGACACCTGGCGCATGCACCCGGGGGTGCCGCCCGACTGGGACGACGGTGAGGGTCGCGTCGGGGACGGCGGGGAGGGTCGCGTCACCGAGCTGGACTGCCGCCTGCACGTCCCGCAGCCGGCCCACGGCGAGCCGCTGGAGCCCCTGCGCGAGCTGCTGCGCGGCCATCTTGATGCGGGCCGCTCACCCGTGTTCCTGACCGTCGACGATCCGAAGCACTCCGCCATCGCGAAGATCCTGGAGGAGTCCCGCTTCCCCCTGCGCGCGCCGCCGGCCGAGGAGCCTTTGTTCTCCCTGCTCGAGCCCGGCACGGTCACGCTGCGGCGCGGGCACCTGCGGCGCGGCTATGACAGCCTGGACCTGCCGCCGGTGATCACCGAGGAGGAGTTCTTCGGCGTCAAGTCGCGCTCGGGCACCCCCAGGAAGGGACGTGCGCGGCCCGCGCTGGCCTCCATGGAGGCGCTGGTCGAGGGCGAGCCCGTGGTGCACCAGCTCCACGGCGTGGGCCTGTTCCGCGGCCTGTTCCGCGAGAGCCCGGGCGGCGTCGCCGGCGACTACCTGCTGCTGGAGTACGAGGGCGGCGACCGCCTGTATCTGCCCGTGTACCGCGTCTCCCAGTTGTCGCCCTACCGCGGCGGTCCGGCCGAGAAGATCAAGCTCGACAAGCTGGGCGGCAAGACCTGGACGGCCACCAAGAAGAAGGTCTCCGGGCGCGTGCGGGACCTGGCCGAGAAGCTGCTGCAGTCCGCGACCATGCGCGAGAGCCGCCCGCCGGTGGCCTTGTCGCCCGACGATCCGATGATCCTGTCGTTCTCGGCGACGTTCCCGTACGAGGCGACCGCCGACCAGGAGCGGGCCATCGACGACGTGCTGGCCGACCTGACCGGGGACAAGCCCATGGACCGCCTGATCTGCGGCGACGTCGGCTACGGCAAGACCGAGGTCGCCCTGCGCGCGGCCTTCACCATGGTCGCCGGCGGCCGTCAGGTGGCGCTGCTGGCCCCCACGACCCTGCTCGTGGAGCAGCACCTGCGCACGTTCACCGAGCGCATGTCGGGCTTCCCCGTGAAGGTCG
>PHAZ01000311.1 GCA_002841825.1 Deltaproteobacteria bacterium HGW-Deltaproteobacteria-22 | reverse complement strand
GTCCTGCTGTGCATCGGAGCGGGCATCCTGCTCGGAAAGATCGCCCCCGCTTTCGCTCTGACCCTCGACCGCCTGAGCATCGACGTGGGCGGGGCCCCGGTGATCAGCATCCCCATCGCGATCTGCCTTTTCTTCATGATGTACCCGATCATGGTCAAGATCGACTTCGGCGAGGTCGTCAAGGCCGGCAGGAGCGCGAAGCCCGTCGGGCTCACCCTTTTCATCAACTGGGCGGTCAAGCCATTCACCATGTATGCGATCTCCCTGTTCTTCCTGGGCACCGTCTTTGTAGGGCTAATCGGCACCGACGCAGTCGACCTGGTCCGGCTGCCGCTGGGCGTGAACCTTGAACCCGGACAGACCTACGGGGTCGGCACCGTCGTGATGCACGACGGTTTGAAGATGCTCGCCGTGCCGCTGTGGCGTTCGTACCTGGCCGGATGCATCCTGCTGGGCATCGCCCCCTGCACCGCCATGGTGCTGGTCTGGGGTCACCTCTCCGGCGGAAACCCCGGCCACACCCTGGTGATGGTCGCGATCAACAGCCTGACCATGTTGGTGCTCTACGGTCCGCTGGGCGGCTTCCTGCTGGGCGTGGGCCGTATCCCGGTTCCCTGGCAGGCGCTGCTGCTCTCGATCGCAGTGTACGTCGCGCTGCCGCTGGTGGCCGGCTACATCTCCCGTAAGCTGATCATCCGCTTCCTGGGCCGAGACTGGTTCGAGCGCAAGTTTCTGCACCTGCTCTCGCCGATCACCATCGTCGCGCTGCTGCTCACGCTGGTGCTGCTGTTCTCGTTCAAGGGAGACGTCATCGCCAACAACCCCCTGACCATCCTGTGGATCGCGATTCCGCTATTCCTGCAGACGGTGCTGATCTTCGGGCTCGGGTACTTCCTGGCGCGACGGCTGAACCTGTCCTACGAGGACGCCGCCCCGTCGGCGCTGATTGGCGCTTCGAATCACTTCGAGGTCGCCATCGCCACCGCCACGCTGCTGTTCGGCCTCTCCTCCGGGGCATCGCTGGCGACGGTCGTCGGCGTGCTCATCGAGGTGCCGGTGATGCTCGCGCTTGTGCGTTTCTGCGTTCGCACCAAAACCTGGTTTCCAAACCACGATCCGGCGGCCGCACCCGCCACGGAAGGCTAGCTTCCCATGAAAATCGAACTGCTCTTCTCCACCGACGATCCGAACGCCGAGAGCACCTGGAGCCTCCTTCAGGAGGTCGGACGGAACCTCGTCCCCGAGGCCCTCCTCGAGCGCCGTGAAATCCGGACCTTCAAGAAGGCGGCCGAAGCCGGCCTCCGGGGCTCCCCGACCATCCTCGTCGACGGCCGCGACCTCGAGGGGCCCGGAAAACCCAGCGATGGCCCGGGACATGACCCATTGTTCGCAGTTCGTCAGTATCGTGACGTGGCCGGTGTGCCACCCCGGTGGCTGATCGAGGCGGCCATCCTGCGGCAACTGAAACCCGAAGGCGTGCTCTTCCTGTGCGTGGCCAACTCGGCGCGCAGCCAGCTCGCCGAAGGGATTGCACGGTCGATCGCCCCTGCCAGCGTGCGGATCCTCTCCGCAGGCAGCTCACCTGCGCCCATCCGCCCGGAGACGACCAGGGTGCTCGCTGCGATGGCCATCGACGCCGGAGCGCAATCGCCCAAAAGCGTGGACACGATTGACCCCGCACAGGTGGACACGGTCATCACGCTCTGTGACGAGGAGGTCTGCCCTGTTTTCCTCGGGAAGGCGCGCCGGCTCCACTGGGGATTGACTGATCCGGCCGGCACGGAAGGTTCTCCGGCGGAAAAACTGAATGCGTTCTTCCGCACGGCCAATGAAATCAAATCCAGGCTGGAGGTCATATGGAAGCCCGACCCAGACGCCGTCCGCAGGCAGGTCTCCGAGTTTTACGCCGAGGCCGTCTCTCTTGGCGCCACCGGGGACTGCGGAGCCGGGGACTGCGGCACCGCATCGAGCTGCTGTGGAACGTCGACGGGCTGCTGCTCGGGCGGCTCCACGGCTGGTCTGGCCGGCTACGACGAGGCCGCGTTCTCCATGCTCCCCGCCGGCCTGCGGAACACGACCTTCGGCTGCGGCGATCCCGTCTCCGTTGCGGAAATCCAGCCCGGTCAGACAGTGCTGGACCTGGGCTGCGGCGCCGGACTGGACCTGCTGCTGGCCGCCGGGAAGACCGGCCCCACGGGCCGCGTCATCGGCGTGGACATGACGCAGCGGATGCTGGACCAGGCGCGTGCGAACGTCAATGCAGCGGGGCACTCCAACGTCGAGCTGCGTCTGGGTACGATCGAGGATCTGCCGGTCGAGGACGCCTCTGTCGACTGGGTCATCTCCAACTGCGTGATCAACCTGTCACCCGAAAAGAACCGCGTATGGTCCGAACTGTTCCGTGTGCTGCGGCCCGGCGGACAGATCCGTGTCTCCGACATCACGGCCGAGGACATGCCAGCATGGGCGCGCCGCAGCATGCACATGTATGCCTCCTGCATCGCTGGCGCGGTCCCCGTCCAGGACTACCTTGACGGTCTCACGCGTGCCGGCCTCACCGGCGCCAGGGCGCTCTCGATGCACGTCTACTCGACGGTCCAGTTGCAGGCCCTGGTCGGCACACCGAAGGATGCGGATGAATGCGAATCCGGCTGCTGTGACTGCAGCCCGTCGATCTCGTCCACCTACACCCAGCGCCTGCTCTCCTCACTGCAGGGAAAGATAGCAACGGTCCTGTTCACCGCGAAGAGGCCCATCTAAGCCGGGAATTTTACAGACCCGATTCCCTGCTGGAGTTGCACCATGACAGAGACCACCCCACGATATGCCAGACAAGTCGCCTGTGAGTTGATCGGCGAAGCCGGACAGGCCCGCATACGGGCAGCCACCGTGCTGCAGGTGGGATGCGGCGCGCTGGGCACCGTACAGGCCGAGCTGCTCGTACGCGCAGGCGTTGGACGCCTGATCATCGTCGACCGCGATGTCGTCGAACTGTCCAACCTGCAACGACAGATCTGCTTTGACGAGGAGGACGCACGCATGCACCGGCCCAAGGCCGAGGGGTCGAGATCGTGCCCGAAGTCCTGCATCTCACGCCGGAAAACGTACGGGGTTTAGTGAGGCGGGCCGACCTTGTCATGGACGCCACCGACAACTTCGAGACGCGCTACCTGCTCAACGACGCCTGTGTGGAGGCGGGAATTCCATGGATCTATGGGGGGGTCCTGGGCATGGAGGGCACCGTCATGCCTGTGGCACCTGACGCCGGCCCCTGCTTTCGCTGCCTGATACCGACCGCACCGGACGCCTCAAAATTGCCCACCATCGCCGAAGTCGGCGTGCTCTCGACCACGGTGACGACCATCGCGAGCCAGCAGGTGACGCTCGCCCTCCGGGCGCTGGTGAACCCCGACGACCAGGACTGCGCGGTCCGGGTTCTGGACGTGTGGGCAGGTTTCTTGCGGCGCATCCCGCTGCGGCGCAATCCCGACTGCCCCTGCTGTGGCCACAGGGAATTTCCGTTTCTTGCCGGCCCTGCAGCCCCGGACTTCACCATCATGTGGGCCCGCAACGCGGTGATGTTCCACCTGCGGCCCGACGCAGCCACCCACGTTGCCTGGACCCGCGCCATCCTCGCAGCCGGAGGCTCGCACCCCAACGACGGCGTCTGGGAAGTCACCGCCCCCGGCGACGCCCAACGCGGTCCGCACACCATCATGCTGTTCGCCGACGGCCGGGTGCTGGTCACCGACACCCGCGATCCGGACCTTGCCCGATCCATGTGGCTCCAGGTGCTGACCTGAAGTGCCAATCCGGATCTCCAGGGGCGCCGTCCCGCCGGCATCGACCGCCGTGCGCTCATTCCAACTGTTGACAAGCGACCCCGTTCGCGCTTTGATCGGCGCATGCGAAAACGGCAGTCAATTCTGATCCTCTTGTCTCTTCTGTTGTCCACCCTCGCCTGCGCGGGCGGGCGGGAACCCAATACCGACGCCGGCTCTGACGTGACAGAAGATGTCACCTCATCCTGCACGGAGAGCGTCGAATGTGACGACGGGAACCCCTGCACCAACGACTTCTGCACCTCCGACGGTGTGTGCGAGAACATCCCCAACACCAATCCCTGCGAGGACGACGACCCCTGCACCGGGGACACCTTCTGCTCGGACCGGACCTGCGGCGGCTTCGAACGCTGCTGCGCCGACACCATCGACAACGACGGCGACGGTCAGGCCGACTGCGCCGATCCGGACTGTTCCCTGGAGCCGGAGTGCCTCGGCGAGTGTCCCGTGGTGGATGTGCCCGAGCCGGTCTCCCTCTCCCCCCTGGCGGGCGAGGCCGGCGGTGCCTACGAGACCACCGGCGTCAACGGCTTCACCGACGACTACGTGACCAACGCCGCAGGCGCCCTGAAGGTCGGCACCCGTCGAGAGTGGGGCGGCACCATCATCTTCTATGGCATGGTCAACGGCGCCCCTGGGCTCAATGACACCAACACCATCGACGCCAACGACACAGGCCGGGAGGTGCAGGTCGCCTTCTATGACCCTGATCGAGCCATGCAGAACTGCGCCCACGATGCCTCCTGCCGCACGACGCCGACGGAGTGCGCCAACAGCATCACCTACCTCGGATGGAACCCCGTGCAGGGCGGCAACCGCTGCAACAACGGGTCGGACGTTGAGACCGTGGACTTCACCGACGGGCGGCTGACCATCTCGACCAACCCGCTGCACTGGAATCCGAACTGGGACCGGGAGGACTGCGTCTCGGACGCCTGCGGCAACCCTGCGCTCGCCTTCCTGCGCTCCGATGTGCGAGTCGTCCAGACCCTGCGTTTCATCTCCTATCATATCGTCGAGCTCGACTACACGATCGAGAACCTCGGCGATCTTGACCACGCATCCACCGCCCACGAGCTGCCCACGGTATACACCGCCAACGGCCAGAACGGCCCTGACCTGTGGCGCCTGTTCGCCTCCGACGGCACCGAGATCGCCATCGACATCCCGGCCAACGACGGCTTCTACTATCGCAACTTCGACAGTCCCGGCGGCTGGGTGACCCTGCAGGACGACGGCCTCACCTACGGTGTCGGGCTCTCCTACGAGAACCACCTCACCGCATTCCAGGGCTGGCAGAACCGCGCCCTGCCCTTCAATAATTTCCGAGCGATCTTCCCCTTCGCGATCCCGGCGCACGGCACCGTACGGGCGCGTTCATACCTGCTCATCGGCGCCCGGGGGACCATCGAGTCCAACGCCGCGTGGCTGGACGCGAACCTGCCCCCGTTCGGCGTGCTCGACACCCCCGCACCGGACCAGTCCGTGACCGGAGACACCCTCCCAGTTCAGGGATGGGCGCTGGACAACCGTGGGGTGGTCTCCGTAGAAGCCGTCATCGACGGCTGTCCGCCGGTTCAACTAACACCCGGCAGCGATCGGGCCGACGTCTGCGCGGTCTATCCCGGTTATTCCGACTGCCCCGCAGTGGGCTACACAGGTAGCCTCGACCTCTCCCACCTGGCCTTTTGCAACCATTTGCTGGAGATCCGCGCGGTCGACACCGACGGCAACACCCGCGTCATCGCCCGCCGGCGATTCTCCCGCGCCGCTGCCCGCTGAAGACACACAGTGCAGCAAGACGATCGTGGTTGACCCATATACTGGATTGCCGTATTGTTTCGGCGCACCGGGGCCGCGTTCCGGATTCGCCAGAAAGGCCTAAAATCGATGGATACGCACGTCTGGACATTCCTTCTCATCGTCGCGCTGTTCTCTGCGGTGGGCTATTATCTTCTGAAACGTTACGCAGCCTATCACGTCAACAAAAAAACGCAGAAAATGATTGAGGACTTCCGTCGGGAAGAGGGTATCGACACCGAAGACAAGCCTGTCTCCGTCGTCGAAAAGGAGCTGCTTGCCGGCCTCGGAAAGAAGCCTGACGCCCCTGCTGAAATAGCCGAAAAGACTGAGCAGGCCAAAGAAAAATCCGGTGAAGTCGATGACTAGGATCATCGCGCTCGGCTCTTCGCAGCCCGCACTGACCGCCCACGCCCTGTATCCCTACCGCAACCTGTTCCGTGGAAAGGCGCACGAGGGCCCGTACTCCTGGGGCCTGGCCATGTGTCGCCCGCCCGACGAGATCGAACACAAGCGCCGCCCCCTGCAGATGGATGAAGTCGACCTGTTCGAGACCATCCAGCACTGGCATCCCGAGTACGGCCTGGCGCACATCCAGATCGCCCACGAGAGCCGCCCGCCCGGCGACATTTCCCCGTTCCGCTATCGCAACTGGTTCTTCTCCATGCTCGGCGGCAGCTCCCGCCACGCCCGGATGAAGGAATGGCTGCAAAGCTCAATCAAGGGAGACCTGCGCTGGAACATCCCGGGCAACACCGAACAGGAGCTCGTGTTCCACCTGTTCCTGGTCTTTCTCAAGGAGACCTGCCAGCTGGGCGCCTACGACTGCGATCACCAGGCCGTGGCCGTCGCGCTGGCCCAGACCTACCGCAACTGGCGTCAGATGGCACGCGACGTCGAGGAGGAGTTCATCCCGGCGGTCCTCACCGTGACCAACGGACGCATGCTCATGGCCTATTGTTCCCAGGACGACATCGGCGGCTACCGGCATGTCCAGGGAATCCACGATCCCTGCCCCTACTGCAGGGACCACATCCACCGCGAGGATCGCGAAAACACGCATCCCCATCTCGACACGGTCCTGATCGTCGGTGACCTGCAAACGGCGCCCGCCGCGAGGGGTCTCTCCCCGATTCCTCGTGATCAGGTCCTGTTCTATCATTCCAACCACCTCGAGTGGATCCCCGTGTAGACCGGCATGCCCCGTCCATCGGTCTCCATCCCGCTTTCCCTGCTGGCCCTGATCATCTCCATGATGCTGGTCCGCTTCATGCCCTCCCCCTGGTGGCAGCGCATGCTCGGCCCCCTGTTCTTCTGCGCCGGCCTGTTCGCCTGGATCGGCCTCGGCTCGGCCGCCTCGCGCTGCCGCCGGGACGCGCTGCGGCCATGGATCCTGCTCCTCGGTGCATGGCTGCTCTTCGCCGTCCTGCGCTGGCGTTTCCCGCCGAT